>JAEUHW010000127.1 GCA_016793245.1 Planctomycetota bacterium
AAGATCCACGGCGCGTTCGGATCGCCGTTCAGATCCATCGCGAAGGACTTGCCGAGGCTCTGGGGTGTCCGCCAGGCGAGATGTCGGCGCAGGTTGAACAAGACGGTGCTGCCCAAGTTCGCGGTGACGATGTCGAGGTCAGCATCGCGATCCACGTCGGCGATCACAACGGATCCGGCCCACGCTCGCGTATCGGGAAGCTCGGCACTGGCATCGACGAATTGCCCTGAGCCTTGGTTGCGATAGAGACGCGAACGCCGATCGCGGTTGCCGAGGAAGGCGTCGAGATCGCCGTCCTCATCTGCATCGAAGAGAGCGACCGCGCGCGTGTTGTCGGGGGGCAGAGCCGGCAGGAGATTCGAAGCGTCGGAGAAGATCGCGTTGCCGTTGTTCAAGTACAGGCGATTTAGCACCGCGATCGATTGGCGGTTGAGGTCGACGTCGCCATTGCCCACCAGCGCATCGAGGTCGCCGTCGCCATCCACATCGCCGAGCGCTACCGAGGTGGACGGCTCGACGTGCGGAGGCAAGGCCCCGGCGATCGTCGCGAAATGCCCATTGCCGACGTTCCGATAGACTTGATTGGCGAACGAGGCGGTGCTCCCCAAGCGAGACTTCGCGACGAAGAGATCGAGGTCTCCGTCGCCATCCAAGTCGCCGAGAGCAAACTGCCGCGTGTCTCCTGGAACGTCCGGAACGGCTGCGGAGATCTCAGCGAATCCACTCGCGCCTCGATTCTGAAAGACACGCGTGAGAGGCGTGCCGCCCTGCATGCCGGCAACGATGTCGAGAAGTCCATCTCCGTCGAGATCCCCGAACGCAACTCCCGCGATCGGTGCACCGACAGCGATACTCCACCACGTCGCAAAATTCCCTGTCCCGTCGTTCCGGAGAACGGTGACTCGGCAAACGGAGAAGCACGCGCTTCCGATGACCAAGTCGAGGTCCCCGTCGCGATCCATGTCGCCCGCGGCGATCGTAATCGCTTCCGCAATATCGGGCATTCGGTTGGAGACATCGAGGTAGCTCCCATTCCCGACTCCACGCAAGAGCGAACACTGCCGCATGGAAGTCGAGAAGCCAATGCTCGGTGCGGCCACGTCCACGATGCCATCGAGGTCGAAGTCGCCGACGGCGGCCCCGCCTCGGAGAAACGAAGGATGGCGATTCGTAGCGTCGATCAAGGTCGCATCGCCGCGGTTGAGGAAGAGCCGCGTCTCGATCCCGGAGATTGCGATTCCGTCGAGGTCGCCGTCTCTGTCGAAATCTCCTACGACCCAGCGATGCGTGCTCAGCTCCACGCCGAGGACAGTAATGCTTCCTGGAGTCCCAAGATAGGTTCCCGTGCCATCATTTCGCAGAATCTGATCGGGCTCGGAAGGCAATCCAGACAAGGGTCCGTTGGCCGTCAGCACGTCCAGGTCACCGTCGCCATCGAAATCAGCAAACACAGCGTCGTTCGTCGAGTACGTCTCGGTCGGGAGGGCGATCAGCGTCTCGACGAAGCCTCCACTCCCTGTGTTGTTGTAGAGCTGGTCCTGTGCAGTCCATGGGATCCCGCTGTTCAAGTTGTTCGCGAAGTAAATGTCCAGATCCCCATCGCCATCGATATCTCCAAGATCGACCGCCATTGTCGGCGCGATAACGGCAGCGATACTAATTCCGGTTAAATCCAAGAACGTAGCCCCACCAACATTTGCCAAGATCTGATTTGCTGCTCCACCTCCAAGGCCTCCACCTGCATTACCAAGGTTGGCGAGCACGAGATCAGGATAGCCATTGCCATCCAGATCACCTACGGCTACGTCTCGAGTCCAGACGGGAGGAGTAATCGGCGGCGGCAAGTTCGTCGAGCTGACATCGAGGAAGCCCGCGGGACCCTGGTTGATCCAAAGCCGATTTGTCTCGCCAGCGAAGAAGGCATCCAGGTCACCGTCCTGGTCGAAATCGGAGAGAGCGACGCAGAAGAAGATGGGTCCGGGCGACGCCTGCGGAGGGAGAAGCGCGGGCGCATCTTGGAAGTTCCCCGCTCCGTCATTCAGGTAGATCCTGCAGGGCGTCACTCCGTTGGCGAGCATAACATCGAGGTCGCCGTCACCGTCCAGATCGCCCAGAGCGACGCCGTAGGTATCGTCGGTATCTACCGGCAAACGAGACATGACGTCGCGGAATCGACCTCGACCGTCATTCAAGTACAGGCGATCCTGAGCAGGATTCGAAGGAACTCCCTGGGTCGAGACGGCGATGTAGAGATCCAGATCACCGTCGCCGTCGATATCGCCTGCTGCGGCGCCCGTCGGGTACTCGTTGGTCGTGGGGAACATCTGGCGAGTGTAGGCCCATTGCTCGCTCTGAGCTATCACGCCCTGCGCACCGAGGCACAGCGCCAGTATGCTCCTTACCAAGAGCGACATGCCTCTGGCTCTTCGCGGGGGCTTGATCTCGAAGTTGGTTGGGCGGCTCATGGTTGTCATCCTTCGGCGTGTCAGTCCGCGATCCCGGCGAACGGAATCCGGAGTACCTTGTCTTCGTTGCTGCCAAGCAAGAATCGACCTCGGAGCTCTACGATTCCACAGATCAAGCCCGAGTTCGTCGGGATGATGTTCAGGGGGATCTTCAGAGTCGATTGAGGGGCGAGAGTGAGTCCAGCCTTCGGCATGTCGCCGATGGCGTAAGTTGATGGTCCAGCTCGTTCGATCGCGACCGACGCGATGAGAAACTCATCGTCGACTCCTGAACTTCCGATCTCGACCTCGATGGGCACGGCTCTGCCGCGACACCGGGTCCCCAAGGGTATCCCGCGAGAGCTGTCGCGAGCACTCCAGATTCCGTGCTCAATCCGGCCAACGATCTCGACAGCGTGGCGCTGCTCGTCGGCGCTACTCATCACGGTAGCTGCGATCTTGAAGGGCCCACGCTTGGCCGGATCGGTGATCGTCACTCGAGCGTGCAGTTCGTAGTCCGTACTCAAGCCGTCGGAAGCTCCACGGACGAACGATCCGTCCAAGACAAGCGGACTAACATCCGCGCTCGTGAGGATCGGATCCTGAATGCTCCTGTGGAACGATACGGGCAGTCGGATCGAAGACGTAGCCGGTGCAAGAGCGCCGATATCAATGATGTTTCCGCCCTCGAAGACGCCAACTCGGTTGACGTACAGTATTGCGCTTAGCTGATCTCCGTTCTCTAGCATGACTAGCACCGTGTAGTCTTTTCCGGAGACCTCCCGCTCGGGACGAGTTCGTATGACCAGATTCCCGCTTTCACCTCGACGCCACTTCGTGTCGAGCGAGCAAGGCGAGCCCTCCTTGAATAGCTCATACCGAAAGCAGTCACAGGTGAGACGAACGGCAGTGATGGCCGCGCCCTCGCGTAGTGCTCTTAGCTCGAGAGCGACCGAGGATTCCGACCCTGCGCTTTCGATCTGAATGTGCGCAGCGCGCGGCAAGAGCTCAAAGCTGCCTTGCGCGGCTCGATTCTCTGTGCAACCTAGGGTGAAGGCTGCAAGCAGGATCCGAGCGATCGTCTCAGTTAGAAGTGCAGAACATGCGAACCGTTCCATCGGCATACCTCAAGAAGTAGATCGAGTGCGCATCGTTCTCGGTGTCAATCTCTAGGATTCCATCTGCACTCACTGTTGCCCGGAATTCGACATGCTTCACATCGCTCGGGCTCGTGGCACTCACTAATGTCCACTCCTTGCCCGCCGAAGTCCGCTTTCCTCTGAGCCCGAATGACCGGCCACTTGCATCCTTGGTGGGACCGACCGTGATCCAACGCATGACGCCGCTTCCTCCGATGAACAACTGCGGATGGGTTCGTTCGGGAGTCTTCGGCACCCTGTCGAGATCTAGTCGCTGAGAGCTGGCTTCTACGTCCGCGAGGAATCTCTCGTAGCTCGTCAGGAGCGCGTAGGACATGGATCGCTGACTGCCCAGGCTGCTCGTACTTCCGTCCGAGCAGAGCCCGGCAATGTAGATGTGCGGCTCCTCCACGAAGTATGCGACCGAAGTGAATCGGGTGCCAGCTCGCCATACTTCGGTCAAGCCTGCAGCGTCAGGGGGTGGGACGGCGTGCTCGAGAAGATCGATGTACGAGCCGCCGCGAGCTGGAGAATCATCGCGTGGCTCCGAGCACGAGCCCAAGGCAACGTACAGCGCGGCCGGAACCAGGCGAAGGAACGGCGTGGGCATGGGAGGCGACGAAGCTCAGGAAGCCATTCATCAGGTAAGTGGAGCCGGCCAAGAGGCACCCCGCCGGCCCACTGCGAACCTTAGTAGCACTCGCACCGTTGGAACTCGGAGTTAGGACCGAAGCTCCGGACCCTGCACTGCGCCGGTGCGACGCAGGCTAGGTCGGGAAGCAGGTTACAGGTCCAGCCGAAGGGACAGCCAGAGCCGCTGCTGTGGTAGCCGTAGCAGGTGTCGAGCCCGCAGTCTGAACCGGGTCCGGTAGGAGGACAGCCGGCAGTGCAATCGCAGATGTTCAGCGTGCAGGTTCCAGAGGTGTAGGTGCAGAGTTGACAACTCGTGGCACAGCCGGAGTCGCAGCTCCCCGAGCACGAGAACGAACCCGGAATCGTGGAGGTGTCGAGAACGAGATTGCAGGAGCCCGCGGTCAACGGTTTGGTCGGAAGACAGAGGAGCAAGAGCATCGCTCCCATCAGCAGGACGAAGCGCTTCATGGCAAGCCTCGTAGTTCGGGGACGGTCGGGGTGACTAGGTGGAAGCCAGCATAGCTCACCTACCCAGGGACACCGGATCGAGTGCTCGCTCGACCCGAGCGTCCGGGTGATATGGGGTCAGGAGGGGGGCAAAAATCCGCGAGCGACCTTCGCTACCCGGTCTACGAGGCGCTTCAGATCGACCCGTTCCAGGTGTGAGGCTCGCTCCCACTCGTGCATCGACTGGCATCCGGGCAGGGCCTCCATCGCTCGTCGATGCGCGTCCGAGAGCTCTTCGAGCACGGCGGATCGAATGCGCGCCCAGACTTCGTACTGCTCCGTCGGCGAACTCGCCTCGTCCGAATCGCAGGGGGGGGGGTCCGGATCTCGGAGCTCGGCAGTGAGTGCCTCGGCGCTGCGAGAACGTGTGCGCTCGCGTGCCGCCCGGTGCTTCAAGACGACGTCCGCCCAGGCCCAGACGTTGGCTGGGGGCGCACCTCTCTTACAGGCAAGGAGGTAGTCCAGGATCAGATCCTGTAGCCAGTCCTCGATGCTACGACCCGGCCGCGCGAAACGGAGGACCGACCGCCGGAGCGCTTCGAGCGCCTGCTCGAGCTGCCGCTGTTCAACCGGATCGAGATCCATACCGGAACTCACTTGTTCTGGCGCTCCGCGTGCTCGAGATCTCCAGCTCGCTGACGCAAGGGCGCCTTGCTGCACTGAACCTAGCCGAGCCCCGCCGTAGCGTCTACCGATCCCTTGCGCGGCTCCGCTCAGAGTGCCGCGATCACTCTCGAAGCGAGCGGTCGACTCGGCTGGCCATCGCGGAGCAGCTCCTCGACCGCAAGTCGATCAAGCTTCTCCGCTATGCCCTCGCGATCCCGTCCTCCACAACTTGCAGGCCCGCGCGAAGTCTCCGCGCTCCTCGAATGACAGCGCTCACGGCTCGCCCGTCGGCGCGCCCTTCCCGCGCTGCAGCTCCCAGAGCTTCAGGTGCCGGAGGAACACGTAGTACGCCGCGAGCACGGCGATCAGGAAGCCCGCGGCCCCATCGAGGAACCCGCGCTTCAGCAGGTAGTCGCGTACGAAGCGGAAGGGCGGCGAGAAGAGCAGGCTCGTCCAGCGGAAGCGCTCGCCTTCCTTCGCGCGCTCGCCGGCCATGATCGTCGTGAACTTGTCGATCGTGCGCAGGTGATCGGCAACGTCGCGGTACGAGAGGTGCAGCAGATCGCCTCGCAGGCGCCCCACCGGTCCGTCGGCGAAGGCGTGATCGTGCGGGTTCCGCCCGCGCCACTCCGCGTGGCCGCGGCGCCAGAGGCGGAGCTTGCGATCGGGATACCAGGCGCCGTGGCGGATCCAGCGCCCCAAGTACCAGGTGCAGCGCGGCATCTCCCACGCGACGAAGCGCGGATCGTCCTCGGCGATCACGCGCTGGATCTCCTCGGCGAGCGTCGAGCTCAGGCGTTCGTCGGCGTCGAGCGAGAGCACCCAGGCGCCGCGGGCCTGCGCGGCGGCGAAGTTCTTCTGTTCGACGTGCCCCGGGAACGGACGCTCGATCACGCGCGCTCCCGCAGCGGCGGCGAGCTCGCGCGTGCGATCGGTCGAGTGCGAGTCAATGACGACGATCTCGTCGGCGAACGCGATGCTCGCGAGGCACGCGGGCAAGCGCTCCTCTTCGTTGAACGCGATGATGCACACGCTGAGGCGCGGCGTGCTCGCTTCGCTCACGGGCTCGCTCCTCGGGTACGCGCGGGGAAGTAGCCCGCTTCGAAGCCGCTCCGCCCTTCCGCACGCCAGCGCCCCTCGCGGCGCTCGACGCGCGCGCGCGTCATGGCATCGATGCGCGCGAGCAGCGCGCGCTCCGCGCTCCACTCCAGCTTCAAGCGCCGCGCGCGGCGGTAGCCGCACCAGAAGCGCAGGCGCTCGCGCAACGCGAACGCGCGCGGCGGGACGTCGTTCAGCTGACCGAGCGCGCGGACGAGCTGCTCGTCCGAAGGCGCGGCTCCCAAGCGGAAGTCCTCGAGATCGACGAGGTAGAGCTCGAAGCTCGAGCCCGCGCGCCGCAGCAAGAGGTTCTTCGCCGAGAGATCATCGTGGTGCCCGCCGCGCTCGTGCACGCGCGCCACGAACGACGCCAGCGCGTCGACGAGGGAACGCCGTTCCTCCGGCGGGAGGTGCACGGCGTGCTGCGCGGCGAAGCTCTCGAAGCTCGTCGCCCCCTCGATCTCGCGCATCGCGAAGAGCGTCTCGCCGTTCCTGCGCTCCAGCAGCGCGAGCGGAGCCGGACACGCGACCTTCCGCAGCTTCAAGCCGTGCGCGGCGAGCCATGCGCGGCGCGCGCGCGAGCGCCCGAAGAAGGAACGGCCGCGCGCATCGAGGCCGGTCGAGAGCTCGAGCTTCGCGATGAGCGGTCCTGCATCGCTCGCGAGGCGCACGACCTTCCCGCGCGCCGCTTCGTCCTTCAGCACCGCGGCACCGCGCGCCGCGAGCGCCTCCGCGAACCAGCGCTCGGGCGTCTCCTCGGCGAGCTCGGCGACCCGCCAGCTCCGACCGAGCGCGCTCTTCGTGCGCGCGATCTTCGAGCCCCCGGTCAACGCGCGGCGCACGCGCGAGCCCCAGTGCTCGTCGCGCACGGCGCGCGCGCGGCGCCGCGCGCGTGCGAGCAGCGCTTCGAGCTCGACGCCGTGCGCCTCCGCGCCGAGGTACGCGCGCAGGAAGATCTCGTCCTCGCCCATCTCGAGCTCGTCGTCGAGCGACGCCAGCAGCTTCGCGATGCTGCGGAGCCGCGACCAGGGCGGCAGCAGCGGCACGCGCCAGAGGCTGTGCAGATCGAGGAGCACCGGCCTCTCGCTCGCGGGCGAGAGCAGCACGTTGTTCCCGTGCAGATCGCGATGGTGCAGCCGATGGCGGTGCAGGACCGCGAGGTCCTCGCCCAGCGCGCCGAGCCACGTCGCGCGCCGCGTCGCGTTCGTCTCCGTCTGCAACGCCGCGGTCAAGGTGCGCGGCGTCGGCACTTCGGCGGAGAGGTAGTAGGAGCGCGCGAGCCCGAGCCCGCGCTGCAGCGCCCCCGCCGCGAGCGGCCGCGGCGTGGCGATCCCGAGCGAGCGCAGGAGGCGGGTCTTCGCCCACTCGTTCTCCCCGCGCGTCCCGAAGGCCCGCTGCCCGAAGCGCCGCCCGGGATGCCCGATCGCATGAGCCTTCAAGAACACCGCGCCACCGGGGAGCTCGAGCCGCACGACGCGCCGGTAGTGGCTCTTCTTCACGAGCTGCGCCCACGCGTGGGCGGGCGGATCGGCGAGCAACGCGTCGAGCGCCGGCAGCACCCGCTCCTTAAGCTCGGAGGCGAACGAGGCGACCGCCACCCATCGCGCACCGCGGGCATCGCGGAAGCGCTCCAGGGGCTCGTCGGCGGTCGGTTCCGGCATGGGGCGGAACCTTAGCGCGCGCGGGCGCGGATCGCCACGCTCGGGGAGGCGGGGCCGGCGCGCTCCGCCCGCAGACGCAGCCTCGCAGCGACATATATGTGGGGAAGCAAAGTGCAACGGATTGCACTTGGGCGAGGTGGGGTGGCCGGCAGCCGGACGCCGAGGAGCCGAAGCAGCCCGGCCCGACGCGGAGGCCCTCACGCCCCCGCCCCTGCCGCCCGCGCGGAACGCGAGCGAGCGCAGGACCTACAGCCCTTCCAGAGCGTAGTGGTCCTCGGCGTCCTGCGCTCCGAGCTCGGACGTCTGGATCGCGTACGTGCGCTCGCCCTCGATCGCTGCGCCGAAGAGGAACCAGCGATCTCCGATCGGCCCGTCCTCGTCGCGACCTACGAGGTCCAGAGCGGAGCCCGCGGTGCGCATCCACTCGCGGCCACACAGGGGATAGCGGAAGCGGCGAACGTCGCGGCGCGGCACTCCTTTGCACTCGAGGTCTGGCTGCAAGCGTTTCGGAGCCTTCTCCGCCGGAGCCTCGAAGTTCGAACGACTCCCGCAGATGCCGGCCGCGCCTCCCTCCCCCTCTCCGCAGGCGTCGATGACGCCCTGCGGTGACGACTCGACTTGCGACTCACTCCAGGAGGAAGTGCTCGGCGACGAAGCCCTCGCGCCACCAGAGGCCATGCGCTAGCTTCGGCAACGCCTGCTCGTAGAGCACTGCGTCCGCCGTGCTTCCGCCCCGCGAGCAGCGCCGCCATGCGTTCCCGGCCGCGATGCCCGCGCGCGCCTCGACTTCTGCGAAGCTTGCCTCCATGAACGCGTTCCGGATCCCCCTGGCGGCCCTCGCCGCGTCCTGCGTCCTCGTCCTCGGCTCGACCCAAGCGCAAGAGCGCGGCGGACCTCCGCAGGAGCGCGGCGGCTTCCGCAACGGTGGCGGACCGGGGTTCTTTCCGCGCGGCGGCGCCGGCGAAGGCGCGCTGGGTCTCGTCTCCATCGCCGAGGTCCAGAAGGAGCTCGGCCTCCGCGAGGAGCTGCTCACGAAGATCGAGGCCCTGCGGACCGAGATGCAGGAGGCCACCCAGTCCGCGATGGGCGAGCTCGATCCGCGAGAGATGGAGGAGCTCGAGCCCGCGGAGCGCGAGCAGCGCATGGCCGCGATGCGCGCGAAGATGGAGGCCGTCGGCGCCGACTTCGATGCGCGGCTGAGCGCGCTGCTGGATGAGAAGCAACGCGCGCGCCTCGCCGAGCTGCGCTTGCAGCGCGAAGGAGCCGCCGCGCTCCTGCGCGCCGACCTCTCCCAGCAGCTCGGGCTCAGCGCCGAGCAGCAGGAGAAGCTCCGCGCACTACGCGACGAAGCGGGTCCGTTCCGACCGCTGAGCGACGAGGCGCTGCAGCTCCTCACCAAGGAGCAGAGCGAGAAGCTCGCCGCGTTGAAGGGCGCGGCCTTCGCGTTCCCCGAACGACAGCGCGGGCCCGGAGGCATGGGCGGCCCGGGCGGCATGGGGGCACCCGATCGCAAGCTCGCGAAGAAGTTCGACGCGAACGACGACGGCAAGCTCGATGCGGAAGAGCGCAAGCTCGCGCGCGCCGAAGCGAAGACGCAAACGCGGGGAGGCTTCGGCGGCCGTGGAGGGCCCGGCGGACGCGGCGGTCGCGGAGGGCGCGGCGGCGAGGAAGCCGCGGCGCCGCAGCCAGGCCCCAATCTGACGCCTGCCGAGGTCGCTCCGCTGAAGGGACCGCTCTACGACGCGAAGCTGCTGCGGACCCTCTTCCTCGACTTCGAGAGCGCGGATTGGGAGGCGGAGATGGCCGACTTCTACCGCACCGACGTCGAGGTGCCCGCGACGCTCACGGTCGACGGGCAGAGCTATCCCGAGGTGGGCGTCGGCTTCCGCGGCATGAGCTCGTTCATGATGCTGTCGCCGGGCTCGAAGCGTTCGTTGAACCTCTCCCTCGACGCCGGGAAGGGGAAGCAGCGCCTCCTCGGCTACAGCTCGCTCAACCTGCTGAACGCGCACTCGGACCCGTCGTTCCTCCACTCGATCCTCTACTCGCACATCGCGCGGCAATACATCCCCGCGCCGAAGGCCAACTTGGTGAAGCTGGTCATCAACGGCGAGTCGTGGGGCCTCTATGTGAACGTGCAGCAGTTCGACAAGGAGTTCCTCGCCGAGAACTACCCGAGCGCGGCCGGCACGCGCTGGAAGGTCCCCGGCAGCCCGAACGGCGACGGCGGCCTCCGCTACCTCGGTGAGGAGATCGAGCCCTACACGAAGCGCTACGATCGCAAGAACGGCTCCGGCGAGGGTGCTTGGCGCGCGCTGATCCGCCTCTGCCGCACGCTCGAGCAGACGCCGCCGGACGAGCTCGAGGCCGCGCTGACGCCGCTGCTCGACCTCGACGAAGCGCTCTGGTTCCTCGCCCTCGACGTCGCGCTGATCAACGGCGACGGCTACTGGACCCGCGCGAGCGACTACAGCCTCTTCCTCGACAGCGGGAACCGCTTCCATCTCGTGCCGCACGACTTCAACGAGGTCTTCGGACCCGGCGGCGGCGGACCTGGGGGCGGAGGGCCTGGCGGTGGTCCCGGGATGGGCGGCGGTCGCGGTGGTGGCGGCGGCGGTGGCGTGACCCTCGATCCGCTGGTCGGCTTGAACGACGCCTCGAAGCCGCTGCGCAGCAAGCTGCTCGCCGTGCCCGCGCTGCGGAAGCGCTACCTGCAACGCGTGCGCACGATCGCGGAGCAGTCGCTCGACTGGGCGAAGCTCGAGCCGCTCGTCAGCCAGTACCGCGCGATCCTGGAGCCCGAGCTGCGCCTCGACACGCGGAAGCTGTCCTCCATGGCAGCTTTCGAGCGCGCGTTGGATCCGCAGCCGATCGATCCGCAGGCGAGTCAGACGCGCGGCGGCATGTCGCTGCGCGCGTTCGCCGATCGGCGGCGCGCGTTCCTGCTGGGTTGCGAAGCGATCCGTACGCTGGACGCCGCGCCCGAGAAGTCCGCGGACGGCAAGTAGCGCCGAGATACGACGAGCGGAGCGCTCAGCGCTCCGCTCCGCGCCCTTCGAGCACGAGCGGTCGCGGCCGCTGCTCCGCGAGCACGCCGACGAAACTCCAGGCACTCAGCGCGGTGAAGAGCGTGAAGATCGCGCCGAAGATGAGCCCGATCCACGTGCCGCCGCCCGTCGCTGCGCTGAACACCATCAGCACGCCGAAGAGCATGCAGATCACGAGCAAGAGCAAGGCGCCGAGATAGAACCAC
>JAEUHW010000170.1 GCA_016793245.1 Planctomycetota bacterium
TAGATCATCCCCATATCGCCGTTCGCGCCACCGACGCGTAGGAAGTAGCTGCCGCCGTTCGTGACGGGGAAGCTCAGTCTGGAGCGCTCGAAGCAGCCGGGCTCGTCGTCGTTGCAGCCGAGGGAGACCAGCGCCCCACAGGTACCGGAGTACGCCTCGACGATCGTGTCGAAGTTCGAATAGCAGAGGTCCACGGTCGCCAGGCCCGTGCAGCTAGCGACATAGCGGAACCAGAGATCCCGCGCGCCAGTGCCGCAGGTCCAGGGCGGCGCCGAGCTGTCTGCATGGAAGTTCAAGTAGGAACCGTTCAGCCCTGCGGTGATGGTGAGCGCCCCTTCGCACGAGTCCGCCGAGGTCACGCGGAGGGAGAACGACCCGGAAGCACCTTGGTACCCAGCTACGCGCACGAGGTAGGTCGTGAGCTCGTACGCGTAGACCGTGAAGCGCGACTGCAGCCCGCACGCGTCATCGTTGCATTGGACCAAGGTCAGCCCTCCGCACGACCCGTCGTAGAACGCCATGCGGGTATCGAAGGTCGCGAGCGGAGCACAGAGCTCGAAGGTCACGGGCCCGGAGACCGCCGGTCGATACTCGAACCAGACATCCTTCGCCAAGGACGGGTCGCCGCCGCAGGAGAAGGGCGGATCGGCGGGGTTGTTGGTGGCGCCGGCATTGCTATAAGGGCCGTTCACGCCCTCGGAGAGCCTGAGAGCGTTCGAGCATTCATCGCTCTGCGAGTAGGCCTGGCCGTTGGGCAGGACCGCCAAACCCACGGCGAAAGCGATGCGGCGGAGCGCGAGCGGCAGATGGTGCGAGCGCATGGGCAGGTTCCTGGCGTGGGTCGAGCGCGACGCCGGCGAGCACGCCGCGGGGGTGAGGGCATCCTTCCGCTCGAGAGCGAGGATCCGCCTCGAGCGTCTCCACCCTCTCCCCAGATCCCAGGACGGCCTAGCTACCTTGTTGCAACTTGACGTGGCCTGGACCGCTTGATCGCTGCGGGCCTGGCGCCGCGGCTCGCCGGCGCGCGACGAGAGCCGCGGGCGCTGGCAGCGCAGGGTGCTCCGCCGACGACGTCCGAGCTCAGCGAATCCGATCGAGGGCCGCGCGCCCCGACATGCCGATCTCGATACCCAGCTCGCGCGCCTTCGGCGACACCGCGACGACCGGCGCGTCGAGCATGCCGGCGGTGTCGATCGCTTCGATGATCGCGCAGGCTTCGCCGGCGAGCGCGAACATCTCGACGTTCAGGTAGGGGCAGCCGATCACGCCCTTCGGTCCTTTCACCACGAGCAGCTTCTGGTCGAGCTGGAGCTCGTGGCGCTCGAGCCCGCGCCAAGGATCCGCGTCCTCGGTCGCGGAGAGCGTCCGCGCGCCGGTGCGATCCGTTCCTCCCTCGTGGTCGGAGCTCGACGCGCAGCCGAGCGTCAGCGCGAGAGGCCAACCGAGCGCGACCGCGATCCCACGGCGGGCCGTCGAGCAGTTCGATGCGGACATGGTTCGCTCCAGATCGTCCCGCTCGCGCGAGCGATCCTCGAGGTGCCCGCTCGCGGAGTGGGGCGGTTTCACGGGCGCAGCATGAAGCGCGCACGATCGACGCGCAACCGCGGCGCTTGCGGCGCTCGCGTCGGTTCGCGGAGAGCTCGGTCGCTGCTCCGCGATCCGCTCGGCTGTGGGGCTGACGTAGCATCTCGCGAACGCGGCTCGGGCTCACCGTCGCGACGCGTCGAGGTCGGCGTCGGCCTCGAGCTCTCCGGCACGGCGATTGCCAACGCGTCCGGCTCGACCCCACCCAGGCTTCCATGCGCACCCTGCCCGTCCTCGTTGCCATCGCCTCGCTCGCCACGGTTCTGCCCGCGCAGGAGCCGGTCCTCTCCGCGGAGACCGCCTGCGAGGTGTTCGCCGGGACCTCGTTCGTCACGAGCCGCCGCGGCTTTCCCCCGGGATTCGTCGTGTCGCCGGAAGCGACGGCGTCGAGCTTCGCCTCCGGCTTCGCGCGCCTCGAAGTGCGCGCGCGCTCCCAGGGCGATCGGATCCACCTCGACTTGGATTGCGGCGCGAGCTCGATGGGTGGGTGGGCCCAGGCCTACACCATGAGCGGCACCGGAGCAGCGGCCCCGCAGTCGTGGCTCTGGTTGCTCCCCGCGTCGAGCTCGGGAGAGCTCCGGGTCACCTCGACGGGCTCGGCATCGGCCCTCGTGCAAACCTGGATCGCCGTCGATGTGGATGCGGACGGGACGAACGAGCTCCAGCTCGGCGGCAATCACTCGGGAACGATCGCGCTCCCGCTGCCTTCGCCGTTGAGTCGATTCGTCCGCGTGCAGCTCTTCGGCTATGTCTCGCTGCGAGCCGCGGGCACCGAGTTCGCCTCGCAGCGAACCACGCTCGCGTTCGTCGCGAGCGGCGGCGTAGTTCCGGCGAGCTTCGAGCCCATCGATCCGACGCTCGTTTCGACGTGCGGTGTTCGGCTCCACGGTGCCGACTTCTCGGGTGCTGGGCACGCGCTCCGCTTCACCGCGACGAACGCGGGCTCGCAGGCGCCGGCGCTCCTGATGCTCGGAGCGACGGCCCTCGCTCCCGCCGTGCCGATCGCGGGCACCGCCGGCTGCGTGCTGGAGGTGCTGCCGCTCGTCGTGTTGCCCGGCACCACGGACCCTCTTGGCGGTGTCGTCTGGTCCTTCTCCGCACCGCCGGTGATGCCGGGCGCGTCGCTCTTCGCGCAAGCGGCGGCGATCGATCCGTCGACCTTCGCGCTCCGGACGAGCAACGGCGTTCGCGCGCAGACCTACTGAGGCGCTCGAGCTCGCGCGCGAGCCAGCGCTCCTAGCTCGCGATCCGCGCCTCTTCTCGTCGCGGCTCCGCGACGCTGATAGGGTTGCGCGCTGCCGCGGCCCGCGTCCGCTCGAGGGCGACGAGCAAGCCCAAGGTCGTGAAGATGTGGAAGCCCAGCGAGCGCGTCGCGGGCATCGTCGTCGCGAGCAAGGAGCAGACCGCGAGGATCACGATCGCGCGCTCGTGGCGCCGGAGGGCGAGGCCCGCGGGGAGCCACCAGAGGAAGTAATGCGTCCATACGATCGGCGAGACGAGGAGCATCGCCAGCGCGATCGCCGCATAGCCCCGCAGCCACGCATCCATGTCGCCGTCGCGGCGCGCGTGCAGCACGATCTTCAGCGTCAGCAGGCCCGTGAGGGCGAGCAAGGCGAAGTAGACGCTCCACACGAAGGGCAGCGGCAGATGCAGCAGCTCGACGCGGCCTCGCACGCGGTCGCTCTCGAAGTCGCCAAAGGTGCGCGCGAGCGTCACGCCGAGTCCTTGGTTCGCATAGCGCAGGCTGCGCTCGCTCTGAACGAGGTTCCAGGGGCTTTGCGTCTCCACGTCCTCGACCCAACGTTCGCAGCTCGCGCGAGCTTCTTCCGTGCCCACGGCGAGCACGAGGAGACCGCCGCAAGCGAGTAGCGCGAGCGTCACTCCGATCCAGGTGCCGCGGATCCGCCGGGCCAACGTCGGCAGTGCCAGGAACGCGAGCGGCAGCACCTTCAGCGCGCCGAGGATCACGAGGACGAAGCCTGCGAGCACCGAGCCCGCCGCGCTGCGCCGAAGGCGCTCGATCGACCAGGCCGAAGCGAAGATCAGCAGGGGGGCGCTCTGCCCGAGCTGCAGGTTCACCGGCACGAGCGGGCCCGCGAGGAGCCACGCGGGGAGCTGCGCGCGCAGCGGGATCCCCAGGCTGCGCTCGAAGAGGCGCGGCAGCGCGAGGAGGCAGGCGGCGTTCAGTGCGAACCAGAGGAACGCCGCGACGCCCACCGGTACGAGCGCCAGCGGCAGCATCAAGACCTGAAAGGTCGGTGGATAACGTTCGATGTCGCGCGCCGACGAGAGCTTGCCCTCGGTCAGCAGATGAGTCGCCGCGCGATGGAAGCCGTCGAAGTCGTTGTCGCCTCTGCTGGCGATGACCACCGCCAGGGTTCCCATCCATAGGAGGAAGGCACCGAGCGCGAAGAGGAGCAGGGGGCGAACGCTCATCGCGCGATTGTAAGTCGAGATCGAAGCCCTACAAGTCGAGGGCGCGGCGGATCTCAGCCTTGGCCCGCGGCGGCGGGGGCCGCGAGGCGCTCCGCTTCCTCCGCGCGCCCCGTCTTATGCAAGAGCTCGATCAAGCGCCCCCGCATGCCCGCCGTCGTCGGCGCGTCCTTGCCGAGCACCTGCTCCAGCACGCGCACGGCCTCGCGCAGCGCGGGCTCGGCTGCGGCCAGGTCGCCCTTTCGCAAGAGCAGGCCGCCGAGGTTGCCCAGGAAGGTCGCGGTCTGATGGCTCTCGGCGCCGAGGGATTCCTTCGCCTTCGCGGCGATCGCCGCCTGGATGCGGATCGCGTCGTCGAGGCGCTCTTGCTTGCCCAGGCAGTAGGCGTAGTTGTTCTCGAGGATCAGCGTCTCGGTGTGCGCGGGACCGCGCTCGCGCGTCGCGATCTCGATCAGCTTCTCGAACTGCGTGTTCGCGGTCGCGTAGTCCTTGCGCAGCGAGGCCAAGTTCGCGACGTTGCCCATGGTGATGAGCGTGTGCGGGTGCTTCTCGCCCAAGACCTCGAGGCGGCCGGCGAGGCATTCTTCGTAGTCGCGCGCGGCCTCGTCGAGGCG
>JAEUHW010000199.1 GCA_016793245.1 Planctomycetota bacterium
AGGTGCGGCCGATAGACGGGTCCGTCGATCGCAGGATGCCGCCGCCCACCATCCTCGGGCGCTAGAAAGATGACGCGCGCAACGACTTCTGGCTGGCCCATTTCTAGCAAGCTCTCGTAGTGCTTCGATGTCAACGCGCGGGCTCGCGGCGCCCGTCGTGTGCAACGCCAGGTCCATCGGTCTCGTCGACCAGCTCGACGGCCTCAGGCTCGAAGAGAAGAGCATGGGGCATCCAGCAATCGGAATTCGCCGTCGCCACTTCGGCTCCACAGACGCATACCTGGTTCGGACCATGACATCCGTCCAGCCCGCAGCACCCGGCGAGGCGCTTGATGTCGACGTGGTCACGGAGGTTCCGGGCGTCCGTCAGGTTGATGACCCATCGACCTTCCGAGCCGGTGAAGAGCTTGCCATCGGATCGGTGAAGGCTACCGACCGCCAAGAAGGGCTCGCCATCAGCGTCGTTCGTGCCGCTGGCATCGACTTCTCTCTGGAGCGAGGTCGACAGAGGTCGCCCGCAGGATCGACAACGAATGAGCATTCAATCCCTGGATCCGGCCAACGTCACAGCGCTCCGTCGCGAGCGGCGCCCCCGATGCTACCGCCCTCGCTCTCCTCGCGCCCAGCAGCTCTGGATCGTGCGCATGTCGTGACCATCTTCGAGGAAATGGGTCGCGAAGGTGGCGCGCAGAGCGTGGAGGGTGGCGCGATCGCAGGCTTGCGGGAACGATCCCCCACCGCTCTTCGCCACGACCTGCCGCCAGAGACTTGCGCTCGAACGCGTGCGAGAGCTCGCCCCAGCTCACGGCACGCACGAGCTCCTCACTGCGCCGCGCGGAGAAGGCATCCAAAGGATCTCCGAGGGTCGCGCTCAGACCGATGGCGAGCCAGACACACCGCCCGTAGACTCCCTCCGATGCGTGCGCCGATGCGAAGTTGTCAGCGCCTGAGCTCGGAGCGCTCGCACGAAGCATGAGCTGCTGGCACATCGAGTTCCTCCCAACGCCAGCCATCAGCCCGATGAGCTTCTGGGTGCATCGCCCCGTCGATGCGCGCCGCGGTCAGCGTTGGGAGGACGCCTCGAGCTACGAGCCGCCGCGCGAGCGCGCCATCCCGGGCCGTGGCTATCCGCTCTTCCACGTGAGCTGCGGTGACCTCGCGCTGCGCTTCGCCTCGCTCGCCGAGATCGAAGCGTGCGCCAACGTCCTCGGTCGCAAGCTCCTGCCGCGCGCGCTCGACCTGGTGCGATCGAGCGGTGTCCAGAAGGGGCCGCATGCGCATTGGCTGAGCCGTCTGCCCGCGCGCTGGAAGCGCTGGTCGCGGCGCGAGCGGTTGGCCGCGCGATTGCGCGCAGCGCTGGTGCACTTCCGCGAGCGGCTGGAGCAGGGGCGCCCGTAGCGCTGGGGTAATGCATGCCATCGGCATGCGCCCTGCGTCGCGTGTGGGCGGAGGTTCCGGGCGGAAGGCCGGGACCGGCTGCAGCTCGACGATGCGGATCGCGGCGTTTCCGGGGCGACCCCGTCCCGCACGGCCGCTCTTCAGCACCCGCCACCCGCCCCGCCCCGCCCGAGCTGATAGACTCGCCCCCCCTTCCCGCGCCACCGTCCCGCGCCCCGCAACTCCTCCCCTCTCTCGAACCCCGCTCCGCATGCCCCGCTCCCTCCACCACCTCCTCGCGTTCCTCTGCCTCGCCTGCCTCGCCCCGCTCGCGCGTGCCGGTAAGGAAGTGCTGTACGTCCACGACGGACCGAACCAGGTGATCCACGCGTTCGAGCTCGCGGGCAACGACGGCGAGCCAACGGAGATCGCGGGCTCGCCGTTCTCCGTGCCCGGCGGAGCGGTGACGTGCGACAGCGGCTCGCACACGATCGTGTGCGACAAGCGCGGCGATTGGCTCTTCGCGTCCACGGGCAGCGGGTTGGCGTTGTTCCGGCGCGACAATCGCGGGCGCTTGGTGCTGCTCGGCAACGGGCCGATCGGGCCGACGGGCGAGCTCGCGGGGCTGGCGCTCTACGAGAAGGGGCGCACGATCTGGGTCTACGCGGCGGACCGCGGCCAGGGCCTGATGCGCATCTTCGAGATCGACGGCAAGACGGGAGCGACGGAGCTGATCAGCACCGGACTCACGATCGGCACCGTGGGCGGACAGAACGGGATCCTCGCGGCGAAGAAGTTCGTCTACGCGACGAACACCACCGACGGGACGATCCACACCTTCGCGCTCGACAAGAAGACCGGGCGCCTCGCGCTCGTCGCGGGCTCGCCGTTCCAGATCAGCGGGATCTCTTCTCCCAGCAATCTGCTGCTCGACAAGTCGGGCAAGAAGCTCGTCACCAACGACTGCACGCAGGGACGCTATGGCTTCGCCCGTCTCGATCCGAAGACCGGCATCCCGCGGGAATCGGGCTTCACCAATTCCAGCTCGGCTTGCACCCACGTCTTCACCAGCGATAAGTCCTTCAAGGACATCTACGGCGGCGGGCAGAACGGGATCGACATCGCCTTCGGTCCCGGGCAGGGCATCGAGTTCCTGCCGACGTCGGGCGCGGTCGACGACGGCGCGTTCAACAAGCAGCAGTCGTTCCTCTACGTGATCAGCACCAACGACATCTTCCTGTACCCGATGGACAAGAAGACGAAGCGCCCCATCGTGACGGGGACGATCTTCGTGCTGGCGAACGCGATCCCCGTGCGCTCGACCGGCGTGCTGATCCGGAAGTAGCACCCCACATTCCGGCGCGCGGCCCCCGCATAGCAGATGCGGGGTCGTGACCGAACGCGATTCTCGGCGAGCGCGGGTCCTCGCGGACCGATCCCGGTTCCAGGGCGGCGCTCGCTGCCGTGCCCTCGCGCCCGCGCGAAGGACCGCGCAAGCGCTTCGATTCCCCGGAGCTCGCCGATGATCCGAACCCTCGCTGCTCTCGCCTGCTTCCTCCTGCCCGGCCTCGCTCGCGCCGAGGGCGAAGGCGACGGCGCGCCGGCGACCGCCGAGCGCGATCACGCGAAGTTCGCCGCGGCGATCGATCGCCTGGTCGACGCCGACCTCGCGCGAGCCGGCGTGCCGGCGAATCCGCCGAGCGACGACGCGACCTTCGTGCGGCGCGCCTACCTGCAGATCGTAGGGCGCATCCCCACCGCGGAAGAAGCGCGCGCGTTCCTTGCCGATCGCTCGGCCGAGAAGCGCACGCAGCTCATCGATCGCCTGCTCGTCTCGCCGGGCCACGAGAGCCACCTCTTCACCTGGTACGCGGATCTCCTGCGCGCGAAGTCGCGCCTCGCGAACCAGATCAGCGGCGAGCCCTATCTGCACTGGATCAAGAGCGCCGTCGCGGCGAACGAGCCCTACGACCAGATCGCCCGCGATCTGCTCACCGCCTCGGGGGCCGCGCACGCGCGCGAGAACGGCGAGACCGGCTACTACCTCCGCGATCGCGGGATGCCCGAGGACAACATGGCGAACACCGCCCGCGTCTTCCTCGGGACGCGCCTCGAGTGCGCGCAGTGCCACAACCACCCGTTCGACAAGTGGACGCAGAAGGAC
>JAEUHW010000213.1 GCA_016793245.1 Planctomycetota bacterium
GTCCTTCGTGGTTCGAGCGCGCTCGATGCGGAGCTCGATCACCAGGCCTCCCTTCAGCACCGCGGATTCTCCGAACACCGCTGCCACGCGCGCGAGGAAGCGATCGAAGACGAGGAGCTGCCGTTTGCGAGCGAGCTCGACACCGCTTTGGGTCGAGTTCCGCAGGCGCTGCTCCAGCGCTTGCTTGAAGGCCTCGGGAGAGGAGTAGCTATGAATCGTCACGGAGCGAGAGTTTCGAAGGCCGTGAGTGCGGCTTCGACCTCGGCGATCTCGGCCTGGGTCACGAGCCCTCGACGCCGGGCCTGCTCCGTCGCTTGACGGAGGAGGTCCGGCGCGAGCTCTGCCTCCGCACAGTCGCGCAGCGTTCGTCCGACGTTCGTCGTCGGTACGGCTCCGAACCAGGTGCGCTCGTCCGGCGGTACGTCGGCGTGGTGGATCGCGATGCCGTTCGGCACGCGGAAGCGTCGCTGCCGCCACGTGCTCGGGATCGAGAGATGCACGCGCGCGGGCAGCGCGTCCGAGAGCTCGTGCAGGGCTAGGGCGGTTTGGTGGGAGACAACCCCGGCTTGCTCGGACCAGAGCCAGGCGACGACCAGCTCCTCGTGCTCTCCCCCGGGGAAATGGACGATCCGATAGATCCCGCGACGGACGCGAGCGACGCGCCCGGCGCGGAGGTGCTTCACCAGGAGCTGAGAGGAGTAGCCGGCCGCCGGGGCCTGGCTGGTCGTGAAGTAGCCCTCCTGCGCGCTCGCCGTCTCGAAGAGGCGGTCCCAGCTCGGTCCCGGCGTCGCGTCCTCGCGTTCCATGCGCGAAACTTAACTCTGGGTTTGGTTTCGTGCTATTGGGGGAGATCAATCAGCCGGGATACGGCTCGGAATCGCGGTGAAGGAGCGGAGCCGCTCCCCACGTCATCCGCGCTGCGCCGATCGCGAGCGTCCCGCAGCACGCGAGGATGGGTGCGTCGGTAAAGAGAGCTTTCCTAGGCGGCGGCGCTAGTAAGGGAAGCTTTACTAGCGGACGAGCGTGCTGCCGGAGCGAAGCGGATCCTCAGCGCGGCGACCTAGCCGGCCGAGAGGAAGGCGCATCGTGCAGGCAAGGGGCGGATGGCTCGTCGGTCCGCGCGGGCCGCCTTCGAGTCTCCGATCCGATTCACGCCTTGCGGCGGCGCAGCTCGGCCTCGAGCTCGTCGATCTCCTGGTCCCACTCACGGAAGAACGTCGCGTGATCGACGACTTCGCCGCGATCGAGTTGATCCGCGCCTTCGTGGATCGCCTCGCGAACAGGCTCGAAGATCTTCTGTCTCGAAGTGCGCTCGCCGTCGGGCGAGGGCTTCGAGTTGGCGCCTGATTCCTGAGATTCCATCCGGAACTCCTCGGGGTGGAGACGGTGTGATCTTGGATCGTCTCCGCCCCTTGTCCAACCGCTTCCTCCGATCAAGAACCGGGAAGCCCCAAGCGCTCGCGGAACCGCGCGAGGATCGCCACCGTGATGTGTAGCGGATTGCTCCGATGGATCGCTTCCGCCACGTCGCCTGCGCGTGCGGCGTCGAAGTGGCCGGCCTCGACGAGCTGCGCCATGAGCTCGAGGCCCCAGAGCACCGCGACGCCTTCCACCGCGCATGCCCGTCGGAGGGCCCCATCGTTCGTCACGCAGGTCCAACCCCGCGCCTCCGCGACGAGAAGGCAAAGGTGGTCTTCGAACGAGAGGGATCCGCGACGAGCCGCAGCTGCTGCGAGTTCGTCGACCTCCGGCTCGAGCACGTGGATCCCGAGGCGCTTGCACGCGGCGGCATCGAGTCTCGGCACCTCGCGCAGGACCTCTCTTACGACGTAGACCGGCGCCAGAGCTACGCTCGCGATCGAGAGCACCGAGATCTCGGCCTCGGCAAAATCGATGAGGACGTTGGCATCGACGAGCAAGAACCCGGCGACCTTATGCCCATGCGACGATGCGCTCACGCGACCCAAGTAGCTGCGAGCGCGCGCATCTCGACGAGCGAGAGCGAGAGGATCTCCGCGGCGCGACCGAGGCTGATGGCTTCCTGCTCGAGAGCTCGGCGCACCAGATGGGCCAGCCGATCCTCGGTGAAGTCGACGGGCGAGAGGCGCTCCGGCTCGGCGGCGCGCGATGCCTCGGATGGGCTCGCGCGGAAGGACTCGCTCGCCAGGGCTTCGGGCTCGTCCTCGCGGAGGAGCGTTCGCCCGCGCGCGCGCGCGAACGCGTGCTGGAACTTCGCCCAGATGCTTCGATCCGCCCGAGCCAGCCGATGGAGCACGGTGCGGTAGCTCACGTGGAAGATGCGCTTCACCTTCAGCACGCGATCGACGAGCCCCAAGCCGCGCGCCTCGGCCCACTCGCGCTGGAAGACCGCATCGGGCATCAAGAACTCCGCCGCGAAGGCATCCGCCGCGCGCTCCTCGTCGTCGGACTCCTCTCGAACCGCGACGTCATAGGCGCCGAGGTGGAGCAGCAGGTGCCCGAGCTCGTGTGCTGCCGTGAAGATCCAGCGCTCGACGGAGATGCGCTCCCAGGTGTTCACCGCGACCGCCGGGCCGCCATCGGCTGGGCCCACCGAGAGGCCGAAGAACTCGCGCGACGCCGCCGGCAAGCAGAGCACCTTGATGCCGTTCGCCTCGAGCAGACCGCACAGGTCGCGCACCGGCTCGCTCGGCGAGAGGCGCATGAGCTCGCGACAACGAGAGGCCGCCGCTTCGGGGAGGAGCGACGAAGTGCGCAGCTCGCCGGCGAGGGAC
>JAEUHW010000223.1 GCA_016793245.1 Planctomycetota bacterium
CGTATTCGATGGTTGGAAGGAGCGCCCGTCGATCGCCTCGATCACAACCGCTCCAGTGGTAGCCGCCGTCGCACGTGCCTCGACTTGGCTGCTCACCACCGGCTGGCGCCGCCACGGTCTGCTCGACATCCACGAGCTGCCGCAGCAAAGGAAGCAGGCCGGCCGACCGCGCGGGAACCTCGCCCAATCAAGCCACCGAGCAGCTTCGCGCTGACGCGCTCCGCCCTACCGCCGCGCGGGCGCGGAACCCCGTGTCCATCGACGTCGTTCTCGATTCGACATCCGATCGCCCCCATGAGCATGAGTCTCGGAGCCCCCGCCTCCAGCGGGCTCCGAGACGGCGCACGACGTCTATCGACGAAGCGAAGCCGCGCCCGGAGGCGCAGCAATCGACGTGAACGACGCGCGACGCTCCGCGTTTCTCGCTCGCGTCGAACGCGCGTCGATCTACGAACCCCACCGACGTCCGTGGGGCGCGTCGGGCGCGGCGCTTGCTTCGCCGGAGGGCCGGGCGTAGCGCCTGCGCGGTCTTGCGTTCGCTCGCCTCTCGATCCTCGCTTTCACGTGCGCGCCGAGCCGCTCGGATGCGCCGCAAGATCGAGCCGTCCTTGGGTTCGGAGCCCGACTCGAGAAGAACGGCGATCGCGGCCCGAGGACTCTCGTTCAGCGCTCGGGCGGAACCTCCACCCACACGTGGCCGCGGAGCTGCTCCAGCGCGTAGCCCGTGGCGCGATCCTCGGGGTAGCGCTCGCGCAGCTTCGCTCGCACGAGCGGATCGATCTGCTCCTCCGCGCCATGACAGAAGAGGCAGAGCGGGGCGATGCGCAGGGGATCGAGCAGGCCGAGCGCTCCGTCCGGGCCACGAAAATCGACTTCGCTGCCGCGCTTCGCGCGCACCGCGGCTAGGGCCCACTCGGGAGAAGCGTTCTGCGGTTGGCGGAGCTTCTCGCTCGTGCGCCCGATGCGGACGCCGTGCTGCTTCGCCACCTCCTCCGCGAGGATCGGAGCGCGCTGACGACAGACCTCGATCGCCCCCGCCGCTCCCGAGCGCTCCATGGCCGCGCCCAGCTCGGCGAGCAAGCGCGACTTCAGCGCGTCGCGCGCCGCGAGCGCGCGCTCGCGTTGCCGCTGTTCGCTCGGCGCGAGCTCCGCCGTCGCGACCTCGCGCCACCCCGTGTCGCCTCCCGTGCAGGCGCCGACCCAGAGGAGCCCACCCAGCCAGCCGAGCGCCATCTTCCGAACGCGTGCCTCGCGCATCGCCGCACCACCCTTCGCGACCCCTGGAGCCGAGCCCAGCGTGCCGGCGCGCGCCGCGAGTTCCAAGAGAAAGATGGACAGAACCGAGGCTTGCGGTTCCCCTTGTGCCTTCGCGAGCGTTGGATTGGTTTCTGCTTTCGACCCTTCTCGGCCCCCGGTGATGAGATCCGGCGGTACTTCGAGGTCTCGGCAGGCTGAGGACCTCGAAGACTCTCGAGCTCGATGCATCTTCGTCGAGCTCCCCTCCTGGGACATCGCGGCCTCCCAGATTCGGCGAAGCGACGCGCGCGGCGATCTCGATCGCGCTCCTGCGTTGCACAACTCCTGTCACGCCGCCGGAACTCACTCTTCGATGCAGAACCGACTCTACGTGGGGAATCTCCCCTTCGACATCAACGCCCAGGCGATCGAACAGGCCTTCGCGGCCCACGGTAGTGTGACCGACGTGCACGTCGTCATGGACCGCGAGACCAATCGTCCCCGCGGCTTCGCCTTCGTCACCATGGGCACCGACTCCGAAGCTCAGGAAGCCATCAGCCAGATGGACGGCGTGATGCTCGGCGGCCGCGCGCTGCGCGTGAACCAGGCCGAAGCGAAGCCCGCCCGCACCGGCGGCAGCGGCGGCGGTCCGAACCGCGGCGGCAGCGGCGGTGGCTTCGGCGGCGGCGATCGCCGTCCCCGCTACTGATCGCACGCAGCGCTGTGGATCACACGCAGCGCTACGGATAGCACGCTGAGCGGAGCTGCGGCCGACAACGCCGCAGCTCCGCTCGCGAACGCCCGCTGTCAGGATCGAAATTCGATCCGAACCCCGCGCGTTCGCGCGCGCCCCGCGAGAGGCGCGCTCCTCTCCTTCGTCTCGCAGCCGGCGCGAGCAACGCCCCGGTTTCCCGACGACTCCCACCACGAACGCAACGTTGACTCCCCGATCCACGCTAGATTCCGCTCCGGCCGCACCCCGCGCTCGTCGAGCCGCCCCCTCCTCTCACCAACCTTCCGCTTCCGCTCCCGAGCACGCCGGTGCCAAGCACACCGAGTCGCAGCACCGGCCTTCGCCGCGCGCCGACGCGCCGCGCAACGCGCCGTCGAAGCACGCGACGCCGCGAACGGGAACTCCTAGCGCCGCGCCTTCGAAGGACGCGTCGAGCGCTTCGAGCGAGAGCGACTCCAGCGCCTTCGCCGCGCTCGGACTCGTCGGCCCGCTCCTCCGCGCGATCGCGACCACCGGCTTCACGGAGCCGACGCGCATCCAAACGCTCGCGATCCCGCACGCCGTCGCCGGCAAGGACGTCCTCGGCCTCGCGCAGACCGGCACGGGCAAGACCGCGGCGTTCTGCTTGCCGATGCTGCAGCGCCTCGCCGCCGAGAAGCCGAAGAAGCCGCTCGCTCGCGCACCGCGCGCCTTGATCCTGGCACCGACTCGCGAGCTCGCGCAGCAGATCGCCGAGGCGAGCGCACCGTTCGCGCGCGCGCTGCATCTGCGCACCACCGTCGTCCACGGCGGCGTCTCGCTGCGCCCGCAGATCGAGGCCCTCGCCCGCGGCGTCGATGTCCTCATCGCCACCCCCGGTCGCCTGGAGGATCTGCTCCAGCAGCGCGCCCTCTCCCTAGGCAGCGTGCACGCGCTCGTGCTCGACGAAGCCGACCGCATGCTCGACGAGGGCTTCCTCCCGGCCGTCCGTCGCATCCTGGCGCTCTGCCCGCGCGATCGGCAGACCATGCTGTTCTCGGCGACGCTGCCGGAGGCGATCGAGAGCATCGCGAAGCACCAGATGCGCGAGCCCGTGCGGGTGGAAGCGACGCCCCCCAACGAGACGCCGCGCAAGATCGAACAGACCGTCTGGTTCTGCGAGCAACCCGAGAAGCTCGAGCGCCTCGGCGTGCTGCTCGATCAGCCGAGCGTCGAGCGCGCGATCGTCTTCACGCGCACGAAGCGCGGCGCCGACCGCGTCGCGAAGAAGCTCGTGCAGATGGGTCTCGCCTCGGTCGCGATCCACGGCGACAAGAGCCAGGGGCAGCGCGATCGCGCGCTCCTCGCGTTCAAGAACGGCAAGGTGCCGATCTTGGTGGCCACCGACATCGCCGCGCGCGGCATCGACGTCCGCGAGGTGAGCCACGTCGTGAACTACGAGCTGCCCCACGAGCCCGAGTCCTACGTGCATCGCATCGGCCGCACCGCGCGCGCCGGCGCGAGCGGCATCGCCTGGGCCTTCTGCTCGCGCGAAGAGCGCGATCGCCTGAAGGACATCGAGAAGCTCCTGCAAGAGCGGCTCGTCCGCGGCAACGACGATCCCGACGAGCGCCATCGCTCGACGAATCCGGCGTCGCGGCGTCACGCCCCGCCCCGGACGCAGAGCTCGCATCGAACGGCACCGGCGACTCCGGCCTCCGCGCCGACGCGCGCCTCGTCGCCCCGCGCGCAGGTCGCCTCCTCGGAGCGTCCCGCGCCGCGCACGCGCGAGCCGCAGGCGCAGCGCCCCGCCGCCGGGAGCGAGCGCACGGAAGGTCGCGCCCCGGCGCGCCCGCAAGTCAACGCGGCGAAGACCCAGGCTGCGCCGGCGAAACCGCAAGCTCGCGGGCCGCAGCCGCCGGTCTCTTCGCACGGTCGCTCCGCCGCGCCGCGCGAGCGTTCGGCTGAGTCGCCGTCGCGCTCTCATCCGGCGCCCGCGCGTCGAGCGGCGCCGCCGCAGCAGTCGTCCGCGCGGAGCGACGAGCGCGCGCCGCAGCGTCGCGAAGAGCGTTCCCCACGCCCGGAAGCCCGCGACCGCCGGCGGAGCTGAACGTCGGAGCACGGTCGATCCGTGCTCCGCGTGCAACGACCGCAGGCCGACGAGCGACTGGTGCCTCGTGCGCGCGCTCGCTATAGAGGTGCGCTCACCTTCGCTCCTCGGCCCCGGTCACCCCATGCTCGCCGGCAGCTCATCGACCTCTCCCTCGCCCCGCACTGTGCTCCGGGTGAGTGCGCTGCTGCTCGCGAGCGCCATCGCCAGCTCGAGTAGCTCCTCCGCGCAGATCGACCTCGCCGACGGCGAGGCGCATCTGCGCTGGGCGGCCGGACGACCGATGGTGCGGGCGACCCTGCGCGCCGGCGAGAAGATCTACATCTGCCATCTCCTCGTCGATCTCGCCGAGGTGGGCACGCTGGTGCTGCACCGCAATGCCGCCTCCGTGTTGCAGAGCGCTTCGTGCCGCGTCGAGATCGGGAACGCGGTCTTCGAGGACCTCCCCTTCACCGCGCGTCGCGACACGTGGATGGAGGAGTTCACGCGCGATCACGCCGAAGAGCTCCAGGAGGTGCCTGTCGCCGGTGCGCTCGGTCTCGCGGCGTTCGCCGATCGCAGACTGCGCCTCGATGGTCCGAAGGCGCGTCTTCGACTGCTCCCGGCGCGGAGCTCGAGTGAAGAGCTCTCGGAGTCGGCGGGGTTGCACGTCGTCGAGCTCCTCGGCGATCCCGCGCAGAGCGGACTCCGCTTCGAGCTCGAGCTCGACGGCTCTCGCCGCGAGCGCTTCGGCCTCCACACACGCGAGAGCTTCTCGTGGATCGACGCCGAGCTCGCGCGCGAGCTCGGCCGAGGCGATGGCGTCCTGCGGCGCGCGCGCGCCGGAACGCTCGACTTCGCAGCGCGGACACCGTTCCGCCCGATCGAGCGCGCCGCGCGGAAGGGCTCGCTCGGCGCGGGAGTGCTGCGCGGCCTCGTGCTCGAGCTCGAGCCCAGCGCACGGCGTGCGGTGTTCGAGGCGGGTACCAAGTTCGACTATCCCGAGGAGGAAGCCGCGTTCTATCGCGCGCGCTACGGCGCGGGAACGCTGGACGCGCTGCGCCAGATCGCGACGAAGCAGCCGCCCGGCGCCTACGCCGCCGAGGCCGCGGCCGCGTGGCTTGAGCGCCTCGGGGAGAGCGACCTCGACGCGACCGCGCGGGCCGCGGCCACCGAAGCCGCGGGGCGTGCCGCGATCGCCGCGGCGCCGCGCAAGGCGCAGTCGAAGAAGGCGCTGGACCTCATCGAAGCGCTGCCGAACGAGAGCGAGTACGCCGCGGTGCGAGCGACACTCGCCGAAACCGGGCTCGCCTCCGCGCGCGACGCCGAAGATGGCACCGCGGCGTTCGAGCTGCGCTTGGTGCTGGGGCGTCTCGCGCTGCAGCGCGACGATCGCGCCACGGCGAAGAAGCACTTGCTGGCCGCGGTCTTCGGCGTGCCGACGAAAGGTGCCGCGCACCTGGCGCTCGCGGAGCTCCACGGGCGGAGCGGCGAATGGGAGATGGCGCGCGCACGAGCGTTCCTCGCGATGCTCGACGCTCGCGAGACAGGCCCCGCCGGCTATCTCTCGTTCCTCCGGGCGCATCGTGCCCTCCTCGGCCCCGAGGCCGATCCCCTGCCGGCGTTGGAGGAGCTCGCCGACGGCCGCACGCCGTACTTCGAGGCGCTGCCGCGAGAAGCGGGCACCGTCGCGAAGACCGGCAAGACAGCGCTGCTCGAGCTCTTCACGGGTGCGATGTGTCCGCCGTGCGTCGCCGCCGATCTCGCGGTCGATGCCGCCTCGAAGCACTACGACGCCGATGAGCTGGTCGTGCTGCAATGGCACCTGCCCATCCCGGCCCCCGACCCGCTCTTCTCGCCCGCGGCGGCCGAGCGCGGCGGCGCGCGCGGTGTCCGCGCGACGCCGACGGCGTTCCTCGACGGCGAGAAGGCGCGCGTTCCGGGCGGCAAGGTCGGCGACGCCGCCGAGAGCTTCCGCGCGCTGCGCGAACAGCTCCAGACGAAGCTCGCGGAGGCGCCGAGCGCCGCGCTCGAGCTGCGCGCGGAGCGGAGCGGCGACGAAGCCGCGATCGAGGTCGCGTGCTCGGGGCGCACCGGTCCGCTGCCCGAAGGGCTGCGTTTGCACGCGGTCCTCGTCGAGGAGCTCGTGGTCTTCCCGGGCGCGAACGGGATCCTCTTCCATCATCAAGTGGCGCGCGCGAGCTTCACCCCGCCGCGCGGCATCGCCGCGACCGACGCGAGCGCCGCGCACCCGTGGAAGACGACGCTGGTCCTCTCCGAGGTCGAGGACGCGCTCGAGCAGCACTTGGTGCCTTTCGAGGAACGCGAGCCCTTCCTCGTGCGCCCGACCGATCTCGCGCGCGAGCGTCTGCGCGTCGTCGCGTTCGTCGAGGAAGCGGCGAGCGGGCGCGTGCTGCAGGCCATCCAAGTGCCCTTGCGATCCTCCGGCACGGAGCGCGGACGTTGAGCACGTCGGCCGCCTCGCCGCGCGATCCGCGCGCCCGCACCGCGCTGGAGCAAGGTCTCGCTCCCGCGCTGCAGCGCTATCGCCTCCATCGCGGCGCCGCCGCCGCGAGAGCCGCGCTCGCGCGCAGCGCGCAGCGCGCGCTCCCGCTCGCGCTGGCCGCGCTGCCGCTCGGCTGGATCGCGCGCGAGGCGTTCGGCATCCCCGCCTTCGCCGCTCCCCTCGCGCTGCTCGTCGCCGCCGCGCTCTACGCGGGTGCGCGCGCGCGGCGCGCCCACTCCGTCTCCACCCCGCTGCTCGACGTGGCGCTCGCGTGCGATGCGCAGCGCGGCTCGCGCGACCGCTGCTCCGCGGCGCTCGATCTGGCGAGCCAGCCGCGCGACGGCGCGACCGAGCGCGCGCGCCACGAAGCGCTGGCGCAACTCGCGATCGAGGACGGCCTCGAGGCGCTCGCGCGCCTCGAAGCGCGCACGCTGCGCTTCGCGCGGCGCAGCCCGCGCGTGCGCTGGGTCCGGGCCGGCGCCGCGCTGCTCTTGCTCTTCCTCGCGCTGCACTTCGCGCCGCAGCTCTCGTTCGGCAGCTCGGACGACGACGCCTCCGCTCGCGAGCGCGCGGCGCGCGACGCGAGCAAGGCCCCCTCCGATCTCGCGCAAGAGGCCCCCGCCGAAGCCAGCCCCGCGCCGAGCCTCGAGGCGACTTCCGTGCCTCCGCCGAAGACGCGCCCGCGCCCTCGCGAACGACTCCAAGATCCACGCGAGGAGCGCGAAGCTCCGCCCTCGGCCGCCGCGGCCGCTGCCGGCAGCGGGGCGAGCGGTGCCGAGGCCGAGACGCCGCGCGAGAGCCCGCGAGGTTCGCCGAAGCCTTCGCCCGCGCGCGCTTCCGGCTCCGGTCGCCCCGGCGGCGGCAGCGGCGAGTCCTCCGCCGGCGCCGCCGAGTCGCAGCCCGAGGAAGAGCGCCCGAAGGAGACCGCGCCGAAGCCGCGTGCGCCGAAGCAGAGCGCACCGAAGCCGCAGAGCGCCGAGGATCCGGCGAGCGCGAGCGCGGGCACGCCGAGCGGCGCTTCGCGCGGCAGCGGGCGCATGGCGCCGGTCGGCAATCAGCGCCGCGACTCGCAGCGCAGCGCGGAGCGCGACGACGATCCCGAAGTCGAAGAAGAAGAGCTCGAGGACGAGAACGAGGAGCAGCAGCAGCGCGGCGGGGTCATGCCGATGACGCGCCAGGACCAGCGCTCTCCCGCGCGCGAGCTCTCGATCTCGGGCGACGGTCCGCCCGATCAAGGCCGCGGCGGACCCACGCCGCCGAAGAAGTCGCGCGGCACCGCCTCGCTCGTGCTCGGCATCCGCTTGCCCGACCAAGTGCGCGGCCAGCCGAACCCGGGCACCGCGAAGACGAACCTCGAAGAGACGCCGCCGCGCCGCGCCGACGCCTCGCTGAGTCCCGCCGCGAGCGCGCGCACGGGGCACCGCTCCACGGCGCAGCGCGCGAGCCCGCTCGACTCGCGCACGCCGCGCTGGCTCGCGGCGTATCACGAGCGGCTGGAAGCGCTCCCCTCCGCACCGTCCGTACCACCTCCCGTTCCGCCCGAGAACCGATGACCGAAACCGCCGCCGCGCGCGAGCATGTCGCGCGCTTCCAGAAGACCTTCACGACGCTCGAGAAGGCCGTGCACGAGCTCATCGTCGGCCAAGAGGACGTCGTCGATGGCGTGCTCGTGGCGCTCTTCTCGGGCGGCCACGTGCTGCTCGAAGGCGTCCCCGGCATCGGCAAGACGATGCTGGTGAAGACCCTCGGCGATGCACTGCACCTCGAGAAGTCGCGCATCCAATTCACCCCCGACCTGATGCCGGCCGACGTCGTCGGAACGCTCGTGCTGGAGGAGAGCGCGGGCGGCGGTCGTTCGCTGCGCTTCCAACCGGGACCGATCCACGCGAACCTCCTGCTCGCCGACGAGATCAACCGCGCGACGCCGAAGACGCAATCGGCGTTGCTGGAGGCGATGCAGGAGCAGCAGGTCACCGCGGGCGGCACGACCCGCAAGCTCCCGCAGCCCTTCGTCGTCGTCGCGACGCAGAACCCCGTCGAGCAGGAGGGCACCTATCCGCTGCCCGAGGCGCAGCTCGATCGTTTCCTCTTCAAGCTGATCGTCGGCTATCCGCGCGAGAGCGAGTACGCGGCGATCCTGGCGCGCACGACGGGTGCCGCCGCGCCGCAGGTGCCCGAGGTCTCGAACGGCGAGGAGATCCTCTCTCTCCGCAAGCTCGTGCGCGACGTGCCCGTGCCCGAAGCGGCGCAGCAGCTCGCGACGCGCCTCGTCATGGGCACGCAGCCGCAGAGCCCCTACGCGACCGAGCGCGTGAATCGCTACGTGATGCTCGGCTCTTCTCCGCGCGGCGCGCAGGCGCTCGTCCTCGCGGCGAAGGTGGCGGCGCTGCGCGACGGGCGCTTCGCGGTCGCTCGCGAGGACGTGCTGCGCTATGCGTTGCCGGCGCTGCGCCATCGCGTGCTGCTGAACTTCGAGGGCCTCGGCGCGGGCCTGCGCACCGATGACCTCGTGCGCGAGCTGATCGAAACTCAGGGCAGCTCGGCCGTGCGCGCGAAGTGATCCGCTCCGCCTCCGAGCTCTTCGACGCGGCCTTCGTGCGCCAGCTCGAGGGTCTCCGTGTCCTCGCCGCCGCGGTGCCCGCGGGCGGCCGTCACGCCGAGCAGCGCTCGCGCGCGCGCGGCGCGGGCCTCGAGTTCACGGATGTCCGCGCGTATACGCCGGGCGACGATTTCCGCGCGATCGACTGGCACCTCTACCAGCGCCTCGACAAGCTCTTCCTCCGCCTCTTCCTGCACGAGCAGGATCTGCCGGTCTACTTCCTGCTCGACCAGAGCGCGAGCATGGCGCGGACGGCGCCGGGCGGCGATGGACCGACGAAGAGCGATGTCGCTCGCCGCGCGGTCGCGGCTCTCGGCTATCTGCTGCTCCATCAGATGGATCGCGTGTCGGTGTTCCCCTTCGCCGACGAAGCGCTGCGTCCGCGCAGCGGGCTCTCGGGCAAGAGTGCCTTCCAGCAGCTCCTCGCCTATCTCGCGGCGCTGCCGATCGGTCGCGAGACGCGCCTCGTCGACGCGGTGCGCGAGCTCGCCGGTCGGCGCCTGCGCCGCGGGCTCTGCGTCGTCGCGAGCGACACCTTCGATCCGCGCGGTCCGGAGCAGGTCCTCGACGTGCTCGGACGCTTGCCGCATCGCTTGCTCGTGCTGCGCCCCGTGCATCCGGGTGAAGCGCGCCCGGCACATCTCCGCGGCGAGATCCGCGCGATCGATTGCGAGAGCGGAGCGCATCTCGATCTCAGCGTCGACGACGCGCTGCTCGATCGCCACGAGCGCGCGTATCGCGCGTACGGAGATGCGCTGCGCGAGCTCGCGCGGCGCCGCGGCGGCGATGCGCTCACGCTCACGAGCGATCAGGCCGTCCCCCCGCAGCTCGCGCAGCTCTTCCCGCACGGGGTGCTGCGCGCATGAGCTTCTTCGGTCTCTCGCCCGCGGCGCTGCTGCTCGGCGCGCTCGCGCTGCTCGCCGCGCTCTTCGCTCTGCATCTCCTGCGCGTGCGCCTGCGGCGCGTCGAAGTCGATACCCTGCTCTTCTTCGAGCGCTCGGGATCGGTGCGCCAACCGCGCGCGTTGCTCGGCTCTCCCTCGCGCTGGCTCGCGTTCCTGCTCGCGGCTCTAGCGCTCTTGGCGACCTGGCTCGCCTGGGCCGATCCGCGGACGGGTCTCGATCGACCCGCGCGCTTCGTCGTCATCGAACCGGCAACGGGTGCGCTGCTGGAGCAGCGCCTCGACGAAGCCGAACGCTGGGTGCGGGAACGCGGCCTCGGGCCCCGCGGCGCGGTGATCGCCGCCGCAGCCACGCCGACGCCCTGGCTCGCGAGCGACGAACCGCTAGAACTCCTGCGCGCACGCGCGACCAGCGCGGCGCACGCGAGCGACGGCGCGGCGCACGCACGCGCCTTCGCGCTCCTCGCGACGCGCGCGCTGGCCGGCGACGAAGTCGTCTGGATCGGCGGTCCGGCGCCCGCGCACACGGGCGCGTTCGCGCTGCGCGAAGCGCGCATCGAAGCGCCGCTCGCGCTGAAGTGGAGCGCCGCGAGCTGGAGCCATTCGTTCCTCGCAGAGCCCTCCGTGCTGCAGCTCGAGCTCGAAGGCCGCTGCAGTGAAGCTCTGACGCTCGCGCTCGCCGATGCGAACGGCTCCGAGCTCGCGCGCGCCGAAATCGCGGCGGGCGTGTTCTCCGCGAAGCTCGACTCTCCGACGCCGCGCGTCGAGGACCCCTCGAGCGTCACGCTGCGCGTCCTGCGGGCGAACGCGGAGCTCGGCCGCTTCGAGCTCCCCGTTCCGAGCGCTCGCAAGCAGAGGATCGCCTTCGATCCTAAGCTCGACGAATCGCTCGCTCGCGCGCTGCGCGCGATCTTGGCCTTGGATCCGCGTTGCGAACCGAGTGCTGACTTCGGCGTAGCAGAGCTCGTCATCGCGCCTGAGGACGACGCGAACGATCCGCGCCCGCGTCTCGTGCTCACCACCGGCGTCGGCGGCGGCGAGCGGCAAGCCGAGCTCGCGCGCACGGCGCCGTTCGCCCTCTCGTTGCGGGACCGCGCGCGACGCGATGCGCCCGCGCTCGCCGAAGGCCCGGGTACGCCTTGGGTCGAGGATCTGCGCCAAGGGGCCGCGCTGGCGCGCGCGACCGCCGAGGCGCGCGGCCCGCGCGTCGAGATCGCGACGTGGCTGCTCGAGCCCGCGACGCACGCCGATACGCCGCGGCTCCTCGCGGGAGCGCTCGAGTTCCTCGCCGGCCGAACGGAGGTCCATCTCGCACCGGCGAGCGGAGCGCTCGAGATCGCGAGCGGCATCGCCGGAACGGCGAGCACGCCCGCGGCGCTCTCGCTCGCGAACGCGGGACGCGTGCGCTTCGCCTCGGCGCGCGACGCCGCGCGCGCGCTCGCGCTGCCCCGAGGATCGGCGCAAGTCGCGCTCTTGGAGGATCTCTCCGCGGGCGAGCTCCCTGCGCCGAGCGCTCTCGAGAACGCGCGCGCGGAGAGCACCTCGCACGGCGGGAGCGGTCGCTGGATCGCGCCGCTGCTCGCGCTCGCGTTCCTGCTGCTCCTCGTCGACGCCTACGCCTTTCATCGAGGTCGCCTGCCGTGAGCTTCGCCTCTCCGTGGATGGGCCTCGTCGCGCTGCTAGCACTGCTCGTCGTCTTCTGGGCTCGGCGCTCTCGCGCGCCGCTGCCGCGCATGCAGCTCCGGCTCGCGACCGCGCTGCAGGTGCTCGCGCTGCTCGCGCTCGCCGCCGCGCTGGCCGAGCCTTGGCGCGCGAGCGACGGAGCCGTGCATCGCGTCGCGATCGCCGCGACCGACGATCCCGCGGCGCGCGCGAGCCTCGAGCGCTGGCGCGCCGAGACGAGCGCGCGCGAACCGTTCCATGCCCTCGCCGCAGGCGCGCGAGCGCAGCTCGCGCCGCTCGGCGAGACGAGCGCGCCGACACCGCTCGGCACGCCTGATCTCACCGCGGCGCTGCGAGGCGCTCTCGCCCTCGTGCCGCTCGGCGCGCGCGCCGAGCTCGCCGTGGCGAGCGATGGTCGGCACGACGGTCCGAACCTCCTCGACTTGGCTTCCGAGCTCAGCGCGCGCGGCGCCGTGCTGCATCACGTGCGCGTCGGAGCCGCAGCGACCCCGCCCGCGCCGCGCCTGTTGTCGCTCGAGCACCGCTCGCGCGTCGCCGCCGGCGAGCCGCTGCGCGTGCTCGCGACCGTGGACGCACCAGCGCCGCAGGAGGTACTCCTCGTCGCGCGAACGAAGGAGCTTTTGCTCGCCGAGCGGCGCTACGCGCTGCGCGCAGGCGAGCAACGCCTCGAGCTCGAGCTCGTGCTCGCCGAGAGCGGAGGCGCGGAGCTCTCCTTCGCGCTCGAGAGCGAAGCTCAGGGCTCGAGCTCGCGCGAACGCAGCGCCGTCCTCGTCGACGAGCCGCTGGAGGTACTGCATCTCGCCGGCGACGCCTCGCGCCGGAGCGCGCTGGCGAGCACCTTAGCCCCTCACGGAATCCGCACCGCGGCCCCCGAGGATCCGAACGCCGTGCGCAGCGAGCAGATCGAACGCGCCGCTGCGGTGATCGTCGACGAGCTGGCCGCTCCGGCCTGGAACGATGCGGCACAAGCCGCGTTGCGCGACGCGGTGCAGCTCCGCGGCGTCGGTCTCCTCCTCGCCGGCGCGCATGCGAACCTGGGCCCCGGCGGCTACGGCGAATCGCCGCTCGCACCGATCCTGCCGGTGCGCTTGCCGCAGCGCGAAGAACGCCGCGATCCCAGCGTGGCCCTCGTCGTCGTGCTCGATACGAGCGGCAGCATGGGCGGCGGGCGCATCGAGCTCGCGAAAGAAGTCGCGCGCCTCGCGATCAGCACCCTTCAGCCGCACGACAAGGTCGGCATCGTCGAGTTCTACGGCAGCAAGCGCTGGGCCGCGCCGCTGCAGCCCGCCAGCAACGCGATCGAGATCACGCGCGCGCTGAATCGCCTGCAAGCCGGCGGCGGCACCGTCATCTACGACGCGCTGGAGGAGAGCTACTACGCGCTGCTGAACGCGCAGACGCGCTTCCAACACGTGCTGGTGCTCACCGACGGCGGCGTGGAGAGCGGGCCGTTCGAAGCGCTCGCACGCCGCATGAGCTCCTCCGGCCAGAACATCTCCACCGTGCTGATCGGCCCCCAAGCCAACTCGCCGTTCCTGATGAGCCTCGCCCAGTGGGGCCGCGGTCGCTTCTACGCGTGCCCCGATCGCTTCCAGCTCCCCGAGCTGCGCTTCCGCGAGCCGCAGTCCTCGCTGCTGCCGAGCGTCGAGGAGCGCACGCTGGCGCTCGAGCGCACGGCCGAGGCCGATGCGTTGCGCAGCTTCGACGACGGACCGCTGCCGCCGGCCGGCTCCGTGGTCGAGGCCGGTGTCCGCGATGGCGCGGAGGTGCTGCTGCGCGCGGGTGGCAAGCCCTACCTCGTCGGCTGGGACCGCGGTGCGGGCCGCGTGCTCGTGCTCGCGGGCGAGCTGCTCGGTCAGAGCAGCGCGCTCTTGCGAGAGGACGCGAGCTACGGGGCCTTCCTCGCCGATCTCGTGCGCGCGGCGGCTGCCGCTCATCGCGGCGAGGAGCTCGCGCTCCACATCGAGGCGCAGGAGCACCACGCGCGAGCGGCCCTCGAAGTCCCGAGCGAGCGCCCGCTCCCTCTCTCGCTGCGCCTGCGCTGCGGCGCGAAGGAAACGACGCTCACGCGTTCCGCCGGGCGCCGCCTCGAGGCTCTCTGGCCCTGGAGCGACGCCTCCGTGCATAGCTTCGAAGTCTTGGACGGCGACGTCGTGATCGCGCGCGGAGCCGCGTGCGCGCCGCTCTCGCGCGAGCAGCGCGCGCGCGATCGCAGCGAGGAGCTCGTTCAACTGGCCCGCGCGAGCGGCGGCCGCAGCCTGGAGGCCGGCGCGGACCTGCCGGCCGAGCCCGTACGTGCGCGCGCCACGGCTCCTCAAGCCGAGAGCTTGATCCCCCACGCGCTCGCGCTCGCGATCGCGTCGTTCCTCGCGGCGTTGCTCGTGCGGCGTTGGCCGCTCGAGCGCTTCGCCCCGGCCGCGCTGCTCCTGCTCGCGTTCGCGGGCGCGTTGTCGAGAACGAGCGCCGCGCAGGAGATCCCGCGCGACGAAGACGGGATCCGCGCGGCGATCGCGCAAGAGCTACGCTCCCGCGGAGATCTCGAAGCGCTGCGCGCGGCGTGGAACCAGGCGACGCCGCGGCATCGTCTGCTGCTGGCGCTCGCAGATGGCGATCTCGCGCGCGCCTCCGAGCTCTTGACCGACCCCGAGCTCGCGCGCGAAGAAGCCGAGCTCGCGCTGCGCATCGCGGTGGCGCGCGGCGAGAACGAGCGCGCCAGCGCCGCGGCCGCCGCACTCTCCTCCGACGCGAGCGGCAGCGAGTACGAGCGCGCCGAGCGCGAGCTGCTGCGCGCGAGCCTCGCCGCGGAGCTAGGTCGCGCGGAAGAAGCGCGCGCGGCGCTCGCGCGCGCCGTCGAGCTCGCCGGCGACCCGCGCTTCCGCGATCGCGCCGGTCTCCTCGCCGCCGCCTTGGGCTTCGGCGATCTGGCGCTCGCGTGGCATCGCGCCGAGGACCTCGCGGGCAAGCTCGCGTTCCAATGCGCGCTGCGCCGCGGGCTCTGGCGCGAGCGCGCAGGAGACCTCGCGGGCGCGGCGGCGGAGTTCGCCGACGCTTGCGAACGCGCGCCGCTCGAGCGCGATGCGGCGTTCGCACTCGCGCGCTGGATCGCCGTGGAGCGCAAGGCCGGTACGCTCGGAGCGCGCTGCGACGCTTGGCTCGCGGAGCTCCGCGCGAACGCGGCCGCGTTCCGAACCGCGTGGATCCCGGCCTTGCTGGAGTCGCTGCGCGAGCTCGGCCGCGCCGACGAGGCGTGGCTCGCGCTGCAAGCGCTGCCCGCCGCGACGCGCGAGCGCTTCGCTTCCCTCGCGGTGCCGCTCGCTCTGGAGGCCTCGCGCGACGAGGCCGCCCTCGCGGAGCTGCGCGCGCGCTTGGCGGAGCGCCCCACCGACACCGAGCGCCGGATCCAGCTCGCGCTGCTGCTCTCCGACCTGCAGCGCGACGCCGAAGCGGCCGCCGTGCTCCTCGAACGCACGCCGAGCGCGCCGCGCGCGGAGCTGCGCCGCACCGCCGCGGCGGCGACCGAGCTCGGGCTCGACGCCGTCGTCGCGCGCTGCGCCGAGCAGCTCCGCGCCTTCGACACGCCGGCCGATCGCATCGACGCGGCGCTGCTGGAGAGCGCGCATCACCTGCGCCGCGGCCGGCGCGATGACGCCGGGAGCGCGTTGCTCGCGGTCGAAGAGCCGAGCGCGCCTCCCGCCGATCGCGCGCGCCTCGCCGAGGCCCTGGAGAGCGCGGGCCGCACCGCCGAAGCGCAGAAGCTCTTCGAGCAGATCTACTCCGAGACCCGCGCCGAGGACCTGGGGCTCCGGCTAGCGTGGATGCTCGGTCAATCGAGCGAGAGCTCCGAACGCGATCGCGGGCTCGCGATCTATCGCCGCCTCTGGCTCGAAGCGGGGAGCGCCGCGCGCCGCGTGCAGGCCGAAGAGGCCGTGCTCGATCTCGCCGCGCGCGAAGGCACGCTCGCCGACCTCGCGTTGGAGCTCGAGGGGAAGCTCGCCGACCCCGAGTTCGAGCCGAAGAACGTCGCGCGCGATGCGCTCGTGAAGATCCACTCGCGCGCGAAGGACTCGCTCGGAGCCTCCGCGCTGCTGCGAACTTGGATGCGCGAAGAGCCCGCCCGCGAGATCGAGGCGCTGGAGCAGCTCTCGCGCGTGCATCTCGCGAACGACGAGCATCGCGCGTTCGGCCGCGTGCTGGAGGAGCTGATCGCGAAGAACCCCTCCGCGGAGCTCGACTATCGCCAGCAGCTCGCCCTCGCGGCGCTGGAGCGCGGACGACCGGCCGAAGCGCAGCGCTGCCTCGCACAGCTCCTCGCGCGCGAGAGCGAGCTCGGCGCGACCGAGCTCGAGTTCGCCGCGGGGATCTACACGCTGGCCGCGCAGCACGAGGACGCCGTGCGGCTCTATCGCCGCAGCCTCGCGCTGCATCCCGAGCGCGTCGAGACCTTCTTGCTCCTCGGCAACGCGCTGAAGAGCGCCGGCCGACAAGAGCTCGGCATCGGGCTCTTCCAGACGCTGCTGCTCGATGACCTGCCCGACGACCTCTTCGTCGTCGCCGTCGATGGCCTGCTCAATCTGGAGGCCGATCGCCCCGCGCTGCGCGCGGCGGCCTCCAGCGTGCGCGCGCGCCTCGCCGCCAGGCCGGAGCAGGTGTTCCTCCAGCGCTTGCTGCAAGACCTGCTCGAGTCGCTCGGCGAGAGCGACTCACGCCTCCGCGCGCTCGAGGAGACGGCGCTCGTCGGTGGCGAGCAGCGCGTCGCGTTCGTGCGCGAGCTCATGCAGGAAGCGGAGACGCGGCGCGATCGCAAGGCCTACCTCGAGCACGGGCGAACGCTGCTGCTCCTCGGCGACGAAGTGCCGCCGGCGATCTACCTCTCGCTCGGCGAGGCCCTGCTCCGCGAAGGCGAGCTCGACGCCGCGACGCGCGCGTTCGAACGCGCGCGTCTGGCGCCGGACTTCGCCAGCGTGGAGACGAGGATCGCGGAGCTCTTCGAGCGCGCGCAGCGCCTCGCCGAAGCGGAGCGCGCACGCCGACGTCTCTTGCGTCGCACGCCCGACGATCCGCAGCAGATGCTCGCCACCGCGCGCGTCTGCGAGCAGCGCGGCGCCGACGAGCGCGCGCTGGAGCTATATCTCGGGGCGGCGCGGCGCCTCCTGCCGCAGGAGCTGGAAGCGGCGGCGCAGCGGGACGCGGCGCGCAGCGCGAACGCGAACGCAGGAGCGAGCGCGGGTGCTGCGGCGAGCGCGGGCGCGATGCGCGTGCTGCCGGTCGGATTCCAACGCAATCGAGCGAACGCGGGACCCGGCTTCGCCGATGCGCTGCAGGGAGCGCTGCGCTGCGCCGAAGGTCCGGCGGCCTTGGCTCCGCTCCTCACCGAGCTCGAGGAGCGCTTGGCGCGCGTCGAGGAGAGCGAGCTCGCGCTCGAGCTCGCGCTCTCCGCTCCGCTCCGGCGTATCGCCGAGGCGTACGGAGATCGCGCCCTCGAGCGACGCCTGGAAGAGGGCCAGCTCGCGCGCCTCGGCCGAGCTTCCGACGCGCGCGCGCGCCGAACGGCGCTCGCGGCCTCGCGCATCGTCGCCGGAGATTACGCCGGTTGGGCCGCGCTCGGCGTCGAGAGCAAGGACTGGAACGCGCTGCGCTGGCTCTTCCTGAACGAGCGCTGGGACGAGCTCGCGAAGCTCGCCCCCGGCGCGACCCCTGCGCTGCGCGCCGAGCTCGGGCGTTGCTATCTCCTCGCCGGCCGCACCGCCGACGCCGAGCTGCTCGCCGCCGAGCTCGAGAGCGCGGCGACGAGCGACGACGCCGCCGCCGAGGCCTGGGCGCGCTTGGCCACGTGGCTCGGTCGCCCGATCGACGAGCAAGCCCTCGCCGCGCGACGACTCGCGAAGGCGCTCGCGAGCAGCGACCCTCCGCTGCGCCGCGTGCGCGCCGTGCTGACCGCGTTGCAGGGCTATCCCGCGTTGCCGCGCACCGAGCGCGCCGCGCATCTCGCCGCCCTGGCCGCGGAGCTCGCGAGCCTCACCGATCTTCCGCTCCTGCGCACCTTCCTCGATCAAGCGGCTGCCGAGATCGAGCCGGCGACTCTCGAACCGCTCGTGGCGAAGCTCTTCGCCGGAACGCCACAGCCCTATCAAGTCGCGCAGGACGCGAAGCACTTGGCGCGCCTGCCTCCGGAGCGCGCACTCGCGCAGCTCCGCGAGGTCCTGCAGAAGCTCGCGCCCGCGGAACGCCGCACGCAGATGCTGCGCATCGCGCAGACGCAGGCGCAGAAGCTCTCGCTCGAAGTGCTGCTGCCGCTGCTCCGCGAGCTCGATCTGCGGCGCCTCGAGCGCGTCGAGTTCTTCCCGCTGCAGATGCTCGCGCGCGACGAGCGAACGCCGCGCGAGCTGATCGAGCTCTTGGCGCAGCGCCTCGGCGAGGCCGCACCGCAGAGCCCGCTGCGCTTCGTCCTGGAGCTCCGCCTCCTCGCGCCGGAGGAGCGAACGGCGCGCGCCGTAGCCGCGCTGCGCGAGCTTCTCGCACCGGCGACCGCGGACGTCGACGAGCGCGCGATGGTGCGGAACACGCTGGTGGAGCACCTCGATGCGGCGAGCGCCGGCGCGCTCGCGCTGGAGCTCGGCGAGCACGTGGAGGCGAGCTTCCGCGCGGAGCTGCTGGAGCGAGCCGGCAAGCGCGCCGAAGCCGCCGAGCTCCTCTACGCCTCGGTGCAGAAGAACCCGCAAGAGCTCGGCAACCTCTACGGCGCCGCGCGCCTGCTGAAGGAGCTCGAGCGCTACGACGCCGCGCGCGATCTCTACCGCCTGGCCAAGGCGCAGAGCCCGCAGTTCTATCCCTTCCAGGCGCGCGAGCTCGCGCTGCTCGAGCTGCGCGCCGGCGATGTGCCGGCGGCGCTCGAAGCGCTGCAGAGCGCGGAAGACCCCTTCGCTCAGAACACCGAGGTCTGGTACGAGGTGATCGCGGCTCTGCCGGACGCGCAGCGGAGGAGCGCTCTCTTGCGGCGCCTCGCGGCACAGCCGCGCGACTCGATGCGCAGCTTCGCCGTCTTCTCATCGAACGCTCCGGCGCGCGGTGACGATCTCGCGACCGCGCTCTCCGATCCGCCGTTTCCGCCGCAGAGAACTTCCGCCGCTCGCTCCGAGCTGGAGGGCGAGAGCGCCGATCCCGCCGCCGTGCTGGCCAGCATCGCGGAGGGCGCCGATCACGTCGCGCGTCTCCTGCGCGCGCAAGAGACGAGCGCGCTCTCTCGCGAAGATCTCCTCTCGCGCGCCGAGGTCCGCATCGCCGCGAACCGGGGCACGTGGGAAGAGCTGCGCGCCTCGACGCTCGCCGTGCTGCGCGAGCGCGCGTTCGAACCGCGCGCGATGGCGCGGCTCGTCGCGGCGCAACGCGAGGGTTTGCCGCTCGACCCCGAGAGCACCGCGTTGCTCTATCGCTGGCGCTCGAGCGCTCAGCAGCTCGACGCGCGCACGCTGGCGGAGCTCTATCTCGCGAGCCGTGCCGCGGGCGATGCGGCGCGCAGCGCTGCGCTGCGGCGCGCGCTGCTCGGCTCGCGAGCGTTCCTCACGGACGGAGAGCTCCTCCAAGCCTTCGTGCCGGGCCTGCTGCGCCGCGAGGCCACGCTGGAGGAGCTCTTCGAGCTCGTGCCTCCGACGAGCGCGCCCTTGGAGCCGCGCCTCGACGCCGAGATCCTCTCGGCCCTGCTCCTCCGCGGCGCGGACCTCGATCGACTGCACGAGCTCTACGCCGCGCGCATCGACGAACGCACGGACGACTCTCCACTGGAAGGGCCGCTCCGCGCCGCGCGCTTCGGGCTGCGCGTCGCGCGCGGTGAGATCGAAGACCTGGAGCAGGTCCTCGGCGAAGCGAGCCTGCGCTACGGCCGCAGCAGCCTCCCCACCCATCTGCTCGGCACCGCGATCCCACCGCTCCACCAGTGGCGCCAACCCGAGCTCGCCTCGGCTCTGGCCGAGAAGCTGCTGAAGCAGGCCCTGGAGGGCTCGGAGCAAGTGCGCGCGCTCTACGCACGCCTCGCCGCGGTGCTCGCGGCGCGCCTCGCGGAAGCGCAGCGCGGCGAAGAAGCCGCCGCGCTGCGCGAGCGCCTGCGCTCGCAGGAGCTCGTTTGGAAAGCGCAGAGCTGGCTCTAGAGTCCTTGGCTTGCTGGATGGTGCAAGGGCTTAGGCCGTCGGTGTGTTCGTTGGCTCAAAGGCTCTAGCCCTCGAGGCCGGAGTCCTCGACGCGAGATCGGGACCCGAACCAACGACGAGCGCGAACCGCCGAACGCGTGAACCGCGACGACCGCTCCGCCAGCCCTCCGGCGAAGCAAGCGCCGCGCCCGCCGCGCGTACACGACGTCGAACGACACCTCGCGTCGATGCGCATTCGGAACCGAACGCGATTCGAGAGCGAGCGCGGCGGTCACGTCGCTTGCATCGCCTCCGGATGCGGCTCCGCTACATCGAAAGACATCGAACGCCGTTCCGGAGCCCGCTGGAGGCGGGGGCTCCGGAACTCATGCTAAGGGAGATACGGGACGTCGACGCGAGAACGACGTCGAGAGACTCGGGTTCCCCGCCCGCGCGGCGGCAGTGAGATCGCGCCGCGAGCAACCTCGCCTTATCAAGATTCCGACTTTCTAGGAAACCAAAGGCACCCCTTCTGCGTTCTCCATGCTGGAACGAAGTCGGGGAAGGCGACGCGCAACGAGGTAGAGTAAGCCAGATGCGCCGCAAGTTTCATCAGCTCGAGTTCGAGTTTCGTCAGCACGGCGGCAAGAGGAAGGGCGCGGGGCGCAAGCCGAAGAACGCCGAGCCCGGCATGCCGCACCGTCAGCGCGCGAAGAAGAAGCGCAACGAGCCGCTGCACTTCACCGTTCGACTCGCCGACGGTCTTCCGTCGCTCCGCCGCGGCGGCGCGCTGAAGCTCGTGCTCGCGGCGCTCAGCGCGAGCAGCAATCGGCACGGAATGCGGATCGTTCAGTACTCGATTCAGCGGGACCACTTGCACCTCCTCGTCGAGGCCGAGGATCGCGAGTGCGTCGCCCGGGGCATGAACGCGCTGCTGAGTCCGCTCGCGCGCGCGCTCAACAAGCTCTGGGGCCGGAAGGGGAAGGTCTTCCCCGAGCGCTATCACGACGAGGTGATCTCGACGCCGACACAGGCTCGCAATGCGCTGCGCTACGTGCTGCAGAACGGCAAGAAGCACGGCGTCGTCGCGCAGTCTTCGATCGATCTCTGCTCGAGCGCGCCCCTGTTCGATGGTTGGAGGGAGCGCCCATCGATCGCATCGATACCGACAACGCCAGCGGTAGCCACCGTTGCGCCGGCTTCGACCTGGCTTCTCGCCACCAGCTGGCGCCGCCACGGTCTGATCAACCTTCACGAGCTGCCGAAGCCCCACAAGCACTCCGGCCGACCGCGCGGGAACCTCGCCGATTCAAGTCGCCGAGCAACCTCGAGCTGACGCTCTTCGCCTGCCGCCGCGAACAACGTCGCGCAATCAAGATTCCGACTTTCTAGGAAACCAAAGGCACCCCTTCTGCGTTCTACATGCTGGAACGAAGTCGGGGAAGGCGACGCGCAACGAGGCAGAGGACGCCACATGCGCCGCAAGGATCTACAGCTCGAGTTCGACTTTCGTCAGCACGGTGGGAAGCGGAAGGGTGCGGGACGGAAGCCGAAGAACGCCGAGGCCGGGATGCCGCACCGTCAGCGCGCGAAGAAGAAACGCGGCCAGCCTCTCCTGATCACCGTGCGCCTGGCCGACGGTCTACCATCGCTGCGCCGCGGCGGAGCTCTGAAGCTCGTGCTCGCGGCGCTCAGCGCGAGCAGCGATCGGCATGGAATGCGGATCATCCACTACTCCGTGCAAAGCAACCACTTGCACTTCCTGGTCGAAGCCGACGATCGTGAGTGCGTCGCGCGTGGCATGAACGCACTCCTGAGTCCGCTCGCGCGCGCGTTGAACAAGCTCTGGGGCCGCCGCGGCAAGGTGTTCCCCGAGCGCTATCACGACGAGGTGATCTCGACGCCGACGCAAGCACGAAACGCACTGCGCTACGTGCTGCAGAACGGCAAGAAGCACGGCATCGTGGCGCAGTCGTCGATCGACCTCTGCTCGAGCGCGCCCGTGTTCGATGGCTGGAACGATCGTCCGTCGATCGCCGCGATTCCAACGGCGCCAGTGGTGGCAACCGTCGCACCCGCCTCGACCTGGCTGCTCACCACCGGTTGGCGCCGCCAAGGCCTGCTCGGCATCCACGAACTGCCGCAAACCAAGCACGCCGGCCGCCCGCGAGCGAACCTCGCCAAATCAAGCCGCCGAGCAACCTCGCGCTGACGCGCTCAAACCTACCGCCGCGCGGGCGTGGGACCCCGTGTCCATCGACGTCGTTCTCGCATCGACGTCCGACCTCTCCCGTAGCATGAGTTTCGGAGCCCCCGCCTCCAGCGGGCTCTGAAACGGCGCACGACGTCTATCGACGTAGCGGAGCCGCGCCCGGAGGCGTAGCAAGCGACGTGAACGACGCGCGACCTTCCGCGTTTCATTCTCGCGACGATCGCGCGTCGACCTACGAGCGCCATCGACGTGCAACGCGCGCGTCGGGCGCGGCGCTTGCTTCGCCGTAGGGCCGGGCGTAGCGCCTACGCGCGCTTGCGTCCGAACGCCCCGCGCGTGCGTGAAGCCTCCACGACCGAGCTCGTCGTCGCGAATCGGACCCGCTC
>JAEUHW010000238.1 GCA_016793245.1 Planctomycetota bacterium
GGGCGGCTTGCACGGCGTCGTCGTGGAGAACTTCGGCGACGCTCCGTTCTATCCCGAGGCGGTGCCGCCGCTCACGGTCGCGGCCATGACGCTCGCGGCGCGCGACGTCGCTGCGCTCGCGCGCGAGGGGAGCGGAGCGCCGCGCTTCGTCGGCATCAACGTGCTGCGGAACGATGCGGCTTCGGCGCTCGCGATCGCGGCCTGCGTCGGCGCCGACTTCGTGCGCATCAACGTGCACCAGGGCGCCGTCGTCGCCGATCAAGGGCTGCTCGTCGGGCGCGCGCACGAGACGGCGCGCACGCGCGCGGCGAACGCGCCGCAGGTGAAGCTCTACTGCGACGTGCGCGTGAAGCACGCGGCATCGCTCGCCGAGCGCGCGCTGGAGCCCGAGGTCGAGGACCTGGTGCTGCGCGGGCTCGCCGATGCCGTGCTCGTCACGGGCGCCGGCACCGGGAAGTCCATCGATCGGGAGCGCCTCGCCGCGGCGCGGCGCGCGGCGCATGGCGCGCCGGTTCTGATCGCGAGCGGCGCGCGCGCGGAGACGCTCGCAGAGGAGGCGTCGCACGCGGACGGCGCCATCGTCGGCACCGCGCTCGAGCGCGATGGCGAACCCGGGGCGCCCGTCGATCCGCGACGCGTCTCGCAGATGGTCGAGGCTTGGCGCTCGTTGGATCGCCCCGCGCCGCGCGCCTGCCGTTGGGGGTGCCTGTGAAGTCGATCGTCAGCGGACGAGGGATCGCGCTGGGCTTGGCCTTGCTCGCGGCGAGTTGCGCGAAGCTGGAGGTCGGGCCCTTCGAGCCGGGAGCGGAGCACCTGCCGCGCTTCCTTTTCGAGCGCGTCGCGCGCGGTCGCGGCCTGCCCGACGCCGCACCGCCGCTGGTGCTCCTGCGCGACGAGGAAGAGCTCCGCGCCGCGCTGGAGCGCGCCGTCGATCAGCGCCTGCAAGGTCCATCGCTCCACGCGCGCTTGCATGCGCTGCAGGCGTTCGGCATGGCGCCGCCGGGCTTCGATCTCCGCAAGGCCCTGCTCGACATCTACGCCGCCGATCTCGGCGCGTTCTACGATCCCGGTACGGGCGAAGTCCTCGTGCTCGAGGACGCGCTGCGCACCGATCGCGAGCTCCCTTCGCTCGCGCGTGCGCTGCACGCGGCGATGCTCGACGAGCGCACCGATCTCGAAGGCTACGAGCTGCGCGCGGAGACGCTGAGCGCGGATGGACGCAGCGCCGCGCAGAGCCTGATCCAGGGCTCGGCCGAGGCCAGCTTGGACGAGCTGCGCGCGCACGAGGGCTACACCGACACGCTGATCAATCTGGGCGAACGCATGCGCGCGGGCGCGCACGCGCGCCGGCTCTCCGACACCGAGATCGTCTCGCGCTCGCTGCCGGCGGAGACGCAGAAGGCGCTGGAGGGGATCTCTCCGGGGCTGCGGGCGATGCTGCTCTTCCCGCAGATGCAGGGCCTCGCGTTCGTGCGCGCGCTGCGCGAGCGCTACGGCTGGTCCGCCGTCGATCACGCGCTCGCCGATCCGCCGCTCTCGAGCGAGCAGATCCTGCATCCCGAGAAGTACCACGCGCAGCGCGACGATCCGACCGCCGTCGCGCTCTTCGACGCCGCGGCGCTCGGGGCGTGGAAGGTCGTCGCGGAGGACAGCTTCGGCGAGCTCGGCGTGCGCGCGTTCCTCTCGACCTTCCGTCCGCGCGCGGCGGCGTATCGCGCCGCGGAGGGCTGGGGCGGCGATCGCTATCGCGTCGTCGAGGGCGGTGATGGCGAGATCGCGCTGCTCTGGCACACCGAATGGGATCGCGAAGAGGACGCCGCGGAGTTCGGCCGCGAGGTCGCCGCCGCGCTGGTCGCGAAGAGCGAGCTCGTCGCCTCGGGTTGGCGCAAGATCCCGCGCGTCGAGCCGCCGGAGGAGCCGAGCTACGAGTGGCTCTCCGCCGACCAGCAGCGCTATCTGCTCGTCCGCACCAGCGGGCGACGCGTCTTGGTGGTCGAGGGCTTCGCGACCGAGGAAGCCCGAGCGATCGCCGAGCGCATGGAGCGGGAGGACAAGGTCGAGCTCGCCGCGGCGCACGCGCAGCACGAGACCACCTTCGGCGACGTCCTGCTGTTCGTGCCGAAGCTCTTCCTCAGCGTGTCGCGCGAAGAGCTCGATCTGCGCGTCGACGTGCTGATGGGGCTGCTCTTCTCGCAACAGTCGGCCATCGGCGGCTGGAGCTTCGATCTGCTGAAGGGCGGCCTCGCCTCGATGGAGAACTCCGAGGAGCGCTTCCGCGTGGCGTTGCTCTTCGGCCTGCTCGCGGTGCACAGCATGCCGCGCGCCGAGAACTTCTCCCTGCATCTGCTGCCGTTGCTCGAACACGGCGCGAGCCCGGAAGGCTCGACGTGGTGGTTCCTGCTCGGGCTGCTCGGATGGTCTGACGGACCCGGCAGCCACGAGCTCCGCACCGCGCTCTACAACTGCGACGAGGTGCGGAAGATCGGCTTCGATGCCGAAGGCCGACCGGTGCCGGGCGAGCTCGTCGCCGAAGGCGAGTCCTTCCTGCTCGGCCTGCTCTCGCTGCGCCGCGAGCTCGGCGAGGCGGGTTCCTCGGGAACCTGGGAGCAGCGCCGCTTGGCGCTCGGCCTCGGCTTGCTCTTCGGCTTGGAGTCCCGCTCCATCACCACCGAGCCCGAGCCTTACTTCGCGAGCTTCGAAGGCCACCAGTGGGGGCTCTTGCTCTCGATCCTCGCGTCGGGCTCCTCCTTCGAGCCGCGCGTCGGCACCGCGCGCGGCGCCTCGCAGAGCGAGTTCAAGCTCTTGCTGGGCCTCCTCTGGCGCTCGACGGCGAACGGGGAGAACGGCGAATGGGCGACGCTGCTCCCCGGCTGGCGCTGCGATGAGCGCGGGCGCTACGCGACGCTTTTCTTCGGCCTCTTGCCGATCCGCGTCGGTGAAGGCGAGCCGCGCGCGGCGCCGCCGGTCCGGCCGCGCGGCTTCGTGCGCTTCGAGGGCGAGTGAGCGCGAGCTAGCTACTTCCGCGGGATTCGGCGGTCGCCGCGCGAGAGCCCGGCTTGGCGATCACCTGCTTCGGTCGCCGCGAGAAGCGCTTCCGCAGGATCGTGCGGAACATGCGCAGCGCCGTCTTCGCGACCTTCCAGAAGGAGTCGGAGTGCTTCGACTCGCCGCCTTCGCGCGGGTAGTAGTGGATGGGGATCTCGATCACGCGCAGGCCGTGGCGATACGCCTCGCAGATCATCTCGGGTGAGAACTGCGGACCCGTGCACGAGAGACCGTCGCGCATGAGCTTCCACGTGTCGGCCCAGAGCGCGCGGTAGGTGCAGCCGACGTCGGTCAAGCGCGGCTCGTGCGGGATGTACCAGAGGAGCTCCAAGATCTTCGCCATGGTCACGTTGCCCCAGCGGAGCAGCTTGCCCATGTTGGCGCCCTGCTCGACCATCTGGCGCGTGGTGCGCGTGCCGAGGACCATTGCGGAGTCCTCGAGGTAGCTCAAGAGCTTCGCCAGGTCGCGCGCCTTGAAGGAGCCGTCGGCCTCGGTGAGCACCAAGATCTCGCCGCGCGCGGCGTCCTGGCCGCCGCGCAGCGCCGAGCCGTAACCAGGGCGGCTCTCCTTCACGACGCGCGCGCCGGCCGCGGTGGCGCGCTCGGCCGTGCGGTCCTTGCAGTTGTTGTCGACGACGAGGACTTCGTCGACCTCGGGCGCGCTCACGTAGTCGGCGACGACCGCGGCGATCGTCTCCTCTTCGTTGTAGGCCGGCACGATGACGCTGACGGTCTTCCCCTTGTACATCCTTGATCGAGCCTCGGAGAGCCTGGTTCAGCGCGCCTTTCGCGCGACGACGATCCACGTGACGCCGACCGGCACCGAGAGCACGCGATCGATCGCCCACTCCACCTCGAAGAGCGCGCGCAGCAGAGCGTTCAGCGGGCGCGGGAGGAGGAAGAAGTCGGTCGACCCGCGGCCGAACGGCAGGAGCTTCCGCAGCATCCGCACGGCGAGGATCGGCAGGAAGAGAAGGTAATTGAACGCGAAGCGGCGCTCGATCACGAAACCCGCGGAGCGCAGCAAGGTCGTGAACTCGGCTCTCGTGTAGCGCCTCCGATGATGCAGAACTTCATCGTGCGGCGACCAGAGGAAGCGGTAGGCCGGGGCCGAGGCGAGCAGCACGCCGCCGGGCTTCAGCACGCGGTGGATCTCGCGCGCCGACGCGGCGTCATCGTCGAGGTGCTCCAGGATGTCGAGCGCGGAGACCAGGGCGAGGCTCTCGTCGCGGAGCGGCAGCCGCTCGCCGTGCGAACGCGCGAGCCCGCGCGCGCCGCGCTCGGCGCAGTAGCCCAGGCAAGCGCGATCGGCATCGAGGCCGAAGGACCTCCGACGCTGCTCGAACTCGCGCAGCGTTCGCCCGGTGCCGCAGCCCAAGTCCAGGAGCGGTCCTGCGGGCAGCGTGGAGAGGAGTTGATCGAGCGTGCCGAGCACGACGCGCCGCTTCCCCTGGAACCACCAATGGCGGTCCTCGATCCGGAACATCTCCTCGACGGCCTGCAGCTCCATCTCAGCGCTCCCGCCGATAGCTGCCGCGCCAACGGCGCGAGCAGAGCACCAGGAGATCGCGCAGCGCGCCGGTGATCGCCGAGAAGATGCGCACCTTCGATCCGGGATCGTTCTTCCAGCGCACGGGGAGCTGCTCGATGCGGAGCTCCAGCGCGCGCGCGATCACCACGAGCTCCGCGTCGAAGGCCCAGCCGTCGAGGCTCGAGCGCTGGAAGACCGCGCGCGCCGCGGCCGCGCGGAAGCCCTTGAAGCCGCAGGTGAAGTCGTCGATGCCGGGGGCGAGCAGCGCGCGGCAGAGCGCCGTGAATACCTTCCCCAAGCGCTCGCGGAGCCACGGCTGACGGACCAGGATCTGCGATTCGCGCGCCTTCCGGTTCCCGAGCACGAGATCGACCCCGGCGTCGAGGCGCGGCAGGAAGCGATCGAGCTCCTCCAGCGGCGTCGAGAGATCCGCGTCGAGGAAGAACACGTTCTCTCCGCGCGCTCGCAGCACGCCTTCGCGCACCGCGGCGCCCTTCCCGCGATTGCGGGGCAGGCGGTGCAGCACGACGCGCGGATCGCGCGCCGCGAACGCCGCGATCTCGGAGGCGGAGCCATCGCGGCTCCCGTCGTCGACGCAGATCACCTCGCAGTCGATCCCGCGCGCCGATGCGAAGGCCGTCGTCGCCGCGAGCGCGGCGCCGATCACTCCCTCTTCGTTGTAGACGGGGATGACGATGGAGAGCCGCACTCGCAGCCTGTGGTAGAGCCCGGCGTGGGTGAGGGGATCCGTCGCGGCGGGGCGTGGATGCGCAGCGCGCGGGAGTATACCTTCTGCATCGGACGCGGCCATCGCGCCGTTTAAGTGCCGCGCGCGCGAAGGGCGAGCGAGGGCCAAGCCTTTTTTTCCTGGAGCCCGAGAACGCGTGCGCTTAAGCGGCCGAAGCCCTCGAGGCAGCGCGCTCGTCGCGTGGGCGCTGCTCTTGCTCGCGCCGGCCTACTTCCTGCATGAAGCGCTGCTCGATCCCGAGCGCGTGCTGATCGCGGCGGACACGATGGCGATGCACGCGCCGTGGGCCGCGGATTGGGGGCGCGCGGCGAACCCCGAGCTCTCCGATCACGCGCACTCGTGGATCCCGTGGAGCTCGTTCGCCGCGGACGAGGTCGTGCATCGCGGGCGAGCACCCCTCTGGAACCCGTACCAATTCTGCGGCTCGCCCGCGCTCGGGAACCCCCAGTTCGGGCACTTCGATCCCTTCGGCGTGCCGCTGCACGCCCTCTTCGCGAAGCTGAGCTCCTCGCTGAACGCCTTCGAGTGGGGTGCCTATCTGCGCCTTCTGCTCGCCGGCGCGGGGAGCTATCTGCTGGCGCGACGGCTCGGCCGCTCGCGCGGCGCCGCGCTGGTCGCGGCTGCGATCTACGCGTACGGCGGCTTCCAGGTGCTGTGGCTGCTCTATCCGCTCGCGCATGTCGCGTGCTGGCTGCCGTGGGTGCTCCTCGCCATCGATCGCGCGCAGCGCGAGGGCTCGCGTCTGGCGTTGGCGGGTGTCGCGCTCTTCCAAGCCTTCGCGGTGCTGAGCGGACATCCCGAGACGGGCTTCTTCGTCGGTGTCGCGGCGGGGGGCTTCGCCCTCGCCGGCGGGATCGCCGAACGACGCGCGGGTCGCGGGCTGCGACCGCTCGCGGGAGCCCTGCTCGCGCTCGCCGCCGGCAGCTTGATGGGGGCACCTGCGCTCGTGCCCTTCGTCGAGTATCTGGGCGAGAGCGCGATCGACGCGCTGCGCGCCGCGCGCGTCGCCTCGCACGATGGCGTCTCTCTCGGTCTCGGCGCGCTACGCCTCGCCGCAGCCGGCGCGCTGATCGCGATCGCGGCCTGCGCGCCGCGCGCGCAGCGCACGCTCGCGCGCGTGCTCCTCGGCGCGCTCGCGGGCGGCAGCTTCGCGTTGCTCTTCTCGGCGGGAGAAGCCTCGCTCTATCCGCAGCTCCTCGTCGATAGCGCATGGCTCGGCGATCCGCGCGCGGGTGGCTGGCGCGGACCCGCGACCTTCCTCGAAGCCCATACCGCGCACGTCGGTGCGTTGGCCCTCGCGCTCGCGGTGATCGGCTGGACGGCCGCGCCGCGCGGCGGGACGCGTCATCGCGCGACGCTCGCGGGGCTCTCACTCGTCGCGCTGCTCGCGGGGCGCGGCATCGAGCCCTTCGCCGGGCTGCTGCATCGCGTGCCGCCGTTCTCGATGGTCGAGCTCACGCGCGCGCATCTGATCGCGAACTTGGCCCTCGCGCTGCTCGCGGCCCTCGGGCTCGACGGCGCGCTCGATCTCGCGCGCCTCGCGAGACGCGAGTGCGCGCGCGCTTGGAGCGCGCCGCTCGCGACGCTGCTCGTGCTCGCGCTGGTCGGCGCGTTCGCGAGTCCGGATCAAGAGCGCGCGGCCGGCGCCGAGCTCGCGAGCCCAGAGCCGACGAGCGCCGGCGAAGTGCTGCTCGAGCCGCGCGGGATCGCGCGCTCCGGCGAGAGCGGCGTGCCGATCCGCGTGCGGCTCGAACGCGCCGGAACGCGCGCCTTGGCGCGATTGATTCCGCGCGCGGCTGCTGGCTCCGTCGTGGAGCGCGAGCTCGTGCCCGCGCTCGCCGATCCGTTGATCGTCGAGGCGCGCTTCGTCCATCTCGAGCTGCCGAACGGCGCGTACGACGTCGAGGTGCGCTGCTCCGACGAGCGCGGCGAGCGCACGCTGCGCGGCGGGCGCATCCTCTGGGGGCTGCAAGGCGGACCGCTCTCGTCGCGCGGTCGAACAGCGCTCCTCGGCGCGGCGGCGCTCGTGTTGCTCTTGCTCATGGGCTCGATCTCGCGCCTCGCAGCGCTTCCTCGCGCGCGCACCGCGCTCGCGGGAGCAGCGCTCCTCGGCATCGGCTTCGAGCTCTGGACCTTCGGCGGGACCTGGAACACCGTCTGCGCGAAGGCGCCGATCTTCCGCGCGACGCCGGCGCTCGAGTTCCTCTACGCGCGGCTCGCGGAGGCGCGTGCGCGCGGCGACGGCGAG
>JAEUHW010000243.1 GCA_016793245.1 Planctomycetota bacterium
CTCCTTCCTCATCGGCGCAGCGCAAATCGGCAGCGCAGCTCAACCGCGCACGCCGCTCGCCTCCCGCCGACCGCGCCGCAGCGCCTCGACCGCCTCGCTCGCCGCATACTGCTCCCCATCTACCCCCGCCACGAAGCGCCCACCGCGCACCTCGCCGCGGAGCTCCATGCGGCGCAGCGCGAGCAGGACTTCGCGCCAGGTGAGCGGGAAGCGCTCTTCGCGGTAACTCAGCCGATAGACCACGCCGGTGCGCGCGAGCAGCACGCGCGCCAAGTGCTCCGCGCGCTCTTCGTCGGGACAAGGGGCAGGCACCGGCTCGCCCGTGCGCCAGAGCGCCCAACGTCCCGCGATCGGCAGCGGGCGCTTGCGCTGGCTCGGCGGTTTCAGCAGGCCGCGTAGCGCTTGGAAGCCATCGCAGGTGACCGCGCCGCGCGAGAAGAGCTCCGCGAGGGCGAGCTCGATCTCGTTCGGCAGGAGCTTCGTCGCGCGTGCGAGCTCTTGAGGGAAGGAGGCCCCCTTCGCGCGGAGGACGTCGAGCACGGCGCGCGCGCGCCAGCTCAACTCGGTGAAGTCGAGCGGCTCGGCGAGCGAGAGCCAGAGCTCGGCATGCTCGCGCGGCACGAAGGTGATCGGCGTCGCGCGCGGTGCGGCGGCACCGCTGCCGAAGAGGCGCCCGAAGACGAGCTCGCCCGAGAAGAGCGCTTGATCCAGCCACTCGCGCCGATAGTCGTTCACGCGTTCGGGCAGGAGCTCGCTCTCCCACGCGGCGAGCGGATGCTCGCGGCCGGCGAGCTGGCGCAGCGCCAAGGCCACGCCGTGCGGGCCGTCGAGGCGCTGGCCTTCGCTGCGATGTTCCCAGCGCGCGCGAAAGGCCTCGAACTCCTCCAAGCTCACGGGTTGGATGCGCGCGCGGAGGTCCTCCAAGGTCAGTCGGCGGATGCGCTGCAACAGGCGGCGCCCGCACCATACCTCGCGCCCGGCGAATCGCGCGCGCAAGGCACTGCCCTCGCGCTCGAGCTCGAAGAGCGCGGGTTCGTTCGCCTCGACGAAGGGCAGCGCCTCGAGTCGGCCGCGCCAGAGCTCGCGGGGTTCGCGCGAGCTCTCGGCGGCGTAGATGCGCCCGGCTTCGAACATCACGCGTCCCTGCGCGTGCAGCGTCTCCAGCCACGCGGACCAGCTCGCGACTTCGCTCGACTCGACGAAGCCCATCCAACGCAGCGCTTCGTGCACTTCCTCGGCATCGCGAGGATCGGGCCACGCTTCTTCCCGCACGCGCTCGACGGCCGCGGGGTCGAGCTCGCCCAGCGCGCCGAGCTCTTCGCGCGAACCGCGGCGCCCGAGCACCGCTTGCGTGCGGCGCTCTTCCAGCGGCGCGTCGTCGAGGAACGCGTAAGGCGCCGCGTTCAAGACACTCGCGGCGAGCGGCGAGGGCGAGCTGGTGTCGATCGCGCGCCGCTCGAGCGAGCCGTCCTTCAGCGCGCGCAAAACCTCGAGGAAGCCCTCGACGTCGAGCGCCTCTTCGAGGCAGTCCTGCAGCGTCTGCCGCACGAGCGGATGTTCCCAGGGGATCTCGAGGTTCGGACCGTCGAGCGTCTCCGGGCACGCAACGGCGTCGGGGAAGCAGCGCACGAGCAGGTCCTCGGCGCGCATGCGCTGGATCGGGCTCGGCACGCGCTGGCCGTTCCGGCGGCGCTCGACCAAGAGCGAACGCGCGGCATTCCAGCGCCAGCGCGCGGCGAAGAGCGGGGTCGCGAGGATCGCTTGCACCAGCAGATCGCGCGCCGTGGCGGGGCTCAGGAAGTCGAAGACCTCGTCCAAGGGGAAGCTGTGCTGCGGACCGAGCGAGATCACGATCGCGTCTTCGTTCGCCGCTGCTTGGAGCTCGAAGCCGAAGCCGCGGCAGAAGCGCTTCCGCAAGGCGAGCCCCCACGCGCGATTGATGCGCGCGCCGAAGGGCGCGTGGATCACGAGCTGCATCCCGCCGGTCTCGTCGAAGAAGCGCTCGGCGATGACGCGCTGCGGCGTGGGCAACGCCCCCAAGACCTGCAGCGAGCTCTCGAGATAAGCGCGCACTTGCTCGGCCGCGGCGGAGGAGAGACCGCAGTGCTCCTCCAGCCAACGCGGCAGGAGCGCCTGATCGCGCACCACTCCGAGATGAGCGGAGAGCTCCTTCGTCCGCGCCGGCGCTTCGCCGAACCAGAAGGGCAAGGACGGCGGCGCCCCCGCCGCATCGGCGACGCGCATCTCGCCTTGACGCACGCGCAAGATGCGCCAGCTCGACGCGCCGAGCTGGAAGACATCGCCGGCACTCGCCTCGATCGCGAAGTCCTCGTTCACGGAGCCGAGTGCGGTGCCTTCGGGATCGAGCACCACCTTGTAGTCGGCGTTGTCGGGGATGGCGCCGCCGTTCATGAGCGCCACGAGGCGTGCGCGGCGCGTGGCGCGGAGCACCCCGCGCACGCCGTCTTCGTGCAGCAGCGCTTCGCGCCCCTGCGTGTGGAGCGCCACCGTCGCGTCGAAGTCCTCGCGCGTGAGCGCGCGGTACGGCCACGCGGCGCGCGCGAGGGCATAGAGCTCGTCGACAGGCCAAGGCTGTTGCTCGCAGGCGCCGACGAGCTGCTGCGCGAGCACGTCGAGCCCGCCGCGCGGCGCCGGCGTCACATCGAGATCGCCCGTGCGCACGGCATGCAGGATCGCCGCGGCCTCGCAGAGCTCGTCGCGCGTGAGCGGGAAGAGGCGCCCGACGGGAGTTCGACCGACACTGTGGCCCGCGCGGCCGACGCGCTGGAGGAAGGTCGCGATCGAGCGCACCGAGCCGATCTGCACGACGAGATCGACATCGCCGATGTCGAGGCCGAGCTCGAGCGAGGCCGTCGCGACCAGCGCCTGCAGCGCGCCGGCCTTCAAGCGCTCTTCGGCCTCGAGGCGCCGCTCGCGCGCGAGCGAAGAGTGGTGGCATCCGACGCGCTCCTCGCCGAGCAGCGCACGGAGCTCGCGCGCGACGCGCTCCGCGGCCTTGCGCGTGTTCACGAAGACCAGGGTCGAACGGCGCTCGCGCACGAGAGAGGCGATGCGCTGGTAGATCTCGGCCCACACTTCGTGCGAGCACACCGCTTGGAGCTCCGAGCTCGGGAGCTCGATGGCGAGGTCGAGCGCGCGCGGGAGGTTCGCGTCGATGATCGTCGCGCGGCGCGCACTGCCCGCGAGATACGCCGCGGTGCGCTCGAGCGGGCGCTGCGTCGCCGAGAGCCCGATCCGCTGCAGCGGCCCGGTCAGCGCTTCCAAGCGCTCCAACGAGAGCGCCAGATGATCGCCGCGCTTGTCGGGCAGCACCGCGTGGATCTCGTCGACGATGACGGTGCGCACGGTGCCGAGCAGCGCGCGCCCACCGGCGGAGCCGAGCAGGAGGAAGAGCGACTCGGGGGTCGTGACGAGAACGTGCGGAGGCTTCTTCTGCATCGCCGCGCGCTCGCGCGCCGGCGTGTCGCCGCTGCGCACGAACACACGCACTTCCGGCAGCGCGGGATCGCGCTCGCGGAGCTCGCGCAGAGGGGCGAGGAGGTTTTTCGCGACGTCGTTGCCCAGGGCCTTCAGCGGCGAGACGTAGAGGACGCGCGTCTCGTCGGGGAGCGCGGCGCCGAGGCCGAGCAAGGCATCGAGAGCGTGCAGGAACGCCGCCAAGGTCTTGCCGCTGCCGGTCGGCGCGGCGAGCAGGACATGCCCGCCCTCGCGGATCGCGCGCCAGCCGCGTTCCTGCACGGGCGTCGGGGCGCCGAGGCGCTCGCGGAACCATGCCGCGACCGAAGGATGAAAAGCGGAGAGCGGCACCGCCGGAGTATACTCCGCGCGCTCGCGCCTCCCTGGTTCGGCCCGGGCCTCTCCGAAGGAGCGCATGAGCTCGCGCCGTTCTCCTCTTCTCGCCTTGCCTCGGCTCCCGCGCGGCCGATCGTGGTCGCTCGCGGCCCTGGTCGGCCTGCTCGTCGCCTTCGAGGCCGTTGGGCGCTTCGCGCCGAACGATTGGGCCGACGGGCTCGTGCTCGCTCTGCTGGCGCTGGGAACGACGATCGCGCTGCGCCCGCGGGGTGCGGATCTCTGGGCGCTCGCGGAGGCGCGACTGCGCCAAGCGGAGCAGACCTTCGGCTTCGACATCGGGATCGACTTGCGCCGCGAGCCCGCGCTCGAGCGCGGGACGCCGAAGCTCGTATCGCGCGCGATCTGGGTCGGCCTCGCGTTCCTCGCGTTGCAGACCGTGCTGCTGCTCACGCTGCGGCCGAACCTGCGTCCGCTGCTGCAGTCCTTCTTCTACAGCGCTTGGCTCGCGCTCCTCGCGGCGCTGTGGGCCGGCATCGTCCTCGGCATCGGGCTCTCGCTGCTCCTGCTCTCACAGCTCCTGCGCGACGAGCTCCTCCGCGCACGCCGCCGCGGCCACGTCGGCATCCTGGGTGGCGCGCTCGTGCTCGCGACCGCCGTCGTCGCCTTGCTCGCGAGTGCGAGTTGGTTCCTCCCGACCTGGATCCCGGGAGCCGCGATCGTCCTCACCACGGCGGTGCTGCTCGCGCGCGTGCGCTTCGGCGCCGTACCGCAGCTCGACCTGCTGTGGCGCGAGCGGCGCGGCGGGCCGGTGCGCTCCGTGCCTTGGGGCAAGGTCCTCGCTTTGCGGAACGGCATGCTGGCGCTCGCCGCCCTCGCGATCGATCTCAGCGCGCGCGGCGGCGCGGCCATCGGCCTCGGCGCCGAGCTCGCAGCCGTCGAGGACACGCCGCTCACCTACCTCCTGGGCACGATCTTCGCCTGGCTGGCCGCGGCGGCGCTCGCGTTCCAGACGCGCTCGGACCTCCGCGACCTAGAGCCGGAGCTCGACCCCTCGCTGCCCCGACCGCTCTCGATCCACGCGGGCGGCACCGTCATGGCGCGCGAACGCGAGCGCTTGGCCGCGCTCTGCCGTCGGCTCGGCTGGGCGCTGCGTTTCGCGCCGGCGCTGCCGCGAGCCGGCGATGTCGCCGTGCAACTCGTCGAGAAGATGCCGCCGCTCCGCTCGCGGCGCTGGCCGCTCGCGCTGAGTCCCACCGCGCTCGAGCTCCCGGAGCTGCAGGAGATCGTACGGCGCCGCGACATCGTGCAGCGCCGTCGCGCGCTGCTCCGCGGATTGAAGCGGCTCTGGAAGGCCCTCGGGCGCTCCGCGTCCTCGAGCGGCCAAGGCGTGCTGCTGGCACCGCAGTACTGGTTCTTCGTCGGCATGACCCGCGACGGCCAGGACGCAATCGTGCTGAGCGGCGAGCCCGGCGCGCACGATCAGATCGTGGGTCCGCCCTACCGCGAAGTCTTCACGCCCGAAGCGCGCGCTCACGCGTGGGACGTCGGACGCGCGCTGCAGATCGACTTGCTCTACGTCGAGAACGGCGTCGGCTTCTCCGCCTTGAAGAGCGTGCTGCAGACGATGTTCGAGCACCACGACGTCCACGCGGGGAAGCTCCGCGCCGAAGAGTGGCACTTCGTCGGGCTCCCCCAGGTGCGCGTCGCGATCCACGCCCACGAGCTCGGCGATGTCGCACCGCGCCGCCCCGGTGAGCCCGCGATGGAAGAGCTCGGTCGCGCGCGCGTGCTCCACGTGTTCCGCCGCCGCGGCGGGCGCGACGAAGATGCCGTCTTCGAGGCGCCGCGCCGTCGGCGCGACGCGCCGAGCCCGACCCCGGTGTTGGTCTGAATCTCTGCTAATCCGAAGCCCCATTCGCGAAGCTCTGCTCCCGAGCCGATGAAGATCGACGCCCTGATCGCGCTGCGGCGCCCCACCTTCTCCTTCGAGTTCTTCCCACCCAAGAACGCTGAGGGGGAAGAAGCGCTCTTCAAGGCTCTCGACGAGCTGAAGCGCTTGGGGCCGTCGTTCGTCTCCGTGACCTACGGTGCGGGAGGCTCGACGCGCGCGAAGACGCTCGACTACGTACGGCGCATCAAGCACGACGTCGGCGTCGAGCCGATGGCGCATCTGACCTGCGTCGGCGCCTCGCGCGCGGAGCTCGCGCGCGTCCTCGCCGATCTCGAGGCGGCCGAGATCGATAACGTGCTCCTGCTGCGCGGCGATCCGCCGAAGGGCGAGACGACCTTCACGCCTTCCGCCGACGGCTTCCGCTACGCGAGCGAGCTCGTCGCGTTCGCGCGCGAGCACTTCCCCCGCTTCACCATCGGGGCCGCGTGCTATCCCGAAGGCCACGTCGAGTGCCGCGACCTCGCGCGCGACCTCGCGCACTTGAAGGAGAAGGTCGACGCCGGCGTCGACTTCCTCGTCTCGCAGCTCTTCTTCGAGAACCGCGTGTTCCACGAGTTCGTCTCTCGCGCACGCGCCGCCGGCATCGACGTCCCGATCCTCGCCGGCATCATGCCGATCACGAACGTCGACCAGACGCGGCGCTTCACGCAGATGTGCGGCGCGAGCATCCCGGTGGTGCTGAACGAGCGCCTGGAGGCGAGCCGCGGCGACGAGAAGAAGGTCGCGGAGATCGGCATCGACCACGCGACGCGCCAGTGCCGGGAGCTGCTCTCCCGCGGCGTCGACGGCATCCACTTCTACACGCTGAATCGCTCGATAGCGACGCGCCGCATCTACCTGAACCTGCTCGAAGAGCGCCAGGCGAAACGTTGAGTCCGCATCCAGGCCGAAGCACAGGAGAACGCTCGTGAAGTACCGTCGCTTGGGGCGCGCTGGCGTCCGCGTCTCGGAGATCTCGTTCGGCACCTGGCTCACCTTCGGCGGCCAGGTCGATCTGCAGACCGCGCACGCCTGCCTCGACGCGGCGTGGGACTGCGGGATCAACTTCTACGACACGGCCGACGTCTACAACCAAGGCGCCGCGGAGCAGGTGCTGGGTGCTTGGCTGCGGAAGAAGCCGCGGAAGGACTACGTGGTCGCGACGAAGGTGTTCTTCCCGACCGGCGAAGGCGAGAACGACAAGGGCCTCTCGCGGAAGCACATCGTCGAGAGCTGCGAAGCGAGCTTGCGGCGTTTGAACGTCGAGTACGTCGATCTCTACCAGTGCCATCGCTTCGACGACACGGTGCGCCTCGACGAGACCGTGCGCGCGATGGACGATCTGATCCGCCAGGGCAAGATCCTCTACTGGGGCGTCTCGCAGTGGGAGGCGCCGCAGATCGAGCAGGCCTGCCGCATCGCCGAGAAGCGGAACGCCGACCTGCCGGTCTCGAACCAGCCGCGCTACAACCTCCTCTCGCGCGAGATCGAGCTGCAGGTGATCCCCACTTGCGAGCGCGAGGAGATCGGGCAGATCGTCTGGTCACCGCTCGCGCAGGGGCTCCTCACCGGCAAGTACGGCGCCGACGCCAAGGCGCGGAGCGGTCGCGCGAGCGACGCGCGCGTGAACTCGTTCTTGCTCCCCTGGATGACGGAGGAGAACCTGCGCCGCGCCGAGCGCTTCACCGCGCTGGCTCGCGAGCTCGGCCACACGCCCGCGCAGCTCGCCCTCGCCTGGTGCCTGCGCCTGCCGAACATCGCGAGCACGATCATCGGCGCCTCGCGCCCCGAGCAGGTGCGCGAGAACGTCGCCGCCTCGGGCCTCGAGCTCTCCGCCGACCTGCTCCGGAAGCTCGATTCGCTCTGAGTTCTCGCCGCGCACGAGGCTCGACGTTCTCGCCCTCAGGACCGACACTCCCAACGACGCACGCCGTCGCCTCCGGCGATCCCGTGCGTCCGAGGTCAGGGGAGTGCGGGCGGTAGAGTCTTTGGGCCGCAAGCGTCGAACCCAAGGATTGCCTGATCCCGCTGCGCAGCAGAGCGGCTGGGCGCGCTCGTGAAAGCGAGTAGCGAGAGACGTTCGAACGGAATACCGCGCATGCGCTACGCCCGGCCCTACGGCGAGCAAGCGCCGCGCCCGACGCGCGCGTAGCACGTCGACGGTGGTCGAGCGACGACGCGTGAACGGCGCGAACGAGAAACGCGGAACCTCGCGCGTCGTTCACGTCGCTTGCTGCGCCTCCGGGCGCGGCTTCGCTTCGTCGATAGACCTCGTGCGCCGTTTCGGAGCCCGCTGGAGGCGGGGGCTCCGAAACTCATGCTCATGGGGAGCGATCGGACGTCGATGCGAGAACGACGTCGATGGACACGGGGTTCCACGCCCGCGCGGCGGCAGGGCGCAGTGCGTCAGTGCGAGATTGCTCGGCTTCTTGATTCGGCGAGGTTCCGTCGCTGTCGGCCGGTGGGCGTGTGGTGCCGCGGCAACTCGCGGAGGTCGAGCAGGCCGTGGCGGCGCCAGCCGGTGGTGAGCAGCCAGGTCGA
>JAEUHW010000333.1 GCA_016793245.1 Planctomycetota bacterium
ACCGCCGCGAGATAGAGCACGCCGCAGACGAGCAGCGGCCAGAGCAGCCACGGCGCCGCCTCGAGCAAGGTCTCGGCGAGATGCGCCTGCACGTAGCAGAGCGGCGCCATGCCGAGCAGCGTGCCGAACATGACACGCGGCGCGCTGAGCCCGGCGGCACCAGCGGCGTAGGAGACGAGATCGGAGGAGCTGAGCGGGTTCGCGCGCAGCAGCGCGACGAGGATCCAGCCGCGGCGGCGCAGCAGCGCCCGCATGCGGCGGAGCGAGCGCCGCTCGAAGAAGCCGTCGATCGCGCGACGACCGACGAGGCCGCGCGCGAGGAGGCAAGCGCCCCCCGCGCCGAGCGTGTTGCCGAGGAGCGAGAGCGTTCCCCCCCACCACCCGCCGAAGATGGCACCCCCCGGCAGATAGAGCAGCGTGCCCGGGATGGGTGCGAGGATCACCTCGAGCGTCACGAAGCCGACGTAGAGCAGCGGCGCCAGCGGACCCGCGCTCGCGAACACAGCGCGCAGGCGTTCGACCTTCTCGGCGCCCGCGAGCGCGGGATCGAGGAGCGCCGCCGCCAAGCCGCCGGAGAGGTACGACCAAGCGCAGAGCCCGACGAGCGCGCCGAGCACGAGCGCCGCGGCGAGACGAGCGCGCGACGTGCTGCTCATCGCGACGCGGCGAGCTGAGAGCGCAAGAGCTCCAGCAGCTCGGCGCCGAAGTTCGCGAGCTTCGTCGGACCGAGTCCGTAGATCGCGAGCAGGGCCTGATCGGTCGTCGGCTTCTGCTTCACCAAGTCCTCGAGCGTGCGATTGGAGAACACCATGTACGCCGGCAGCGCCTCCGTCCGCGCGCGCTCCAGACGGAAGCGGCGCAGCGCCTCGGCGAGTGCTTGCTCCTCGCGCGTCCACTGCACTTCCGTCGCCGTCGCTTCGGCGGCGCGCACCGCGCGCGCGTAGCTTCTCTCGGCCTTCCGTTCACGTGAGGCGCTCGTGCGCGGCACCTCGGCCTCGGCCTGCGGCCACGGCAGCTCGACCGCGATCTCGCGACGCATCGCAGCGAGCCCCTCGGGTGTCGCGCCGAGCACCGGGTAGCGCTCACCCACGCTCTCGAGCAGGCCCGCATCGACCAGGACGTCGATCCGCGCGTAGACCTCTTCCCGCGAGAGCTGGGGCAAGATCCCGTAGGTCGAGAGCTCCTGCAGCCAGGTGCCGACGACCTCCTTCGTCTTCGCGCCGATCAGCATCGCCGCGATCTTCGCCTTCCCGGCGCGGCCGCGCGCGCGCACGACGCCGGAGAGGATCTTCTGCAGCTCCACGATCTCCGGCTCGGTGAGCGCGCGCGGGACTCCCTGCCCTTCGCCTCGACACACGTCGCAGCGCCCGCAGCCTTCGCTGCCGACCTCGCCCGCGAACTCGTCGGACTCGAAGTAGCCCAGGATCGCATCGCGCCGACAGCGGCGGCCCCGCGCGTAGCGCACCATCGTGTCGAGCTTCCGCTCGTCGGCGGTGCGGCGCGCGCGCAGCGTGCGCTCGTCGAGCACGTCCTCGTAGCGCACGGTCGCCTGCTCGTCGAGCGCGACGCGACCTTCCTGCAAGCGCCGCGCGAGGCCGGCGCCGATCAGGCGATTCGCGGCGGCATCCACGCGATGCGACGGCTCGGTGAGCGCTTCGGAGAGCTCGTGCGGTGTGGGCGCGAAGTTCTCCTCGTCGGCGCTGCAGAGGAGATCGTAGACGCGCCGCACGAGCGCGGGATCGGGATGCGAGAGATCGATCAGGAACTCCTGCAGGCGCACGCTCTGCTCGGAGAAGAGCAGCACCGCTTCGGCCGGCTGGCCATCGCGCCCCGCGCGTCCGATCTCTTGGTAATACGCCTCGAGCGAGCCCGGGAGATCCACGTGCGCGACGAGGCGCACGTCGGCGCGATCGATGCCCATGCCGAACGCATTCGTCGCCGCGATGAGATCGAGCTCCTTCTTCGCGAAGCGCTCCTGCACGGCGTTCCGCGCGGCGGCATCCAGGCCGCCGTGATAGACGCCGCAGCGGAGCCCCGCGCGCTCGAGCGCCTCGCGCGCCTGCTCGGCGTTCTTCCGGCTCCCGGCGTAGACGAGCGCCGCGCCGCGGCCCGCGGCGCTCTGCTTCACCAGCTCGACGAGCGCCTGCTCGCGCTCGGCCCCGCCGCGCACCTTTTGCACGCGGCAGGCGAGGTTCGGGCGATCGAAGCCGGTCACGATCACCGCGGGATCGCGGAGGCCCAGGATCGCGCAGAGATCGGCGCGCACCGTCGGCGTCGCCGTCGCGGTGAGCGCCAGCGTCTGCGGTCGGCCGACACGCTCTAGGAAGGCACCGATGCGCAGGTACTCGGGCCGGAAGTCGTGGCCCCATTGCGATGCGCAGTGCGCTTCGTCGACCGCGACGAGGGCGAGCCCCGCCGGCGGCAGCGCCGAGAGGAAGCCCTGCGTCAGGATGCGCTCGGGGGCGGCGTACACGAAGCGGAGCTCCCCCGCGCGGAGCGCGTTCTGCGCGTCGCGGAGCTCGTCCGCGCTCTGCGCCGAGTGCAGCGCCGCCGCCGCGATGCCGCGCGCGCGCAGGGCATCGACCTGATCCTTCATCAGGGCGATCAGCGGCGAGATCACGAGCGTCGTGCCGCCCCGGAGCATCCCGGTGAGCTGATAGAGCAGCGACTTCCCGCTGCCGGTCGGCAGCACCACCGCCGTATCGCGCCCCGCGAGGATCGGCTCCAGCGCGTGCTGCTGCGCCGGCCGAAGCTCGGCATGGCCGAAGACCTCGTGCAACACTTCCGCAGTGGACTTCTGCCCGATCCCCGACGCCACGAATCCTCCGATGCACCGATCGATGCGCATGCTAGCTCGCGACGAGGGTGGCGCCCAGGTTCTCGAACTCGCGTGAAACCTCGGCCCGGCTGCCGCGTTCACGAGCCGCGAAGAAGAGGACGACGCTTTCCGAGTTTGTGGACCGGATTCCTCTTCTGCGCCCAGTACCAGGGCGCGTCCGTCCTGCCCGACACGCGCCCGCAAGGTCCGGGAGATTCCCCGTGCTCTCACTCCGCTCGCTCTCCGCTGAGACTCTATCTCTATCGTTCCCGATCGCTCCCGTTCTCGCTCTCCTCTTCGCCGCCGCTCTCGCGACGCACGCACCCGCGCAGACCCCCGCCGCCGGGTCGCCCCCCGACGCGGCGCAGCTCGCCCCGCTCCTGAAGCAGCTCGAGAAGAGCTTCGCGGGGACGAAGAAACTCGAAGCCGGCGAGGCCTTCCTCCGCGACCTCGAGACGCGCGCCGCCGACGCGGCCCTCGCCGCCGACGACGAGCCGGAGCTCTACCGCAAGGAGCTCGCCGCCCTCCGCAGCTTCGCGGCGCAAGCGCACGTGCCGGCCGAGCGGAAGCCGAGCGAGTGGAAGCTCGTGCGGAAGAAGGTCGCCAAGGTGGCACCACCGACCGAGACCTGGCCGGAGGTCGAGTTCCTAGCCTACGCCTTCGGCACGCGCGAACTCGCCGCGCAGAGCGAGCCCGCCTTGAAGCCCGCGACCGCGCTCGCCGCCGGCAAGCTTGCGCTCACCCCGCAGATCCTCCCCCTCGGCCTCCGCGCCGCCGACCTCGCGCGTTGCACCCCCGCCGAACGCGAGCTCATCTTGGCCGGCCTGCTGCGCGCCCTCGATGTCGACCGCGGACCCGAGCGCTACGCGCGCTTCCTCGACTCCTGGCGGAACCCCGGCCCCGATGGCGAGGAGACCTTCTATCAAGCCCTCGACCGCACCTCCGGCACCGACGCCTCGGTCTTCTTCTACGACCTGATGCTGGCGGACTTCACCAAGGGCTTCGGCGACCTGGACGGCATGAAGAGTCTGAAGGTCGCGCACGACCACCTGCACACCGCCTTCCTCACCTACCGCCAATACCGCGGCTTCTGCGAAGCCGTCGCGCATTCCCTCCTCCTCCCGCACGACGAGCCGCTCCCGCACCGCCTCCGCCGCTACGACTACAGCTCCACCAAGAATCTCCCCGCCGGCCACGACTACTCGCTGCGCCACCAGATCGACATCCTCCTCGAGGACGCCGAGGGCGATCCGCTCGCGATCGTGCAGCTCGCACAGGAGGTCCTCCGCGCGCATCCGCTCCCCGATCCGCTCTGGTCGGCGACCTCTGATCCGGTCTTCTACTTCGGGGAGCGCTTCGCCGAGAAGAAGCTCCGCGCGACGACGGAGGAGTTGAAGGCGGCGCGGTGGAAGAGGAGTGAGGCGCGGGCGAGGGCTTGGCGGGGGGTGGTGATGGAGGGGTTGGCGGGGGTGAAGGCTTAGTTAGGGCGCAAGACACGCGGGATCAGCGCCACACCGCGGGCCACCCGAAGGGGCGAAGCGTCTTCGTCAGCGTCCAGGAGAGCCAGATTCTCGCCCCCCCTGCAAGGCCCACGTTCGCGTAGACCGTGAGACAGGTTAGCGCTTGCGGCGGAGCGATCTCAGGTAGATGTATGTTTCCGTTTGATGCGCAGAATCCAATCGGCTCGAGTCGCCGCCCTTTGGGCAAGGTATTACCCTGCGAAGCTCAACGACATACGGACCAACTTCAAGCCTGCTCTCCACTTCTGCATGCATTCCTTCGGCTTCGCCTGCAAGCGATGCCGGTTGGCGCACGCCCAGCATGACGCAGATTCGACCATCCATCTTCACGGCACGTACCGAAAGGCGTGACTCCTCATTCAGCCCTCCCACTCTTCTCGCAAATCGTGCCCACCAACATGAACCATCACCCCGATCAAGGTCATCGCAACTCATGCGCACACTCGCAGTTCTCTACAAATTCCACGCAAGTAGATCGAATCTTAGTATTCGTCGCCCGGTAGGGGAGAACGCTGGAGGGCATCGTGAAAGTTCAAAGATAGACTTGAAGCGATCCTTCTGTGCCGTGCCACGGAACGTGCAACGGGGAACTGCGTGTGGCGCCATTGGGCTCGCTACGTAACAGATGGAGAGGACAATTACATTTCTCGTCGAGAGTTCGGATTAGCCTGCCGCCAATCACCACTCACGATCATGGAGCTTCTCTATCTCGCATTCTTCCGAATCACCTCGCAACGATATCCTGGGCAGCCTGCAAGTCGAGACAAACAAAGTCTTGCGGCTTCCGCTCGCGGGGGCGAAACATAAATATTAACAATGTCTCCGCGCATTTGTATTTCTCCAAAGTATGCAATTCTGGCTACCCGGAGCACGTTGGTCGCGCCCACCGAATCGCGAAAAGTAGAGCGCGCGACGAGCTCGACACCCTCTGCTGGGTCCAATCTCCACTCCAAGAACGAACCAGACCTCAAGTCAGGAGGATCGGGAGGAATGGGACAGCTCGAGCACGCACAAATGAAGGCAACACTGCCGAGGCTAATCCATGTTGTCGCCTGCGACGCTCGCGTCTGCGCGCCCAAGACAATCATGCGAATGCGCGAAATAGCCCAAGCATCGGCGATTCTAAGCAAGCAATTGCGCAAGCTATTACGACTCATCGTCTTAAGCCTCCACCCGGATTCGCAAACCGGCAAGTGCGCCAACTACAACTCAACAACAAGCACCGACTTCACATTCTCACTTACCGCAACACCATGTTCCACTTTCCAAGCTTCAGAAGATCCTCAACCAGCTCGACGACCTTCTCGTGGCTCTGAATAACATAATTTCCGTTAAAATTCCACTTCGCATACGCCACGACGCGCCACTTATCACCTGACCTGTTCACAGTGCCCTCTCTACCTGCACTGCGAAGAACATTATCCGTCACTGCGATTGCGCACTCGCCACCCTTGCCAAGTCGTGTAATAGGCGTTGTCAGCCTGCGCATTTGAGCTCGCATCTGAAGCCCACGATCCGGAAACGGCTCATCATTTTTGTAATTCTTCGTGCCGACCGCTTTCTTTTCCCAGATGAACCAGGCGTCAACGAGGCAAGGGCATGACATCCTTAGAATTGCGGTAAATCGAAATACCTCATAACCATTAGGAGACATATGCAACGCATTCGGTGCTGCCGCTACGCTGAGCCTATCGCCATTCCTTGAAGATGAGAGTCCAAGGCGCGACTTTGAATTTCCGAGATCCGCATCTCCCATTTCATCCGCCCTGACTCCTGGATCGTGATCGAAGGCTGTCGGCGCGCCCGATAGGGCTCGCTGCTTGAATGCGTCAGTATCCAATTTATCGCTCGAAGACCCGCTTCCATCCGAGGAGTCATCGGGGGGGCTCATCAAGACTTCTAACGAAGAAGTTGGGGTGCCCACGCACAACGTGGAGTCGAATGCAGGAGTCCAATGATGCCAGTAGTCAGTCCTGTTTCGATCGTACAACTTGTCATCTCCCGTATCACCCCAGGGATCAGAAAGAGTACGGTGATTCGCTCCAACCCAGTCAATCATCTCAGACGTAAATCTACTGTTTCTCCTATTGAAACCAACATCATCCGAAAGGGCTGCCTCATGCACGCCATTCAAGGGAAACCATCTCCAATCCCCCAGATCCTCTCCATGAACGAACTCAGCGCGCGTGCGGCTCAACAGCTCTCCTCGAGAGACGATCACTTTATCATGACCGATCTGATCATCTCGCCTTGAGAAATCTGGGCGTCTCAGGACAAGCCCTACAGTTCGGACCTGCTCACCATGCGTACTTCCATCCGCCCCTGATTCTTCGCAGCTAGCGCTTCCCGTCGAGGAACAGCCACCGCCGCATGGAGTTGCTGCGCATCCCTGTCCCTCGAACAACGTGCCGGTCTCCATGAATCCGAATTCATCAGCCATGGCTATTTCCTCAGTCGAGATTATCAGCTTCGATTGGTTCGAAGATTGCACCTTGTTGACGCGCACCGCGAGGCGCCTGATTCCGATCACGTAGACGCGAACCTACCTCTGGTTCCAGACGAGCCGTGCGAGGGGGATCTGGTTCTCTCTGGTCCGCCGGTCAGGGCGCCGGCTTGATCGAGCGCCTGCCGGTCGCGTAGGAAGCGCGCGCCGTCGGAATAGAACCGAAGCCCAGGTAGCACTTGCC
>JAEUHW010000386.1 GCA_016793245.1 Planctomycetota bacterium
GAAGGATATCGAGGCGGAGACCGGAATCCGCTTCGGCATCGTCGAGCAGCACCAGTTCGCGGGCGTGACGAGCACCGCCGCGGACGGTTCTGCGCAGCCGCTCGGAGCCGACGCATCGAAGCTGCTCTGGCAGCACCTGAAGGCGGAAGGCTACATCGATGCCAAGGGCAAGGTGCAGGACACGCTCAAGGTGGCGCTGAGGGAAGAGACTCTCGTGCTGCCCGACGAGCGCGAGCCGCAGCGCGATCAGATCGTCCATATCCTGCGCAAGCTCGCCGGGCGCCTCGAGATCAAGAACGCCGATGAGCGACGCCGAGTGCTGCCACGCGAGGCGGTGCTCGACAGCGCGGAGTTCAAGGCTCTGTGGGATCGGATCAAGTACCGGACGACCTACCGGGTGCACTTCGACAACGAGAAGCTGATCGAGAGCTGTATCCAGGCACTGCGCGAGGCTCCGCCCATCCCGAAGACTCGTCTCCAGTGGAGGAAAGCCGACATCTCGATCGCCAAGTCCGGCGTGGAGGCGACGAAGACCAGCGACGAGCAACCCGTCGTGCTCGAGGAAGCCGTCGTCGAACTCCCGGACATACTCACCGTGCTCCAGGACCGCACGCAGCTCACGCGACGTTCGATCTACCGCGTACTGACGGAGAGCGGGCGTCTCGGCGACTTCCCGCGCAACCCGCAAGCATTCATTACCGCCGCGTCCGAGGCGATCAACCGCTGCAAGCGACTCGCGATCGTCGACGGGATCAAGTACCACCGGATCGGCGACGAAGCGTACTACGCGCAGGAGCTCTTCCGGCAGAAGGAGCTGGTCGGGTACCTGAAGGACCTGCTCGAAGCCAAGAAGTCCGTCTATGAGCAGGTCCTCTACGATTCCGGAACCGAGTCGAAGTTCGCCAGCGATCTCGAGAAGAACGAGTGCATCCGGCTCTATGCCAAGCTCCCCGATTGGTTCCAGATCCCGACGCCTCTGGGTTCTTACAATCCCGATTGGGCCGTGCTCGTAGAGAAGGACGGCGAAGAGCGGCTCTACTTCGTGGTCGAGACGAAGAGCAGCAGCTATCTCACCGACCTGCGCGATGCGGAGGCAGCCAAGATCCGCTGCGGCGTCCAGCACTTCCGCGCGCTCGAGGTTCGGGAGGCGCCGGCTCAGTATCGACTGGCGACCTCGGTCGATGACTTGCTCGCGTCGCTGTAGGTCGATTTGCGCTTCGAGAGGCTTTGCAGTTTTCTGGAGTGCAGCTCTCGGGAGTGGGTGGAGGCTTGCCGGCCCATGTTCGTGCGGCATCCGGGGCCCGGCCAGCGGGATGTCGGTTGATCGAGGTACAGAAAGGCGCCCGAGCAGGAGGGGCTATCTCGTCGCCTCCTCCACACGGTCGTCGAGGGAGAGGCAACCGCGATCCGGTGAGTTCCGCTACACGGTTCCTGCCTCATCGCCATTGGGGGCAGGGAAGCGCCGCCGGCGATCGGGGCTGCAGCGCACCGTGCGGCCTACCACTCGCTTCGGCAGCGGAACGCTCCAATGACCCCCGGTATAGATGTCGCCGGAGAACGCACGAACCCGAGCGGCAGCGGACCTCCCGCTCGACCGGAGGCCGGTCGATGGCGGCGTTGAGACGCCAGCGCGCGGGGGAGTATCCTGCGCGCTTCCTCTCCCACCCGAGGTTCTCCCGTGCGCCTGCCGTCGCTGATCGCTTGGCTCTCCGTCGCCGCTCTGCCGGGACTCTTCGCCGGGTGCAGTGACGGCGCCGAGGGGGGCTCGGGCGGCGACTCCGCGAGCGGCGCGCGCTGGCGCGTCGCGGTGATCCCGAAGGGGACGAGCCACGAGTTCTGGAAGGCGGTCGAGTCGGGCGCCCGGCGCGCCGACGCCGAGCTCGCCGACGTGGAGATCGTCTGGAAGGGGCCCGCGGGCGAAGGTGCGACGGCGGCCCAGCAGACCGTGGTCGAGAACTTCCTCGCCGACGGCTACCACGGGATCTGCTTGGCGCCGCTCGATGGGCTGGCGCTCGGCAAGCAGGTGCTCCGCGCGACGAGCGCGGGTGTCCCCGTGGTGATCTTCGACTCGGGGCTGAAGGACCCGGCCGCGGCGGCGAGCATCGCGAGCTATGTCGCGACGAACAACTACGCCGGCGGAGCCATGGCCGCGCGGACCCTGGTCGAGCTGATCGGCGGGCAGGGCAAGGTGCTGCTGCTGCCTTATGTGATCGGCTCGGAGAGCACGGAGGAGCGCGAGCGCGGGTTCCTGGAGGAGATCGCGAAGTACAAGGAGGTCGTCGTCGTGGCGAAGGACACGCGCGGCGGCCCCGGAGAAGCCGACGCGATCCGCGCCTCCGAGAGCTTGCTGCAAGAGCATGGCGAGGACTTGGCCGGCATCTTCGCGCCGAACGAATCGAACGTCTCGGGGTTGATCACCGTGCTGCGCCGCGACCCGCGCGGCCTCGCCGGCAAGGTGAAGCTCGTCGGCTTCGACTTCTCGCCGAACATCGTGCAGGGCCTGCGCGATGGCGTGCTGCACGCCACGGTGCTGCAGGACCCGATCGACATGGGCTACCGCGCGGTGAAGGCCATGCGCGCGAAGCTCGCGGGCGAAGCGGTGGAGCCGCGCATCGAGACCGGCCTCGAGCTCGGCACGAAGGCGAACATGGACGAGCCCAAGATCCGCGTGCTGCTCGGACTGGGTTCGTGAGCTCGGCCGCAGCGCTGCTCGAGCTCCGCGACATCGCGAAGCGCTTCGGCGCGACGCAGGCGCTGGACGGCGTCTCGCTCGCGTTGGCGCCCGGCGAGGTGCATGCGCTGATCGGGGAGAACGGCGCGGGCAAGTCGACGCTGATGAAGGTCTTGGCCGGCGTCGAGAGCCCCGACGCGGGCGAGATGCGCCTCGCGGGCGAACGCTACGCGCCGCGCTCGCCCGCCGCCGCGCGGAAGCTCGGCGTCGCGATGATCCATCAAGAGCTCGCGATCGCGCCGCATCTCAGCGTCGAGGCGAACGTGCTCCTCGGCGCTGAGCGCACGAGTTATGGCGTGCTGCGCCGCGGCGAGCAGCGCCGCATCGCGCGCGCGGCGCTCGCGCGCTTGGGGCGCGGCGAGCTCGACCTCGATCGACCCGCGGGCTCGCTGCCGATCGCCGAGCAGCAGATCGTGGAGATCGCGCGGGCCCTCGCGAGCTCGGCGCGCGTGCTCGTGCTCGACGAGCCGACCTCGTCGCTCGGTGCGCACGACGTCGCGCGCTTGTTCTCGCTCGTGCGCGAGCTCGCCGCGAGCGGCCTCGCGATCGTCTACATCTCGCACTTCCTCGAGGAAGTGTCGGCGCTCTGCACGCGCTACACGGTGCTCCGCGATGGGCGCAGCGTCGCGAGCGGTCTGCTCGCCAAGACCGATCACGAGCAGCTCGTGCGCCACATGGTCGGGCGCGAGATGGGCGAGATGTTCCCTCGCGTCCCGCACGCGCGCGGCGAGGCGTTGCTCGAGGTGCGCGGGCTCTCGGGGAGCAAGAAGCCCGAGCAGCTCTCGTTCACCTTGCACCGCGGTGAGATCTTGGGTCTCGCGGGCTTGGTGGGCGCCGGACGCAGCGAGGTGCTGCGCTGCCTCTACGGACTCGACGGCGTCGTCGCGGGTTCGGTGAGCGGCGCGTGCGGGCTCCGCGTGCCGACGACGCCACGCGCGAGCATCGCCGCGGGGCTCGGCTTCGTCAGCGAGGATCGCAAGGGCGAGGGCCTCTTCCTCGATCTCTCGCTCGCCGACAACCTCAGCGCGACCGCGCTCGGGCCCTTCTCGCGCGGCGGGCTGCTCTCGCTGCGCCGCCGCGATCGCGTCGTGCGCGCGCGCTTGGCGGATCTCCGCTGCAAGGCGCGCTCGCCGAGCCAGGCGATCCGCGAGCTCTCGGGCGGTAACCAGCAGAAGGTCGCGATCGCGCGCTTGCTGCACCAAGATGCGGAGATCCTGCTCCTCGACGAGCCGACGCGCGGCATCGATGTCGGCACCAAGGCCGAGATCTACCGCTGGATCGGCGAGCTCGCGTCTCGAGGTAAGGCCGTGATCCTCGTGTCCTCCTACCTGCCCGAGCTGATGAACGTCTGCGACACGCTGGGGGTGCTCTGCCGCGGTCGCCTGGTCGCGCTGCGCCCGATCGAGGAGTGGACGCGAGAGGAGGTGATGCGCCTTGCCGTCGGAGCTTGATGCGAGTGGAAACGCGCGCGGCAACGCCATGCGTTGGCTCGCCGCGGCGCTGGCGCCCTTTCTCGGCCTCGTGCTGGTGGTACTCGCGTTCTGGATCTACGGGCGCGTCTTCAAGCCCGACGCGACCTTCCTCTCGTCGTTCCGCTTGGCGTTGATCGCGAAGCAGACGGCGATCGTCGGCATGGGCGCCCTGGGCATGACCGCGATCATCGCCGCCGGCGGGATCGACCTCTCCGTGGGCTCGCTGCTCGCGCTGAGCTCGGTGTGTTTGGCGCTGGGTCTGGAGCAGGGCTATCCCGCGTACGTCGCGGTCCTCGGCGCGATCGCGATCGCCGCCCTCGGCGGTGCGCTGAACGGCGTGCTCATCACCTCGCTGCGCCTCGTACCCTTCATCGTGACACTCGGCACGATGCTCTTCTTTCGCGGTCTCGCCGAGCGGCTCGCGGACCAGAAGAAGATCCAGGCCGCGAGCGCGCCGGAGTGGCTCGGGACGCTGCTCGATCCGCCGGCGCGTGACTCTTGGGCGCTGGTCTGCGATGGCGTCTGGATCGTGCTGGTGCTCGGCGTCCTGCTGGCGCTCGTGCTGAATCGCACGGTGTTCGGTCGACGCCTCTTCGCCATCGGCTCCTCGGAGCCGACCGCGCGCCTCTGCGGTGTCCCGGTCGCGTTGACGAAGATCCAGGTGTACGCGCTCGGGGGTGCCTTCCTTGGTTTGGCCGGTGTCTTCCAGTTCGCGGAACTGAACAAGCAGGGCGATCCCACCTCTGGCGTCGGGCTCGAGCTCGAGGTGATCGCCGCCGTCGTGATCGGCGGCGGCAGCCTCTCCGGCGGCCGCGGCAGCGTGCTCGGTTCGTTGCTCGGCGCGCTGATGATGACCACCTTGCGCTCGGGCTGCGTCTTCGCCGAGGTCTCCGATCCCATGCAGAAGATGTGGATCGGCGCGATCATCGTCGGCGCCGTGGCGGTGGATCGCTTCCGTCAACGCGCGGCGTAGCGCTGCGATCCGAACGGCATTTCAGGCGCTCCTGCGCCGGTCGCGCCCTGTCGAGGGCGCGAGGGCGCGTGCTAAGTTCGGCGCACCGTTCTCGGAGCGCGCGCGCGCGCGCTCCGAGCTCTGCAACTCGCGAGGAGTCCTGCGATGTTCCGAACGCTCTCTGCTCTTCTCTCCACCGTGCTCGTGGCGGCGCTCGTCGGCTGTCAGAGCTCGCCCAAAGCTCCGAGCCCCTCCGCGCAGGCGCTCGTCGAGTCCCTCGCCGCGGAGAACAAGGACGTCGTGCGGCTGACCGTGCACCAGAAGCGCGCCGACGGCAGCGGTTATCACGCCGTCGCGAGCACGGCGCCGGCGAAGCTTGGCCAGGCCTCCGATCCCGAGGACCTGCGCGCGATCGAGAAGAACGAGGTCGTCGTGCTCGAGGAGAACGGCGCGCTCGACGTCACCGTGCCGATCTGCGATTGCGGCGACGGCAAGCCCTGCGCGGCCACGGGCGTCACGCTGAAGGCCGAGCCGGGTGCGGACCGCGCGGCGCTCGAGGCCCGCGCGAAGCAAATCGCGCAGGCCGTCGAGGCGGGGTTGTCCAAGGAGAAGAGCTGAGCGCTGCTTCGCGGCCTACTTCTTCGTGTAGGTCGCGGCGAAGCTCTCGAAGGGCGCCGCCGTGCCGCTCAGGGTGTGACCCGAGCCGCGCACGAGGGCGCCCTGCTCATCGAGCTCCATCACGTAACGCATCGCGGTGGGCGCACCGGAGTAGACTCCGGCCATCATGCCGATCAGCGCGCGGTCGCCCTCGGCGAAGCGGTACTCGAGCTGCATGATCTCGCCCATGTTGCTCACCGCCGCCATCACCAGGCAGCCCCGCGCTTCGTCGTAGCCGAAGAAGCCGTCGGAGACGTACTTGCCGGGCATCCCCTCGGCCGCGCCGTCGGTGTGAGCGATCATCGCGACGCCGCCGAAGATGGTGTGGAACACGTCGGCGCCGCTGATCTTCATCGGCGGCATGCCGGGAGCCATCGTCATCGTGCCCTTCACGGCGTAGGTGCCGTGCAGCCGCGCGAGCTTCTTCATCGCGTCGTGCGGAACGTTGCCGGGGAACGGCGGCGTTTCGAGCGGCACTTCGCAGGCCTTCTCGCTGCGCGTGAACACGGCGTCGACGACCCTCGTCGAGTCGCCCTCGGGCAGGAAGAGGTCGATCGAGTGCACGAGCTTCTGGCCGTCGAGGCGCATCAGAGAGCGCTCGGCGTAGTCCACGCCCTCCTGGTGCTGGAGGAGCATCTGGTAGATCGCTCCGTCCGGCTGGATCGCGAAGTCGCGTAGCACGGCGCGGCCGTTGTTCTGCACTTGGATCATCGCGTAGCGCCCGCGCTCGCGATCCCAGCCGAAGTAGGAACGCATCACCAAGGGGATGGGCAAGCCCTCGAAGCGGAGGACGAAGTCCTCCTGCAGGAAGTGGCCGTCGTGCGACCAGCGATGGGTGCCGTGGCCCTTCCACTTGGTCGGCGGTTGGCCGGGGGAGAAGTTCGCTTCGCCGCTGCCTTCCCAGTTGCCGACGAAGGCCGCGAGCTTCGAGAGCTCCGCCGCGGGTTGCGGCGCGGCCATCTCGTCCTGGGCTCGGGCGAAGGGCGTGGCGACGGCGAAGGCGAAGAGCGCCGAGGCGCAAAGGGCGCGCGAGGGGTGATCGAACATGTTTCTCCTCCGTTTGGGAACGCTAGGATGCGAGGCCGAGCCAAGCTACGCGCGCGCCTCCCAGCGCGCAGTCGTTTTTCCGAGCGGAGCAGGTGATGGAGCGGCGGGACTTCTTGCGGAGTGCGGCGTGGGCGCCCTGGTCGGCCCGCCTGAGCGGCCGCGGCGCCGCGGCGGGGAGCTCCGCGCCGGAGGAGGAGAGCGCCGTCGCCGGCAGGGCGCGCGGCAGCACCCTGCGCTCGAGCCTGGCCGCCTACTCTTTCCGGCACCTGCTCGGCGCCTCGCCGCCGCAGATGGAGCTCCTCGATGTGATCGAGTTCGCGGCGCGGGCGGGACTCGAGGGCGTCGAGCTCACCTCGTACTGGTTCCGCGAGCAGAGCGCGAGCTATGTGGCGGCGCTCCGTCGCGCCGCGGCCGTGAACGGCATCTGCGTGAGCGGCCTGCCGATCCGTTCGGACTTCGCGCTCCCGGACGGCGCAGCACGCCAGAAGGAGCTCGCAACCGTGACGCGTTGGATCGAGGTCGCGCGCGATCTGGGCGCGCACACGGTGCGCGTCTTCGCCGGGAATGCACCGCGGGATCTCGCGCGCGACGAGGCCCTGCCGCGGGTCGTCGAGGGGCTGCGTCGCGCGGCCGAGGTCGCCGCGCGCTGTGGCGTCGTGCTCGCGCTGGAGAACCACGGCTGGCTCACCGAAAGTTCACGCGAGGTGCTCGCCCTCGTGCGCGCCGTCGGCTCTCCGGCCCTCGGCGTGAATCTCGACACCGGCAACTTCGCGCGCTCCGGCTACGCGGAGATCGCCGCGCTCGCGCCACACGCCGTCGCCGTGCAAGTGAAGCTCGAGGTGAAGAACGACGCGGGCCGCGACGAGCCCTGCGACTTCGCGCGCGTGGCGCGTCTGCTCCGCAGCGCGTCCTATCGAGGCTTCGTGGCGCTGGAGGCCGAGAGCGGCGAGGTTTCTCGCGACGCGATCGCCGCGTATCTCGAGCGCCTCGTGCGCGCGCTGCGCTCGTGAGTCGTTGAAAGTGGGTTCGTCGCTCGGGTAGCCTCCGCTCGTCGATCGTGGCGCGGGGCCGGCAGGTTCTTATCCGGATCCACGCAGGCAGCCGGCTTCTCCGTCCCGCCGCGCTCCCTGCCTCGCGTTTCGACGGCGCCTCTGGAGAACCCGTCATGCCGACTCTCGTGCAGCGCCTGGCGCTGTTGGCCTGCTCCTGCTCCGTCTTCGCCGCGGAGCATTCCGTCGCGCAAGAGCTCGGCAGATCCCTCGCCGAGATCCTCGAACGCCATGGCATCCCGCTCACTCCCGAGGAGCGCGACCAGCTCGTCGAGGCCGCGCGCCGCGATCAGCAAGCGCAGTCCGCGGAGGTCCCCGCGTTGCGTCAGGCCGCGGGCGACGAGCTCGATGCGGAGCTCCGCGCGCTGCGCGCGACGCCGAGTGCGGAGCCGGAGGGCAAGGCGCGGATCGAGGGCGGCGCGGGCAAGGGCTTCACGCTCATCTCCGCCGACGAGGACTTCTCGCTCAAGCTCTCGGCGCTGCTGCAGATCCAAGCCAGCTACACCGACCTCGACAGCAACCGCGTCGGACACGGCGCGCCGCCGATCCCGCCGTTCCCCGCGGGTACGACCTTCGGCGGCGATCAGGACACGTCGAACTGGTCGGTGCGGCGCGCCTGGATGATGTGGACCGGTCACGCCTTCGACCCGAAGCTCACCTACGACCTGCAGTACGAGACCGGCGGCGGAAATGTGATCATCCTCGACGGCTTGGTGAGCTACGCGTTCGAGCAGGAGATCCAGCTCACGGTCGGGCAGCAGAAGTCGCCGTTCGGCATGCACCAGCTCCACCGCGCCTCGGGACTGCAGACCTTGGAGAGCCCGCGCTCGAGCTCCTTCTTCGCGCCCGATGATCGCGAGATCGGCGCCATGGCTTGGGGACTCATCGGCGCTCCGGACGCCTCGGTCTTCGAGTACGCCGTCGCCATCTTCAACGGCGAAGGCA
>JAEUHW010000412.1 GCA_016793245.1 Planctomycetota bacterium
CGCCTTCGAAGAGGCGCGCGCCGCGCGTCTCCGCCGTCTCGCGCCGAGCCAGCGGCGCGCCGTGGAGTCCTTCTTCTCCGGAGAGCGGAGCGCGGAGCGTCGATGAGCCAGGTCGAGCGTTTGGATGCGGAGTCGTTGGGGCGCGTGCGCGCGCATCTGCAGCGCATCGAGGCTGGGCTCGCGTCGGCGTTGCTCGACCAAGGGCCGCTGCAGCGGCTCTTGCTCGCGGCGACGCTCGCGCGCGGTCACGTGCTGCTCGAAGGTTTGCCCGGCCTCGGCAAGACCGAGCTCGTGAAGGCGCTCTCGGCGCTGCTCGGGCTCTCGTTCCGCCGCGTGCAGTTCACACCGGATCTCCTGCCCTCGGATCTCACGGGCGGGCCGATGCTCGAGGAGCGCTCTGGCAGCCGCGCGCTGCGCTTCCTCCCCGGCCCGCTCTTCGCGCAGGTCGTGCTCGCCGACGAGATCAATCGCGCCTCCCCGAAGACGCAGTCGGCGCTGCTGGAGGCGATGCAGGAGCGCGCGATCACGGTGCTCGGCGAGACGCATGCGCTGCCCGCTCCGTTCCTCGTGCTCGCGACGCAGAACCCGATCGAGCTCGAAGGCACGTATCCGCTGCCCGAGGCACAGCTCGATCGCTTCCTCTTCCGCTTGATCGTCGAGCGGCCCGCGACGGCGACGCTGGAGAAGATCCTGCTCGAGCGACACCACGGGAAGAGGCCGCCGCTCGAGCGCGCGGTCGACGAAGCCCAGCTCGCGGAGCTCTTCGCCGCCGTCGATCGCGTGTTCTTGCCGCCGGCGGTCGCGCGCTGGATCGCGCGCCTCGTCGAGGCCTCGCATCCCGAAGCGCCGTCGGCGCCCGAGCTGGTGAAGCGCTACGTGCGCCACGGCGGCTCGCCGCGCGCGGCGATCGGCACGGCCGAAGCGGCGCGCGGACATGCGCTCGTCTGTGGTCGTCCGCACGTGGGCTTCGAGGACGTGCGCGCGGTGTTCGCTCCCGTGCTCGCGCATCGCCTGGTGCTCGACTATCGCGCGCGCTTGGATAACGTGCGCGCCGAGGCGATCGCGCGCGAGCTGCTGGAGCGCGTCGAGGAAGTCGAGGCTCTGCCGGAGGAGCTGCGTCGTGCTTGAGTTCCGCTGCGCGCGCAAGGCGCGCACTGCACCTGGGTGGGTATTGCTGCTGTTCGTGCTCGCGTTCGGGGCCGCTCCTCTTTACGCGAGCGACGAAGTGCGCGGCGAGCTGCTTGGAATCCAGGTGCGCGCGCAGGCGAGCTATCGCTGGCCCGAGCTCTGCCATCGCGGCTGGGTGCCGGTGAAGATCTCGATCGAGAACTACGGCTCGCTCGCGCGGGAGATCGATCTGCGCGGGACGCTGCCGTTCAGCTCGCAGGAGCTCGAGATCGAGCAGTCGATCGCGCTCGCCCCGGGCGAGACGCGCGAGCTCGAGTGGTTGGTGCCGCTCTTCCCGAGCCCGCGACGCGATCTCAGCTTGCGCCTCGAGTCCGGCTTCCACCAGGTCTGGATGGGGCAGGTCGGTCCGAGCCACGGGCTCGATCTCGAAGCTCGAGCGGCCGTGGTCGCCGGCCCGCGCGAGACGGCGAGCGCTGCCCCGTATTGGCTCGAGTCCTGGAAGAGCGGCCGCGGCGTCGCGGGAGAAGCCGACGACGGGAAGCGCTGCGATTGGGTGCGGACGACGTATGCCGAGCTGCCGTTCTCCATGCGCGCGCTGTCGAGCCTCGATCTCGTGATCCTCGACGCCGAGGACGCTCTGCCCGAGGAGCGCGTGCTCGATCTGCTCGCGCGCCATGTGGCCGCGGGCGGGACGCTGGCGGTGCTCGGCGAGATCGGCGCGGAGCAGCTCCCGCAACACGCCGCGTTCGCGGGAGCCTTCGAGCCGCGCTTCGAACGCGCGCGCGCGCAGCGCGTGACGATGCACAGCATGGGCCTCGGCCTCCTGCTGTTCGGCGAGCCTGCTCTCGATGATCTGCGCACCGAAGAATGCGAGCTGCTCGGTCGCGCGGTCGCCGCGCAGCGGAGCTGCGTCCCGGTCCCAAGTCAACCCGGGCGGCGCAATGAGGCTCGCGGCGCTTCCGCGATGCCGAAGCTGAGCGAGCTCGGCCACCTGCCGGTGCGCGAGATCCTCTTCGTGCTGCTCGGCTTCGCGGTGTTGATCGGACCGCTCAACTTCTGGTTCGTGCAGCGCCTCTCGCGCCCCGTGCTCCTGCTGGTCACCGTGCCCTTGCTCTCGCTCTGTTTCGGCGTCGTTCTGCTGGGGATCACCTTCGCGCGGGAAGGCTTCTCGACGCGCATCGCGTCGCGTTCGCTGACGGTGCTGGACCAACGCGAGCAACGGCGCGCGACGGTGGAGTGGCGCGCGTTCTACTCGCCGCTCACGCCGGGGACCGCGCTCTCACCGCGCGCAGGCACCGCGCTCCACCTCGCGGCGGAGGCGAAGCTCTCGCCGCATCGACTGCGCTATCTGATCGATGCGGGGAGCGGGGCGCTCGCCGGCGCCTACCTGCCTTCGCGACGAGAGACGCGCCACGTGGCGATCGAGGAGAGCGCCTGCGCCGAGCGCTTGGTCTTCGAACGCCAAGGCGCTGCGCTGCGCGTCGCGAACCTGCTCGGCGTCACGCTGCGCGCCCTCGAGGTCTACGACAGCGCGGGCGAACGCCACGTGCTCGCCGAGCCGCTCGCTCCCGGAGCGAGCGCTTCGCTCGCGCCCGCGAGCGAAGGTCGCTCGGCGAGCTCGCTGCTCCAGCGCTTCGAGATCGCGGGCTACGGCGGCACGACGCCGTTGCGCATCCCGTCGGAGCTGCGCGATCTCTACGCCGCCGAGCTCGACGCTCCGCCGTGGCTCGATCGCGGACCGCTGCAAGGCGCGGAGATCCGCGGCGAGCATCTCCTCTTCGGAACCCTGGCGCTCGGAGCGATCGAAGCGCGATGAGCACCACCGCAGCACTCGAGGTGAAGGGGCTCACGAAGCGCTTCGGCGCGTTCACGGCCGTCCGCGATCTCTCGTTCCGCGTGGAGCCCGGGCGCATCTGCGGGTTCATCGGACCGAACGGAGCGGGGAAGACGACGACGATGCGCATCTGCGCGACCCTCGAGCTCCCCGACGAGGGCGAGGTGTTGGTCGGCGGCGTCTCCGCGATCGAGGACGCGCGCGGCGCGCGGCACCGCTTGGGCTTCATGCCCGACGCCTACGGCGCCTATCCGGCGACCACCGTCGCGGAGTATCTGGACTTCTTCGCACGCGCCTACGGGCTGCGCGGAGCGCAGCGCCGCGAACGCCTGCGCTTCGCGTGCGAGTTCACCTCGCTCGACGGGCTGCTCGCGAAGGAGATGAGCGCGCTCTCGAAGGGCATGAAGCAGCGCCTCTGCCTCGCGAAGACGCTGCTCCACGATCCGGAGCTGCTGATCCTCGACGAGCCCGCGGCCGGCCTCGATCCGCGCGCGCGCGTCGAGCTGCGCGAGCTCGTGCGCTCGCTGGCGCAACTCGGCAAGGCCGTGCTCGTCTCCTCGCACATCCTGACCGAGCTCTCGGAGCTCTGCGACGAAGTGGTGATCCTGGAGCGCGGCGTGCTCCGCGCCGCGGGCAGCGTGCGCGAGATCCTCGCTTCGCTGCGGCGGGCCCGCGCGCATCACGTGCGCGCGCTGGCTGCTCCCGAAGATCTGCGCCGTGCGCTGCTCGAGTGGCCAGGTCTGGACGAGCTGCGTCCGGAGGGTGACGGCTTCGTGTTCACGCTCGCGCACGGCGTCGACGACGCGGCGGAGCTGCTCGCCGCGCTGGTCCAGCGCGGTTTGCGACCGGTCGAGTTCTCCCCGCGCGAATCGAACCTGGAAGACCTCTTCCTCGCGCTCACCGAAGGCCAAGTGCAGTAGCGCCTCCCATGCTCGATCGCTTGAACCCGGTGCTCGTGAAGGAAGTGCGCCAAGCGCTGCGCGGCCGCATCTTCCGCCTCTCGCTGGCGCTCACCCTCGTCGCTGCATCCCTCGCGACGACCGTGCTCGTGCTGGCGCAGCCGCCCGAAGAGGCCGTGGAGAGAGGCGTCGAGTACGCGACGACGATCTACGCCTGCCTCGCCGTGGCGTTGATGGCGATCGTCCCCTTCTCGGCCTTCCAGTCGATGGGGGCGGAGTGGGAGGAGAGCACCTTCGATCTGCTCGTGCTCTCCGATCTCCCGCCGCGGCGCATCGTGATCGGGAAGTGGCTCTCGTCGTTCGTGCTGGCGCTGCTGTTCCTGTCCGCGTTCCTGCCGTTCTTCACCTTCGCGTTCTTGCTGCGCGGCGTCGATCTCCTGGCTCTCGCGGCGGTGGTCGTGGGGACGCTGCTGGTGAGCGGCGTGCTCTCGGCGTCCGCCATCGCGATCTCGAGCTCGACGCCGCAGCGCTTCGTGCGCTTGATCATCGTCGTGGCCTTGGCCGCCGGCTTGCTCTCCCTCGTTCCCGCGGCGGTGGGGATCTTCTATCAAGTGCTCACCAACGCCGGCATCCTCGCCGACCCCGACGCGCAGATCGTCTTCGCGTGGCTCGGCGTCGCCGGGCTGCTCTCGGTGGCGATGAGCATCGCGATCGCCTGCGCGCGCCTCGCGCATGCGGAAGAGAACCGCTCCAGCGGCCTGCGGCTGATCGGCAGTCTCGGCATCGTGGCGGGGCTGCTCGCGACGGCGCACTTCTACGGGCGCTGGGGTCAGCCGATGATCGTGCTGGGGATGGCGGTGATGATCTTCCTCTCGCTCTTCGGAGCGGGAGCTTGGCTCTGCGTCGAGCCTCTGCCGCTCGGGCGGCGCGTGCGGAAGCAAGTGCCGCGTTTCCCCGGCCTCGGGCTCGCGATCGCGCCGTGGTTGCCCGGCGGTACGCGCGGGATGCTCTACGTGCTGCTCCACGCCGGAGCGATCTTCCTGGTGCTCCATCAGATCCTCGGCAGCGCGCCCAGCACGCCGTCGAGCACGCTGCGCGTCGGCCTGAACGCGCAGCAGATCGAGCTCGTGCTCTTCGTCGTCGTGCTCTATGGCACGCTCTACCTCGGGGTGCCTCTGCTCTTCTTCGGGCGGAACCTCGCGCGCATGAACGTGCGCCGCATGGCGTTGGGTTCCATCGCCGCCTTCGCCGCGCTGGCCTCGCTCGGGCCCTCGATCTACGGCCTCGTCGTCGACGATGAAGCTCTGCAGGAGGGGCAGCACCTCGGCATGCCGGGATTCCTGCTGGAGCGCATCGGCGATCATCCGGATGGCCTCGACGCCCTGACCCGATTGAACCTGCAGTGGCTCGCGTTCGCCGCGGGCTTCGTGCTCCTGCTGCATCTGCCGCGCTGGGGAGCGGCGCTGCTCGAGGTGCAACGCGCCGCGAACGCGCGCCGCGCGCGATGAGCGCGGTGCGCGTGCGACCGGGCGCCGACGTCGAGCGCTGGGCCGGCATCCTCCGACTCGCGACGCCGCGTCGCGTGCTCGGCGCCGCCGGAGATCGAGCGCTGGCGCGGAGCAGCGGTGCGTCCCCCGAGCTCGAGGAGCGCCGGGCCTACGTCCTCGGCGATGACGTGCGGCGCATCGACTGGCGCGGCTCGCTCGCGCAGGACCGCCTGCTGCTGAAGCTCTTCCGCGACGAAGTGCGGCCACGCCTGGAGCTCGTGCTCGACGCGAGCGCTTCGATGGCCGTCGATGCAGCGAAGAGCGAGCTGCTGGTCGACCTCGCGGCACTGCTGGTGCGGCTCGCGCGAGATGCCGGGCTCGAGGTGGCGGTTTGGCTTCTCGAGACGCCGCCGCGGCGCCTGGCACCCGAAGAGCTCTTCGCAGAAGGTCTGCAGCTCGGAGAGCGCGCTGCCGCTCCGCTCGAGCTCGCCGCTGCGGCGCTCGCGCCCGCGCTCCGCGGGCACGCGCTGCGCTGGATCCTCGGCGACGCGCTCGCGCCGGCAGAGCCGCTCGCTTGGCTCGCGCCGCTCGCGCGCGGCGCCGTCGCCACGCAGCTCGTGCAGGTGCTCTCCGCGGAGGATGCGGAACCGAGCGGCAGCGCTGCCGTGATCCTCCGCGATGCCGAGAGCGGCGCCGAACGCGAGCTCGCGCTCGACGCGGCATCTCTCGCGCGCTACCGCGCGCGCTTCGAACGCCACCAGCGCGCGCTCGGCGAAGCCGCGGCGCGCGCTGGTATTGCTCACGAGGTCGCGATCGCGAAGGCCGCGACGCGCGAGGCGCGTCTCGAGAGCGCCGCGAGCGCGTTGCTCGCTCGCGGCGCGCTCGCGTATTGAGCCGCGCGCGCGGCGCGCACGCTCACTGCCGCCAGTAGTCCGCGAGATGTCGCACGCCTGCGGCGCGGATCGAGCGGAGCTTCGACGAGTTGCCGAGGTCGATCACGTCGACCACGCCGGCCGAGGAGTTCGCCACGAAGAGCAACTTCGGGAACGAGACCTGCACCGGCGTCGTGAGGATGCGATAGAGCGACTTCGCGTCCTGCGGTGCCGCGGGGACACCGGCGATCGGCGTGGAGACGCCCGCCGCGACGGCGATGTTGGTCAGGTTGTCGAGCGCGGTGTCGGCCGTGAAGCCCGGCGTGAGCTGGCGGAAGTCGTAGCTCGCGGTGACGCTCCAGGTGCGGTCGCGGAAGGAGGGCGGCAGGATGATCCCGCCGCTCGTCACGCTGAGCGGCAGCGGGTTCGTCGGCGAGGCCGTGAGGGCGAGCCGCGAGACCGCGCCACGACCTTCGGTATCGGTGTGCGAGATCCACACCGCCGAGTTCCAATCCACCGGATCGACCTGGATCGACTGCGGGTTGGAGAAGGTGACGGGAACCAGCCCGACGATGTCGTCGTAGCCGATGCCGTTCGTGCCGTCGGGACCCGACTCCATCACCGCCACCGAGCCGCCCTGGTTCAGCACGTAGGCGAAGTAGAGGCCGGTGTTGTAGCCGAAGGTGATCTGCCGCGGCGTCACCGCGATGTCGATGGGCCGCGAGATCTGCGAGGTCAGCGTCTTTCGAACGCTGAGGTCGAGCTGGCGGATCACCGAGATCGAGTTGCCGAGGAAGTTCGCGACGAGGAGGTCTTCGTTCTCGGAGTGGAACGCGCAGCCGCGCGGTCCGCCGCCCACCGCGACGTTCTTCGTGACCTGGTGGAAGGACGGGGACGCGGGATCGATGTCGATGAAGGAGACCGTGTTGGTGCTGAAGTTCGTGACGGCCATCACGCGGAGGTTCCCCGAGATCGCCATGTCGGTCGGATCCGCGAGGTCGATCTCGTCGAGCAGCGTCATGCGATTCGAGTTGAAGACCTTCACCTTTTTCTCGGCGCGATCGATCGCGTAGAGGAAGTGCCCCACTTGCTGGCGCACGGCGTAGGGCCGGCAGGCCGTCGGCTGACCTTGGTTCACCGCGGGCGGCACCGGACCGAAGAAGCCGTCGTTGTCGACGAGCAGACCGGAGGGGGGGACGCCGACGTTCGGTCGACCGAGGGGATCGCCGAGGCCGAGGAGGTCGCGCGCGGGTTGGCCGGCGCGAGCGTCCATCGTGGGTTCCTCGCCTTGGATGAACGGCGCCAAGCAGATCGGCGGGAAGACCAGCTTCGGCGGGTTGGGATGCGGAGCGTAGGTGAGCGAGTTGCCGCTGAGCGGCTGGCCACCCGGGTCGCGATGCAGCGGGCCGGTCGCGGCGCAGATGTTCCCGCCGCCCGCGCGGCACTCGAGCATCGAGTTGTTGAAGAGCTTGTCGAGCGGGTGGCCGATGTGCAGGTCGTCGACCGAGCTCAGGAGCGGCGAGCGCGCGAGCAAGTCGTTCAAGCTCGAGTCGCGCGTCAGCGTGAGGAAGCCGGCGCTGCCGCCGTCGAGCGTCGTCGTGCCCGCGGAGATCGGCGGGATCATCGTGGCGCCCCATATCAGGTTCGGGTTGTCGAGCCAGTGGTTCTTGGGATCGCGCTCCGGAGTGAGCGGATCATCGCCGCGCGGGTCGCCGGTCGATTGCCCGAAGCCGTAGAGGTCGATCACCGAGATGCCGACCGTCGAGCCGGAGCGGCCGACGTAGATGGCGCTCGGGGCGACGGGGGCGTTGACCAAGCCGGGGCCGTCGCCGACGCGCCAGCGCACCGCGGGGGTGCGAAGGTTCACGTTCGCCGCGACCTGCTGCTGCGGGATCTCCTCGACCAGGTCCTTCAGCACCTGCGGGTTCACCTGCACGGTGATCTCGTTCAAGCTCGAGAGCGTTCCTTGCAGCGGATCGCGGCCCGGGAAGTGGAAGAGCGGGTGCAGCCGATAGCGCGTCAGGTCGTAGATGCTGACCGGCTCCGCGGTGTACGGCACGTTGACGCGCGAGATCTGCGGACCGAAGGCGAGCGAGATCGAGGACGAGAGGCCCGGCGTGAGCGGTCCGGGCAGCTCGCCGACGCTGAGCGGTTGCACGGGCTCGGTGAAGGAGACGATCACGTCGGTGAGCGGATCGACTTCCTCGGCGCCGTTCCGCGGAGAGAACTCGAGCGCCTCCGGTGAGTACTCGTCCGCACCGACCGCGCCCGCGCACACCGCTTCGGTGACGAGCGCGCGGCCGGCGCTCGTGCGAACTCCAGAGGTCACCTCGATGCGTACGTGCGCCGTCCGCGGGAAGCTCTCGAAGGTCGCGAGATCGCCGTCGTCATCGGGCACGAAGACGAAGCTCTTCGGGCTCGCGAGATTCACGTCGCCGGAGAACGCGCGTGCGACGCCGGGGAAGCCCGCGCCTTCGCCGCTCGGCGAGACGTCGATCACGCGCTGGCCGCGCACTTCGATCCAGCGCGCGTAGCCGCCGCGACCATCCGGGGTCATCCCGCCGAGGAAGCCTCTCCCGCGGATCGGCGTCAGTGCGCCGGTCGTGGAGTCGACGCGGCTCACCGAGATCGAGCCCACGAGGCCGCTCGTGTTCTGACCCGCAGACGTGGGATCGAAGATCGAGTCGAGCGCGGGCGCCGTCGTGAACTGGACCATCACGAAGTGATTGCCGACGTCGCCGTTCGGCAGCACCGGCTCGCCGCCGGGGCCGACGCGCCAGACGCCCGGAGCGTGCACGGGGTTCTGCGGGCGGAGATGCCGCGCGAGCTCGTCCAGGCTCCGCAGCTCGATCACGCGCTGGCGATTGGGTTGCCCCGTGTTCGCGTCGAGCGCATAGATCTGATGCGGCAGCAGCGGCGCGCCGCTGAACCCGTTCGTGATGCGTTCGATCTCGAGCCGCTGCGACCCGCCTCCGCCTCCACCACCGCCGGAGCAGCCGGCGAGGAACGCGAGTGCGCCGAGCTGGAGAGCCGCGAGCGTGACGACGGGACGGACCGGGAGCGCGCGCAGAGCATGCGCGGGACGAGAGTGCATGGTGTAGTCCTCCGGCGAGGGCGGAGAGCGCGACCGAGGCGAGGTCGCGGAGAGTGGGGGGGATCGCTCTCGGGGAGGACGAGTGCGCAGGGAGAACTACGGCGCCCCTCGGCGGAGTGCTCCCGCGTTGCTCGGCGTTCTTCGGGCGGGCGGGGCAGTCGGGGCGGTCGGGGGCAGAGGGACTGTCGCTCGCGTCAGAGGCTTCGTGCTTGAGTTGCGTCGACGCGAGATCGGCACCCGAACCCACGACGAGCGCGAACATGCGGACGCGAGGTCCGCGACGACCGCTCCGCCAGCCCTCCGGCGAAGCAAGCGCCGCGCCCGCCGCGCGTGCACGACGACGAAGGACATCGCGCGTCGAAGCGGATTCGACGCCGGATGCGATTCGAGCGCGAGTGCGGCGGTCACGTCGCTTGCGTCGCCTCCGGATGCGGCTCCGCTACGTCGATAGACATCGTGCGCCGTTTCGGAGCCC
>JAEUHW010000037.1 GCA_016793245.1 Planctomycetota bacterium
GCTCGCGTGCGGCATCTCCGGCGCGAGCGCGCTCGAAGCCTCGGATCCCTGGGCGGCGGGCTCGTCGGTCGTTGCCTGATCGCTCGTCGCGGCCTCGGATGCTTCGGCCGAGCCCCACCAGGTCTGCGTGCCGTCCGGCAATGGGCCGTGCTGCTCCGCGGCGAGCTTCTCGGTCTCGTCGAGGCAGATCAGGTCCTGCTCGAGCTGCGCGAACTCCTCGCCTTCGCGCTCGAGCGCGGAGCGCAGCCCCTGTACGTCATCGGCGAGCTCGCGCATGAGATCGTCGATGAGCTGGAGGCCGAGCTCGGACTCGCGGCGCGCCGGAAGCGCGCGGGTCTCGATGGCGGCATCGTCGTCGCCGAGCGCTTCGCAGGAGAGCGGGAGATCCGCGGGGACATCGTCCTCGCCGAGCTCGAACTCGTCGTCGCTCGCGGTTGCGATGGACACTGCGTCTCTCTCCGCGCTCTCGGTGTCTTGCGCGGCGTTCTCCGCATCTTGCACGAGCAGCGCGAGCTCCACATCGATGGCCGACCACGCATCGAGCAGGCCTTGAAGCTGCAGGAGCTCTCCGAGCACGCTGCGCGTCGAGACGCGCACGGAGGTCTCGGCGATCGCGGGCTCGACTGCGGCCGACGGTTCCTCGATCCGAGGTTTCTCTTCGTCGTCGGCAGCGATGGGAGCGAGGAAGGGCGCCGCTGGGGGAGCCATCGCCTCCAGGATCCGCGGCAGCTCCGGGACCACCGGAGCCGCGAGCAAGGGCCGCGGCGTCGCCACCGGGGCGGACGCGACCTCGGTCTCGATCAGGAGCGGGACGATCGACGGCTCGAACTCGAGCGGCGGAACGCACTCCGCGTTCGCGTTCTCGAGCGCTGGCGGTGACGCGATCGACGGCGCGGTGGGGGCGATCTCGGCAGGCAGAGTCGTGCTTCGGGGCGGCTCGCTCGGCGCCGCGCTCGGGCTGGTGATCGGGACGGCGATCGGTGCGAGCGGCGCGGTCGGTGCGATCGAGGCGATCGGTGCGCTCGACGCCAAGACCAGCGTCGGCGCGAGGGCCGTCGCGAGGACGGGAGCCGGCGGCGGCGGGAGTGCGGGATCGGCGGGGGCAATGGAGGTCGCGCTCGCCGTCTCCGACGCAGGCGCGGGCGCGCTCGCGACGGGCTCGGCGCGCATCTCCGCGCTGCGCTGCGCATCGGCGACGCCGCCGAAGCAGCGGCCGCCGGGTTGGAACTTGCCGTAGATGTCGCCGTACGCGGCGATCATGTCCTTCAGCGCATAGAAGCGATGTACGCGCTGCCGCATCGCGCGGCCCATGCGCTTCAACTGATCGCGGTCGCGGATGAGCTGCAGGATCGCCTTCGCGGTCTCGCCGGGCGAGGCGATCGGCGTCAGCAGACCGCCGGAGCCGAGCGCGCGATCCTCGGGGCTCGAGCCGTTCAAGAGCTCCGAGCAGGACCCGACGTCGGTCGTCACCGTCGGCACGCCGACGGCGCCGGCCTCCAGGATCACCAGCGGCTGCGCCTCGGAGATCGAGGTCAGCACGAGGAGGTCGATCTTCGGGAACTCCTCGAGCACGTTGACCTTGCCCTCGAAGGCCGCGATGCCGTCCAAGTGCAGGCGCTGGAAGAGCTTCTTGCAGGCGTCGACGTACTTCGGATCCTCGTCCATGGGGCCGAGGATGCGCGCACGCACGTTCGGCACCTCGTTCGCGACGAGGCGGACCGCGCGGAGGAAGGTCTTCACGTCCTTGATCGGCGAGACGCGCCCGACGAAGGCCAGCGTGAAGCGGTCGTTCTCCGCTCTGGCGTCGAACTGCTTCGCCGCCTCGCCGTAGCGCACGAGGTCGATGCCGTTCGGGATGACGTTCGTGCGCTCGGGCTCGGCGCCGTCCTGGATCTGGGTGCGGCGGTTCCCTTCGTAGAGCGTGTAGATCTCGTTCGCGTGGGCGTACGTGACCTTCGACATCATCGCGAACTGTCGGGTCCAGAAGCGCTTGAAGAACGGCGGCTTCCGTTCGGCGACGATCTCGCCCGACGACCAGTCCTGGATCCAGTCTGCGCGATGGATCTCGATGCGGCGCTCCTTGGCGTAGATGCCGTGCTCGGTGAGCACCATGGGCCGGCCCTTCTTCAGGGTGGCGCCGGCCGCGAGCATGCCCGCGTAGCCCGTCGAGATCGTGTGGTAGACGTGCGCATCGGGGAGCTGCGCCGCGAGGATGTTGAAGAGCGGGAAGAGCGCGTAGCGCCAGGTCCAGAAGTAGTTGATGAAGCTCTCTTCCGAGGCCTCCTGCGAATAGCTCTCGACGAGGACGTCCCAGCTCTCCTTGGTCTGGAAGATGCTCGCCGCGTTGAGCCCGCCGCCGAGATCCTGGTTCACCGCCGCGCAGAAGTCGCGGAACGCCTGGGTGTTCCCGTCCTGCAGGTCTTGGATGAAGCCGCGGAAGAGCTGGATCTGCTCGCGGATGGACTCCCGGGAGGCCTTCTTCGGCAGCTTGTACTGGTGGAGGAAGACCTCGCGGACGCCCACCACGTTCTCGGGGAGCTTGTACGAGTAGCCGTGGGGGAAGTAGCCCTCGCGCGGGGAGATGTGCACGACGCCGAAGCGCAGGTGCTTCAGCTCGGTGATGAGCGTGTGCACCCAGCTCGAAACTCCTCCGGTGACGAAGGGATAGGTCCCCTCGAGGAGCAAGCAGACATCCATGTCTGTCATGCGTGCACCTCGTGGCGTCGCCGGCGTTGCGCTCTCGGCTTGTCCTGGCCCGGCTTCCCACCGGCGTCCTTCAAGGCGCGCATCCAGGGATGGAGCTCGTGGCCGGAGCTGGCGTAGCGCTCGATCTCGGTACGCGCCTGATCGAAGGAGCGCGCGCGGTAGGCGAACTCGATCGCGACGGTGCGCGCCTCGGCGTCGTCGGGGTCGAGGGCGAGCAGCTCGCCCATCACCTTCTCGGCGCCTTCGCGATCGCCGAGCCCGAGCTTCGCGAGGAGGTCCAAGCGCATCGCGACCTTGGGATCGGCAGCGGCCCGCCCGCGCGTCGCGAACTCGATCGCGAGCTCGCAGTGATGCGTCGCTAGGACGGAGTCGAGGACCCCCGATTGCGCGTAGGCGAGATGTGCGGCGGCGAGCTTCGTGGCTTGCTCGGGATCGCGGGGACCTTCGGGCGTGCCGTTGTCCGCGCGATCGATGGCGCTCTCGTAGCGCTCCTCCAGCGCCGAGATCTGGCCGTAGGCGTAGAGCTGCACCTCCTGGTCCGCATCGAGCAAGCTCTTGCGGACCAGCGCGAGGTGATGCGGTTCGCCGAGGGCGACGAGCTTGCTCAAGGCGTCGCGCTTCTGATGGATGTCGCCCGAGGAGAGCACATCGAAGTAGCTCTCGACGTCGAGCTCGCGCGCCATGTCGCGGTCGAAGTCGCCGGTGAAGAGGGTTCGCCGGTAGGGCGCCTCGGCGTGGCGCACGTGCTTCTCGTACTGCTCGAAGAGCTCGTGCGCGTTGACGCCCTGCTCGAGGACCTTCTTGCTCGGGATCATCCAGGCGAGCAGCGGTCCGAACACCGGGATCGCGAGCGCGGTGAGCAGGACGAGGTCGAAGTAGACGCCGTGCAGACGACTGCGGCGACGTAGGCGCGCGGTGAGCAGCGAGATGCCCGCCGCCGCGACATGCAGCGCGAGTGCCAGGATCGCGTGGTGCGCACCGGTCGCGCGGACCGCGCGCAGCGCGGCCGCTCCTTCGAGGAGCGCCATGGTCGCGACGAGCACCGCGATCAGGATCTGCAGCTCGATGTGCGCCCGGCGCAAGCGGCGTTGCTTCGCGTCGCGAGCCCCGTTCGTGCGCGGCTCGCGCGAGCTGGAGCGCGGCGAAGCGCCCGCGTTCGCCGCGGCGCTCGCGGGAGCGCTCGACGGCGCGGGCGTCGCGATGGAGCTCGGCTCGGGCGTGCTCATGCCGCACCTCCCAGCGCGTCGTAGAGCTCGCCCGCGACGGGCAGCTCGAGGTCGAGCTCGTTCAGCGCGAGGAGCAGGGTGCCCATCTCGGCGCCGAGGGTCAGGATCGAGACTTCGAGCCCCCCGTAGGGCGGCGTCGGGAAGCGCCGCGTGAGCGCTTCGGCGAGCCGCTCGTGCACGCGACCGGCCTGCTCGCGATCCGTGCACGGCAGGAGCACGGCGCATCGGTTCGGCTCGAGAGCGAAGACGCTGTCGCTCTTCCGCAGCACGTCGTTGGCGACGGTGCGCACGTTCTTCGCGAGCAGCGTGCCTTCGTCGGCGCCGTCGCGCGAGCCCGCGAGCAGCACGAGGTGCGTGCTGTGTCCGTGGCGCAGCGCGAGGCCGAGCTCGATCCGCAGGCGCCGATAGAACTCGGTCTTCCGCCCGAGCGGGACCTCGGTCGGCAGATGGACCGGCGGCTCCGGCGGCAGGGGCACCAAGCTCTGCTGCTGGAAGTGCTCGTCCAGCCGATCGAGCAAGCTCTGCGCATCGGGGGCTTTCGCATCGAGGGCCTCGATGCCGAAGCGCAGGCCGCCGAAGCAGAGGTCCGCGCCGTCTTCGAGGCGCGCTCGCCAGCGCTGCACGACCGCGCGCGCTCCGCGATCGTCGCACTGCGAGAGCAGCGCCACGTAGCAGCCGGGATAGCCGAAGCGGTAGAGCTGATCGACGTCGCGCAGATCGCGAGCGAGCAGGCGCTGCGCCAGCTTCTCGAGCTCCTCCCGAGCACTGCGCGCCCCCGAGGGCAGACGCGGCGCGTGGATCAGCGCGCAGCTCGTGGCGCCGCCGTAGCGATTCACGCGCTCGGCTTCCAGCAAGATGTGCGCGCCGAGCTCCGCGGGCGAACCGATCACGCGCTCCGGCGCGTCGAGCACCTCCTCGCTCACTTCCCACCAAGCGCCTTCGAGCGCTCGATCGGCGCGCTGGATGCCGCTCTGCGAGAGCGCGCCGATCACGCCGAAGGTTCCGACCGTGGTCGGCGTCAGGCGCGAGGCCGGGATCTGATCGATCGTGAGGAGATGGGTCAGCGCGCCGTGCGCATCGAAGAGCGGCATCGCGACGAGCGGACCTTCCTCACCGACGCGCGCGCCGGGGGCGAAGCCATCGACGAGGTCGCCGCTCTGCAGCGCTTCGCGCACGAGCTCGCTGCGCTGCGCGAGGCCGACCACGCGCGGATGCTCGGCGACGGTCCAGCCGTGGGCGCGACGGAGCTCGAGGGCGCCGTTCGGCAGGATCTGGAACGCGGCCGCGCGCTCGACGCCGAGGTGCTCGTGCACCAGCTCCATCGCCAGCGCGAGGCAGCCGTCGCCGCTCGCGTCGTCCATGCGCTGTGCGATGCCGGAGAGGCGCCGAAAGCTCGTCGTCTGATCGACGAGGCCGCGCTCCAGGATCTTGTTCGCGGCGGTGAGCACCTGGTTCTCGCCGCGCAGACGGCCGAGCTCGGAGACGAGGGCATCGATCTCCTCTTCCAAGTCGCGATGGCGCGAGGCCCAGCGATCGTGGCTCTGGCCGACGACGTAGGTGACGACGCACCAGAGCACCGGCTCCAGGAAGTTCTCGAGCGTGACGATGCGGCTGAAGTTCCCGTTGGTCGCCGCGAACGCGATGCCCGCGCCATAGAGTAAGACCATCGCCGCGACGGTCCCGAGTCCGGCGAGGAGCCCGCGCAGCGTCGCGATCGCGAGCACCGCGATCCAGTAGGGATGCGGATGCAGTCCGAGGGAGCCGAAGCTCCGCGGCGAGAAGAGAGCCTCCACGCCGAGGGAGAAGAGCGCCGCAGCGGAGATCTCGATCGCGATACGGCGGCGCGTCGCGAGCACCGACGAGCGGCGCTCGGCGGTCTCACGCACCGCCTCCGCGACGGTCTCCTGGATGGTCTTCTGCGGCGCGGCCATCTCAGAACCTCCACCGCAGGCCGATCGTCCCGAACCAGGCGTCGCCCTTCGCGCGGCCGGCCGCTTGGCTCGAGTAGCCCGCGGAGGCCCAGAACCAGAAGTCGTCGGAGATGTTCAGGTCGTAGCGTCCCTGCACGCCGAGGATCGGGCTCGAGTCGTGGAGATCCTGGCCGGCGAAGCCCTCGAGGAAGAGCTTCCAATCGGGGCAGCGATCGATGGTGGTCTGCGCGCGCAGCGTGAGATAGTCGTTGCGCGCGGCGAGCGGCAGGAGATCGACGAGCTCCTTGTCGCCGAGCACGCGCAGCGGGAGGTACTCGACCTGCACCGTGAGCGTGGGATCGCCGGCGAGGAGATCGACGCCGACGCCGAGCAGTCCGGCGAAGAAGGGATCGTCGGCGCGCGGACCGCTCAAAGGCTCGATGCCTTGGAGTGAGAGGCTCGCCGAGGCGAAGCCGAACCAGTCGTCCGAGAAGCGCCGCGTGTGGCGCACGCTGGCTCGATGGCGCCAACCGCCCAGCGCCGGAGCGGCCGCGGGCACGTCGTAGAGATCGTTCAGCTCCAGCGCGACGTCGGTCGCCGCGTAGGGCTCGGGCTCCAGGAATTCGAAGCGCGCCCAAGCGCCGATCGGCACGTCGCGCTCGTCGTTCATGTAGACATCGAAGCCGCTGCGGAAGACGTGCTCCTTCTCGAAGCGGTACTCGACTTCGTTGGCGAGCGTCGTGATGCCCTTGTGGGTGCGGCCGTTGCCGGCGACGGAGTCCCCGGAGAAGTGCTCGTGGCGGAGCGTCGTCGTCCAGCGATGGCGGTCTTCGTCGATCAGCCAGGAGATCTTGCTCTCCATGCTGGTCGTGCGATCGCTGCCGGCGGCGCGGTAGCTGAGCTCGCCCTGCACCCAGTGCACGACTTCGTCGCGCAGCTCGCGCCACGGCTCGTCGAAGAAGCAGGCGCCCGGGCGCAGACGACGCGCGGCGTCGTAGTGCAGGAAGGCCTCGCGGTACTCGCCTTGGCGACGGCGCGCGAGCCCGAGATCCGCGTGCAGCCAGTGATCGTCGGGGTCGAGGGTGCGGAGCTGGAGCAGCTTCGCGATCGCGGCGCCGTAGCGGAGCTGGTCGAGATCGAGATCGGCTTCGGCGCGCAGCCAGCGCAGGTCGCCGGGGCGCCGGCGGCGCGCCTCCGCGAGGAAGCGCTCCGCTTCCGCGTAGCGCTTCGCGGCGCGCAGGCCCTCCAGGTAGTGCAGCTCCACGGCAAGAACGCCGGGACGGCGGCGCAGCTCTTCTGCGAAGAGGGCGAGGCCCTCGTCGTAGCGCTCGAGGCGCATCAGCGCGCGCGCGCGATTCACGCGGTCGTCGGCGTCGAGCTCGCCGCTCTTCGCCGCGCGCTCCCACGCGTCCGCGGCGCGCGCGAGCCACGCTCGCGCCTCGCTGCGCCGGCGCAGGCTCCACAGCGCTTCGCCGAGACTGTAGAGCGCTTCGGGCCGCGCTTCGTGCTCCTGCCCGAGATAGGACTGCATCCAGCTCTCGGCGCGCGCGCTCTCGCCGGTCCAGAGCGCGATCTGTCCCAGCCGCAGCATGGGCGTCGGATCGGCCGGCCTGCGCGTGTCCGCGAGGAGCGCGGTGTAGTGCCGCTGCGCCTCGGCGAAGCGCGAGGTCTGGAGGCAGAGCTCGGCGAGCTGATCGCGATCCAAAGAGCTCGGATTCGGATCGAGCTCCACCCAGCGGCGCACGACATCCAGCGCGCGATCGGGATCGCCGAACGCGAGCAGCGCTCGCACGTAGCGCCGTTCGCCGGCCGAGCCGAGACCGTCGCGCTCGGCGAGCAGGCGACGCATCTCCACCGCGCCGCCGTAGCGCTCGCGCGCTTCGTAGAGCTCCGCCAAGCGCTCGAGATTCTCCCAGTCGATGTTGGGCATCGAGCGCCAGGTCTCTCGCGCGCGGATCTCCTCGTCGAGATCGCCGGCCCAGGTGGCCCGATCGATCCACGCCTTCATGAGCAAGGGATGCCGCGGATGTTCGCGGGTGAGGCCGCGGATGCGCGCGAGGCGCGCGCGATCGTTCTCGCCGCGGTCCACCCAAGCGAGCCGCTGCTCGAGGATCTCCTTCGCGTACGGATAGCGCGCGAAGAGCCGTCGCGTCACGAGCTCGAAGAGCTCGGCGCGCAGGCCTTGCGCCTCGCCGAGCAGCTCGATCGCCTGCGGCTGATCGAGCGACTCGAGCGCCAAGACCTCCTCCAGGCGCTGCTCGACGCCTTCGATGCCGAACTCTTCGAGTAGCGGGATCGAGCGCACGAAGCCGTACGGATCCGCGGTGGCCCGCGAAGCGCGTTCGCTGAGGATGCGCCGCACGAGCTCGCTCCGGCCGTTCCGCATCTCGAGGGCGATCAGCTCCTCCAGCTCCGCGGGCGTGTGCGCACCGCGCTCGACCTTCGCTTCCAAGCGCTCGCGGAGCTCCTCGTGGTGGTGGAAGCGGCGCAGCAGGGCATCGAGCTGAGCGTCGAAACCCGCTCGCGGCCAACGCTGCTCGGCGCGGCGCAGCACGATCAGCGCGTCTTCGACGCGCACCTCTTCGAGCAGCAGGGCGGCGATGCGGCGCTCCGATTCCATCGCATGGCCGAAGCGAGCGGCTCGCGAACGCAGGGCCGCGATGGCATCGTCGAGGCGCCCCGCCTGCAGGTAGAGCGCCGCGGCGCGGCCGTGCAGCGTGAGGTCGTCGTTGCGCGCCGCGAGGCCCATCAGCGTGTCGGCCGCGGCGGAGAAGTCGAACTCGCCGAGCTGGAGCTCCACGAGGTGCTCGAAGACCTCTTCGCTCGGGTTGCGCTCGAGGACGAAGCGCAGCGCGCGAGCTTCGCAGACGTCGAGATCGAGCCAGCTCGCGAGCGTGAGGCGCCCCTCGACCTCGACCGGGCTCGGCTCGCCCGACGCGAGCGCGGCGCCGAGGACGTGGAAGGCCTCGAGCGTGCGTCCATGGCGTTGGTAGGTCTCGGCGAGCGCGACGCGCTGCGCCGGATCGGACGGAGCGGCCGCGAACGCGCGCAGGCGCCAGCGCAGCTCGGTGCGTTGGCGCGCCTGGGCGGAGAACTCCTGCGCGAGGCGCTGCGCTTCGTCGGTGTCCAGGCGGCGTTCGAGCCAGCGTCGAGCCGCGTGCGCCGCCACGATGTCGAAGGCGCAGAGGCCGAGCTGCGTGCGCAGCGGGTCACGCGTGTCGTGCGGATGTCCGCTCGGCGAGAAGAGCGCGAAGAAGTTCTCCGTCGCTTCGGCGATCGCGAGGTCCGCCTCGATGGCGACGAGCAAGGGCAGCAGCTCATCGGCGGGGAGCTCCTCGGTGCGCCGCGCGCCGAGCGCTGCGATGGCGGCCTCTCGACCCAGAGCCTCGCGCCGGATCTCGGCCCGCCAAGGGTGCGCATCGGGCGGCGGCTCACCGGGAGCCGAGAGCTCCGCCGTGACGAGGGCCGTCACGGCCTGCTCGTCGAAGGCGCCGCGCGCGGAGCCGGGGACCAGCATCAAAGCGTCGCGCAAGCCACGGAGTCCGTAGCGCAGCGCGCTGGCTTCGACCGGCGCCGGCGGTTCGGAGAAGAGCTCAAGCATGCGCCCTTCCCTCCGCGGGGAGCGCACGATGGCCCGGCCGGTGTGACGATCGATGTCGCCGATCGCAGCGGAGCGATTCCACGCCGCGATGGCCGCGACGAGGAGGGCGCTCACCGTTCCGAACGCGACGAGGGTGAGAGGTAGCCATTTCAAGGCAGCCTCACCTCGATGCGCGAGCTGCCGCTGCTCTCGAGACGGATCTCGAGGCGGCCGTCGCTGTGGCTCGTCGCGGAGCGCGCTTCCCCATCGACGAGGAAGTGCACCTCGTGCCCGGCGGGGATCCCGCCGAGCACGAGGATGCGGGGGTTCCAACCGGACGCCTGCAGCGCGAGGTGGCGTTCATTGCGCTGCAGGACGTCCAGTTGGCAGTTGCTCTCCTCGACATAGGGACTGGGATCCCCGTCGCCGAAGAGAACACGCGACGGGCCGTCGCCCGTCAGGTGTACGAAGGTCGCATCGCCGATGCGGCGGAAGCCGAGCACGCCGCTGCTGCGCGCCATGTCCACGGCGCGCGTCTCGCCATCGAAGCGCAGCGTGGTGCAGAGCCCGTGGTCGCGCACTTCCCAGCCGCCATCGGCGCGGCGGAGGAGCTTCGCCGCGTCGAAGCCGAGCACGGCGCGCGCGAAGCGCGACGCCGGGACCGGGATCGTGCTCTCGCGGTAGGCCCAGCGTTCGACCAGCTTCTCGACGCTGAGCAGCGCGCGCGGGTTGTAGGCGCTGTAGAAGTGGATGTAGATGTTCGCGGGCTTCAGGATGCGCGTGCGTCCGGTGTTCTCGATCGTCTGATCGACGTGGAAGTAGGCGCCCGGCGTCGTGGTGAAGAAGCCCGCGTAGTCGTTCTCGTTCGCCATCCCGCAGTAGACCTGGATGGCCTCGCCGCGGCGCCGCAGGTACGGGCGCACGAAGGCGCTCGAGTTGTAGTAGTCGTCCCAGCGGAAGGTCCCGCCGTTCACGTTGAGGCAGCCCAGGCGATAGGTCTCGGCGATCGCCTCGGCGCTGGGGGAGGTGTCGCCGCTCCAGAGCACGACCTCGCAGCGCTTGCCGTTCGTGAGCAGGCGATCGTCGATGAAGCGCACGGAGGCGCGCACCTCGGCGACCTGCGTGCTCGTGTAGTTGGCGAGGCCCTTGAACGCGTTCTTCCGGGGCTCGTCCGTGCCGCTGCTCGCGTCGGGACGCCAGATCAGCGGATGCAGGACCGTGTGCGAGGCGACCTCGACGTTCGGCCGCATGAGGATCTGCGTGGCGAGCCGCATCTTCTCCGTCGGCTGCGCGACGGCGATGTCGTCGGTCAGCGACGCGACGATGATGCTCACCGTGAACGGGAGGTCGTAGCGGCCGATCACGCGCTCGTCGAGGATGCTCGCGCAGTACGCGTCGCGGCGCACTTGCGAGAGGCTCTCGAAGCCGTCGCCGTCGACGTGCAAGAAGAAGATGCGCCGACCGTTGATCAGGTTCGGATCGGGCGCGGGCACGCCTTCCAAGCCCAGCGCCTCGCGGAAGAACGCGTAGGGATCGAGGTGCCAGTGGCGCTCTTCGCCGTGCTCATCGCTCCACTGCACCCAGGGATCGAGCGCGATGCCGCCCCACGGGCCGACGACGACCGGATGCGCGAGGCGCTTGCTCGGATCGGAGCGCAGACGGAGCTGCACCCAGGGTCGGTTCTGCTCGCCGATGCTGCGCGGACCGCCGAAGACGGGATCCAGCGTGGGGTCGAGCTCGAACGCCGATTTCGCGGGTTCGAGCAGTTTCGCATCGACCGCGAGGAATCCGCGCGCGAAGCCGTCGCTGGGCTCGAGCCCGAGCCGCGCGAGCCAGCGCTCCAGCCGAGCATCGGGAGCATCGGCTGCGCTGCCGCCGGAGACCAGTGGTCCTTCGAGCGGACCGAAGGAGCGCAAGTGCAGGACGCGCCGTCCGCCGTCGATGACGGCGCGCTCGAGGAACGGCCAGAGCCACTCCGGCGCGGGCTTGCCGTTGTCGACGAACACCGTCGCGACGGCACCGCAGTCCTCCAGCGCGCCCTCGGGGGGCGGTCCGCTCGAGATGTCGTGCGCGCGGACGCGCATCCCCAGCCAATGCAGCGGCAGCTCGAACGCGGTGTGGACGGGGTTGTCCCAGTCCTCCTCGAGCGGCTCGACCGTGTTGAACAGGGCGAGCACCGTGCGGCGGAAGGGCGTCCCTTCCGTCGTTCCGGCTTCCTGAGCCTGCCCCGTGCCGAGCGAGACGCCCAGCGCGGCTGCGTACAGAACGCAGGCCCAGGTGCGTTTCACGGCACCCTGCATTCGCCACCTCCATCCCAGCGCGAGGCCAAACCAGACCCATCCCAGCGGGTCGAGGCGGTGTGCCCCACGGTTCTCCTCACGCTCCTTCTCGGAAGGCGAAGCTTTCCGGCTTGAACGACTTTCCTACACTTCGGAGGCGCGGCCTCAGCGCACCGATGCGCGCAGCCCGCGGGTGACCCCGATCCGCAAGGTCGTCGGCGCCGCCGGCCAGGTGTACACGAACTGCCAGTAGAGATCGCCGCGGAAGAGCGGGACGTCCGGCAGCGAGAAGCCGTGCGTCACCGAGCCGGTCGGGCCGGTATCCGTCGGCAGCACGACGTCGAACTGCGCGAGGTTCACGAAGCAGTTGGCTGCGCCGAACGGAGCGAGGTCGAGGCTGCCGGCGCCGGTCGAGAGAAGCAGCAGACCGGGCTGGTTCGGTGGGGCGTTCTGCAGGGTGACCCGGTAGAACTGGCTGCCCGGATACGGCACCGTGTCGGAAGAGATGACGCCGGGACCGCAGCTCGCACCATAGGCGATGTGCCAGGAGGCGTTGGAGTGCTGCAGGAGTCGGCCCCAGAGCGGCGCTAGCGACTCATTGCTGCAATTCACGATCTGGAACTCGCGCTGAACGCCGTTCCAAGAGACCGCCGCTTGATAGCTCACCGCACCGAGGTCGGTGGACTCCGTCACTCCACCCGTCCAGCCGAGGCGCCGCACCTGGGTCTTCGCACTCGTGAATACATCGCTGTCGTGCACGAGGCACCAGTGCGAGAGCGTGACCCCGTCGTAGGCGAGGTTCAGCTTCGTGAGATCCTGGCTCGTGCTCCGGGACACGGTGCGGTAGGGCTGCAACATTGCGTTGCTCTGTCCGGCCGGCCAATCGAAGCGCTGCACGAGCACGTTGCGCCCGAAGTGCTGGCCGTTGATCTCGGCCGTGACGTCCTGGAGCATCGCGCAGAGGAAGCGCCCGTCCCAGCCTTGCACGACTGGCCGCACCTTGTCGCCGAGATGGTCCGGTCCTAGCTGCATCGGCCGCGAAGTGATGAGATCCGGTCGCACGCGTTGAGCGAAGACGTCGTAGTCATCGGTCGCGCTGTGGCGGTACTGGTAGACCACGACCCAGCTATCGTCGCCCCAGCCGAGCTGGCAAGTCACGTCGGGACTCTCCGCATCATCGCCGTTCAGTGTGACGACACCGGCGAACGTGCGGGATACGGCGTTCAGCATGGTCGCGCGGACCCGCGAGTTGTTGCTGTTGCCGAAGAACGGGTCCGCACGATACGCCAGAATGCCAATCACGCCTTCCGTCGGGTGCGAGGTACCGCCGATGGAAGGGAACGTCGCGTGCTCGCCGGCGGGATTCCATTCGGTCGCGACATGGCCGCTGTTCAGCACGAGATCCTCGCGATCGTGGAAGTAGACGCGCATCCGGTCATCCGTGCTGGTGTGGCGCCAGAAGCCGACGATCCAGCGATCCGCTCCGCCGACGTAGGCGACGTCCGGAAGCAGCGAGCTCCAGTTCGAAGTCGCGTCTGCGAAGACGAGCGTGCTCGATTGCAGATCCGCGGCGCCCAAGCTCGCGTAGACGTCGTAGTCGCCCGCGGAGAAGGCGCGCGAATACGTCACCATCGTGTTCAGCAGGGGTGATTCGTCCTCGCGATGGACGCTCGGATTCTCAGCGCCTCGGCCGGGGTAGCTGGAGAGCAGGTAGGCGTTCGTCAGCGGATCGACCGTGACCGGAAAGACCGCGTGCTCTAGCCAGGAGCCCGAGAGCACGAGACGCACGGTCTCACCGTCGAATCCGGTCGCGACCTCGGTACGCCGGCCTGCGGCATCGAAGGCGAAGGCTTCGCTGTAGCGCACGATCGGGTTGCCTGCGGCATCGGTGAAGACCAACGCTTGATGTGCGGCCTCGGCTGCGCTCGCACGCAGCTCCGTGGCGACGCGGCCCTCCACGACGAGGTCGCCGATCTTCGGTGGACGCTTCTCGATCACGAAGGTCTGTTCGACAGCGTCGGCCAGCACGTCGTAGGCCTCCGTGACTCCGCCGAAGCGATACTCGTAGCGCCAGTCGCCGTGCGCGTGCACACCGGAAGCGAGATCGGCGATCGATTCGCCCGCGACGCTGATGCGAGTCGTGGTCCAGCGCAGCGGCAGGTTCTCGGGGTAGCTCTCGCCGAGCAGCGGATAGAAGACGAAGCCATCGTGGAACGAGGCTTTGTAGGTGTCGCCGGACGCCCAGATCCCGTACGCGCCGAGGCCTTGGTCGACTTCTTGGGTGTGGATCGGAGAGCGGAAGATCCCGACGCCGAAATACGGCGCCGGTGATGTACGCGCGTTTCGTTCCTGGGCCAAGAGGTCGCTCAGGATCGTTGGCGACTGCGCGGGGAGCTGGCCGGCGCTCAGCGTCAGCAGCAGGGTGTAGACAGGGAATCGAACGGACATGAGTGCCTCCAGAGGCGTGGTGATTGCCCTCGCGCGACGGGCGCGAATGGGCTGCCTTAGGAAGATGGCGCCTCGCGAAGTGTGACGCGGTCGGGCGCGATTTCTCGGTGCGATAGGGCTTTCGCGAGCTCCCGGCTTTGTCGCCCCGCCCGCGCCAACGCGCGCGCGCTCGGGTCCTTCGATGGTAGGAGCGGAGCTTTGGTGCACGGGGCAGCTACCGAGCTGCGGCGCGGGCGAGGGCTCCGCGACCTCGTGCGTGTTTGCGTCGCGCGGCCGAAGGGCTCCGAAGATCCGACCGTTGTCGGGCGGGGCGCCTCTGCTCGACGTGTGACCAGCGAACACCGCTCTCGGGAGGGGCCAGGCTCGTGATAGCCTCCCGTTCCGATCGGCTTCCGTCATCCGCACTCGCGCTCCTCCTCGCCATGCCTTCGAAGAACCGCGCGGTCTCGCCCGCGCTCGTGATCGCCTCTCTCGGCTGCTTCGTCGCCGGCTGCGCCCCGCCCCCGACGCCACCGCTGCCGCCCCCGCCGCTCGTGCGCGTGGCGCGACCACAGCGCGCCGCGATCGCGCCGGAGGAGATCCTGGTCGCGCGCACCGAGGCCTCCGAGATCGTCGAGGTGCGCGCGCGCGTCGCGGGCTTCCTCGAGGAGCAGCTCTTCGTCGATGGCAGTTTCGTCGAGAAGGACGCGGTGCTCTATCGCTTGGAGCGCGGTCCGTTCGTCTCGGCGGTCGAGCGCGCCAAGGCGTCGCTCGAGGTGGCCAAGGCGGAGCGCGTGCGGGCCGAAGCGGAGTTCGAGCGCGCGCAGCGCGCTGTGGCGTCGAGCGCGGTGAGCCTCTCGGAGGCCTCGCTGCGGCTCGCCGATCGCGACAAGGCCTTCGCCTCCGTCGCGTCATCCGAAGCGGAGGTCCGCGCCGCCGAGCTCGATCTCGGCTACACGGAGATCCGCTCGCCGATCGCGGGGCGCATCGACCGCTCGCTGGTGAGCGTCGGGAACCTGGTGGGGAGCGGTACCTCGACGCTGCTCACGACGATCTATCGCGTGCAGCCGATCTACGCCTACTTCGAGCTGCCGGAGCGCGATGTGGTCGAGTTCCTGCGGCGACGCGCCGCGGCTGGTGACGCCGCGGCGGAGAAGCGCGCGATCCAGCATCCCGTCGAGCTGCAGCTCGAGGGCGACGAGGGCTTCCCGCACGCGGGCTCGATCGACTTCGTCGCGAGCAGT
>JAEUHW010000049.1 GCA_016793245.1 Planctomycetota bacterium
CGAGGGCTAGGGCCACCAGCGCGCCGGCCCAGGCGAGCGGCGCTTGCAGAGCGGTCGCGGCGTAATGGAAGGCGAGCGTACTGGCGCCTTGCGCGAAGTCGAGGTAGCGCCGCAGCTCCGAGACATCGCCCGAGAGCCGCGGCCCGTAGGTCGTCGGCCACCAGGCCTCGACCCCGGCGTCGCGCGCGAATCCCCAGCCCAGGTCGAAGACGAGCCAGGCGCCGAGCGAGGCCACGAGCGCCGCGACGGCGCCGCGGAAGAGCACCGAAGCGCCGAAGCCGGCGAGCGAGTGGACGAGCAGCGGCAAGAGAGGGAGCAGCGCGAGGCGCCGCCACTCCGGCCAGACCTCCTCGGCAGTGCGCAGCGCGTAGTTCTGGCCGTTCGGAAGGACCTCGACCAAGTCGCCGAAGTCGAACCAGTGCGCCGCGGCCGCCATCGCGCAGCCCATCACCGCGGCCGTGCTGGCGACGAGCGCGAAGAGGACGCCGAGCAGCTTGCCGAGCGCGAGCTCGAGGCGCGCGAGCGGCTGCTGCGCGAGCGTCCGCAGCGTGCCGCGCGAAGCTTCGCCCGCGAGCACCTGGCTCGCTTGCAGCGCGAGCACGAGCGCGAGCCACGGCAGCGCCGCGGTGAGCGCGAGCCCGAACGCTTCGAACGCCGTCGCCTGCGTCGCCGAGGCGAGCGAGCCCTGCGCGACTTCGGCGGCGTCTCGCGCGCTGGCGCGCGCGCGCTGCCAGACGCTCAGCACCGCGATGGCGCACGGCAGCGCGGCGACGAAGAGCAGATGGCGCGGGCTCGCCGAGCGCGAGAGCTCGTGGCGGAGGACGCGCAACGTGCCGAAGGCGTCGGCGCGACGTTCGCTGGGCTCCCGCAGCTCGAGCATCGACGCCGAGCTCGGCACGCGCCGCAGCTCGCCGTGCGTCGCGCGAAGATAGACGCTCTCCAGCGTGATCGGGCGCGGGGCGAAGCTCTGCACCGCGACGCCCGCTTCGACGAGCGAACGCAACACGGCGCTCGAGCGTCGATCGCCAAGGGTAAGCAGCAGCCCGAGCTCGCGATCGACCTCCGCGGGCAGATGCTGCGCGCGCAGGGCCGCGAGCGCCGCGGCTTCGTCCTCGGCGCGCAGCGTCCAGCGAGCATCGACCGCGCTCGCGAGTGTGGCGACCTCGTCCTCCACGAGCATCTCGCCCTGGCGCAGGATCCCCACGCGATGGCAGAGCCCTTGCACCTCGGCGAGCTGGTGCGAAGAGAGCACGACCGCGCAGCCGTCGTCGACCGCGAGGCTCCGCAGCAGCAACTTCAGCTCGTGGATCGCCTCGGGATCGAGCCCGTTCGTCGGCTCGTCGAGCAAGAGATACGGCGGCGCGCCGAGCAGGGCCTGCGCGATGCCGAGGCGCTGGCGCATGCCCTGGCTGTAGACGCCGAAGCGCTTCCGACCGGCGTAGGCGAGGCCTACGCGCTCGAAACAGCGCTCCGCTTCCTCGCGCGCATCTCGGAAGCCCAGGCCGCGCAGTCGCGCGAACGCGCGCAGGTTCGCGACGCCGCTCCACTCGCGGTAGAAACCCGGCGCCTCGATCAGCCCGCCGAGGCGCGCGCGCGCCTCGCGCGGATGGCGCGCGGCGTCGAATCCGTCGACTTCGATCGCGCCCGAAGCCGGCCGCAGCAAGCCGAGCACGAGGCGCATTGCCGTGGTCTTGCCGGCCCCGTTGTGACCGAGGAAACCATAGACCTCGCCGCGGCGGGCGTGGAGCGAGACCCCTTTCAGGATCTCCTGGCCGCCGGCGCGGTAGCGGACATCGTGCAGACGGAGCGACATCGCCTCGAACTCGTGGGCGCGGGTCGATCGGTCGGCTGGCCCCCGCGGAAGAGCGCGACATTCCACGGGCACGCGGCGATGGCGTCAACCGCGCCGCCGCTCGAGGAGCGCTCCGCGCCTCAGCGCGCGACGATCAGCTCGACGGCGATCCGCTCCCGATCGAGCGGCAGCTCCTGCGCGCGGAAGCCCTCGACGCGGAGCTCCGCGCGCTCGATTCCGCGCGGCAGGACCACGGCGCAGGAGCCATCGTCGAGCGAGGAGCCCCGGAGATGGAACGCGCTGGCGCTCGCCACGAGCTCGAAGGGCCGGTTCTTCAGCGCTCGGCGCTGCGCGTTGCGCAGTTCCAGCTTGACGATCGTCGTGTGTGGTCGGAGATCGATCTCGCGCAGCGCCTCCGGGTGGGCCATGCCGCGCTGCGCGAGCTCGACCCCGTCCACACGCCGCAGGACCACGCCGCCCGAGCGGAGCTCGACCGCGCAGATTCCGAACGGCACGCCGTGCACTTCGAACGCGCCGTTCGCCGAGCTCTTGGCTTCGAGCTCCTCGCCGTTCGCCGCGCGCACGACGATCTCGATCGGCGCCCACGCGTCGAGGAGCAAGCGACCGGCGAGCGCGCCGCGATGCGGCAAACGCAGCTCGAGGTCGCGGCGCCCGGCCTCTACGGAGAAGCTCTGCGTGCGCGGCAGCTCGGGCGCATTCACGATCAGCTCTATCGTCTCCCGACCGGGAACGCCGAGGCGGCGGAAGCGCCCTTGCTCGTCGACGACGAGGCGCTCCATCTCGCTCATCAGGCTCGAGCTCGCGCGACGCGGGAGGTAGATCTTGACTTGCGCAATGGGCTCGCCGCTCTCCCACAGCACACGACCGGCGACGACACAGGGCCCGTCGCCGAGTCGCAGCACTCCGAGCTCGCGCACGAAGCCCGCGGGATCGGGAGCTGTGAGCTCCACGTAGGTCTCGCTCGCATCGAGCTCCGCGTCACGCCACGCGGTTAGAACCGAAGTCGAGCTGGGACGGCGCGCGATCTTCACTTCCCTCTGCTCCATGCGACTACGGGAATCCTTCGCGTCGACGGCGAAGATCGCGAGCTCGATCGCATCGCGCTGCCGCGGCGCGCTGGGAGCCCACACGGTGAAGCGGCCCTGGTCGTCGAGCACGAGCTGCGTGCGATCGACCGGAAAGCGCGGCGACTGCGAACGAGCCGCTGCGCGACGGAGCTCGATCGCCGCGCCGCCGAGCGGTGAACCCGCGGCATCGTGCACCGTGCCGCGCAGCAAGGAGTAGTGCTCGCTCGCGCGCAGCGCGAGCGAGGTCGGCGCCGCATCGTTCGCGAGCGGGAAGAGCAGCAAGGAGGCGAGCGGCGCATCGACCGCCGCTTCGAGGCGCGCGTCGAGGCCGCGCTCCCAGACGAGCTCCACCACCGCCCCTTCGTCGAGCGAGCGCGGCGCATGCCAGGCCGCCCAGTTGCGCTGTCCTGGTCCGGTCCCTCCGAGTCGCGTCGCGATGCGCGCGCGCCAGCGCGCGCCGCTCGAGGCCTCGAGATCCTGCGTGGCGCGAAGGTGCACACGCGCGAGCTCGGGAGCGCGCAGCTCGAGCCGTGCGGGCGACGCGGCCGTGCGTGCGTCGAGATCCGCGGCCCCGCGGGAACGCGTAGGGAACGCGTAGATCACCTGCACGAGCGGCCGCGCGCGGCGATCCCACGCGAGACGCGCTTCCCCTTGCGCATCGGTCGTCGCTTGCGCCAGCAGCTCGCGAGAGAACTCCAGCGTCGCGGGCTCGCCTTCGAGCGGCCAGTGCGAGAGTCGCGCGCTCAGGACCTCGTTCACGTGGCGCTGCAGCTCGGCCGGAGTGCGCTCGGATGCACGCGTGGATGGAGACTTGAGCTTCAGCGGCGCACCGAGACCCGTGTCCATGTCGAACGCGAGGCTGTCGCTCGAAGTCCCGCCTGGGCGCGGCGGCTGCAGGCCATCCGGAGCACCGAACCAAGGTGCACCTGCTTCCACTGGTTCGACGAGCACGACGGGCAGCCCCGCGAGCGGAGCGCCCGCGGCATCGACGACGCGCACGATCACGTCGCTCTCGTTCGAGCTCTCGTGGCGCGCGACCGCGGTCGGCGCGCCGCTCGCGTCACCGCCGCTCGGCTCCGGCGAGGCCGCGCTCGCGTGCTCGGGCGCAAGCGTCGCTCCGCGTTCCGCGGACGGAGCCTGCTCGCGCACGCCGAAGGCGAGCACGAGAGCGACGCCGAGGGCGCCGCCCACGGCGCAGAGGAGGCCGAGCGCCGGCCAGAGCGCGGCGCGTCCGGGAATCCGATGCGACATGCCGGCTCGGCCGCCGAGCGGCGCGCGATTCCCTGACTTTCTTCGATTCGGTGCTCACGCCTCGCCGCGCAGGATCGCCAGGCGATTCGCGGGCGCATCGGGAGCGAGGAAGTCGGAGATGGTGCGCTCGGTGCGCCGCGGGCGCTTCAGGAACGCGACCGGCCATTCCGTGATGCGCTCCTCACGCCGGTGCACGTAGGTGCCCGGCTGCGGCTCCTCGAGGAACTCGCGCTGCAGGATCAGGGCCAGTGGCTCCTCGGAGCCCGGGTTCTCGGCGGCGAAGGCCTCCGCCTCCGCGTAGCTCGCAAACGCATAGTAATAGTCGTCGCCGCTCGCGAGGTCCGGCGCGCCGCGCTCGGGGTGGCACCAGACGCGATACTCGAGCACCTCATCCCAGACGTAGCCTCCGCCGGCCTTGGCCAAGGCGGGGTAGCTTCCGACCCGCTGCGGGTCGAGGACTTCGGGGTAGCGCATGGACCTCGAGAGCTCTGGGAAAGAGCGCGAAGGAGTCAGGTCCCAACTTAGTCGCAACGCCACGGATTGCCTATGGGGCGCAGGCGACACAGAGACATCGTCGACTCCTCAGAAGAGAGGGCGCGGCGGGCTGCTGACAGAACAGCGCGAAGCGCTCAAACTGCGCGCCCGACAGAACCAGACCGAGAGCGGCGCAAGGGCGCCGCGAGGTGAGTCGCGAAGATGCTCTCCTTCACGCGCTGGGCTCCGCGGATCGCGTTCCTCGGGCTCGCGTCGACCATGGTCGACGCTCAGGTTCCTTCCGAGGCCCCGCGGATCGATTACGTGGTACGCGAAGCGGACGGAACGCCCGTGCCATCCGCGAGCTGCCATCTCTGGATAAGGACTCCCGACGCCGAACTCGTCGAGAGCTGGACGGGGAGCACGACCGCGAACGGCGAAGGCCGAAAGGTCCTCGACGAGCAAGAGCGCGAGCTCCTCGCGCGCGGCGCGACCTTCGAGCTCGTGGTGCCGCTGCCGATCGGCGGCGAGACGCGCCGCACCTGGGACCCTCGGCGCCGCGAGCCCGTCGAGCTGCGGCTCGCGCCCAGCGGGAAGATGGACCTCATCCTCTGCGACGAGGCAGGCCGTCCGCTCGAGAGCGGGGTCCACTTCTGCTTGAGGGTCGGGGAGGGCATCGACCCCTCAGCGCGCCGCGACATGCCGACGGAACGCGAGCGCGGAAGCATCGAGCTCGACTCTTATGAGCGCGGCTTCGACCTCTGGGCCGAGAACGGGCGCGTGCTTACGCCCCACGTGGCGATCGGCCAGCGCGTTCGCATCGAGATCCATCAAGAAGACAAGTCCCGCCCCGAGGTCGAGCGCGTCTGCGACGGCCCGCGGGCGCAAGGGGAGATCGTCTCTTGCCCTCTGCGCGCTGCGCCACCGTTGTCGCACCTGGATCTCCGTCTCTGCGATCCGAGCGGTGCGCCGATCCCGGACACGGCGTATGCCTATCGCTTCGACGGGGCGTGTGTCCGGGACCCGTATCCCGACGTTCGCACGGGTTCCCGAGGGGAGCTCGCGATCCTCCTCGGCTGCGACATCGACTTGAAGCTGGCTGCGACGCCGATCCCGGAGAAGGCCGCAGGTCTCGAGATCTGGGCCCCCATCGTGAATCCGCGTTGGCGAGCGCGCTTGGAGCTCGCGCCCGAGCGCTTCGCGCGCGGTGGCGATCTGGGCGAGGTCCGCGCGCAGGAGATCCCGGTTGGCGTGCGCGGCGTGGTCATCGACAGCGCAGGACGGACCATTCCGGATCGCGCCGTCGTGCTGGCGAAGCAGCCCTTGGAGTCGAAGGAGCAGTACTCGGGCTGGCACCTGATGAGCTCGACGACGGATGCGGAAGGCCGCTTCGAGATCCGCGTCCCCGAGGAGATCGATCGCGTGAGTCTCCGCGTGGTGCACTCTCACGAATCGGCGAGCAGTCCGAGTAACGTGCTCCTCGAGCTCGAGGGTGTCGAGCCGCGCTCGCCGCGCAGTCTGGACCTGCAATTGGTCCTGCCTGCGTTGGGAAAACTCGGCGGTCGCGTGCTCTGGGATGACTTCGTTGGAGGCTTCGGCCTGGCTCTAGTCCTCGAAGATGCTCGAGGCGCCTTCCTTCAGAAGGAGCACGTGTATTCGATCTACGCACCGCCCAGTCCCTTCGAATTCGATCGTCTGCGCGCGGGCGAGAGCTACACGCTGCACCTCGGCGTGGAGATGGTGCTCGTCGCACCGCGCGGAGCTTCAGGGCACGAATACCAGGCAGTGCATCCCTTCGGTCGAGCGGGAATCCACGTACTGCGGACCATCGAACGCCTGAAGCTGCCATCGAACGGAACGCCGTGCGAGGATCCGCGCCTGCGGGAGATCGATCTCCGCGGTGAGCTGGTGACCCGCGAGGTCACCGTGCTCGACGCCGCCAATCGCCCGCTCGCGAACCAAGGGATCGCCGTGGCGCTGCGCTTGAAGAACGGCGAGATTCGCTCCACCGGAGCGACGTGCGATGCGCAGGGCCGCGCGCGCTGGCTGAGTCCGCAGGGCGTGCTCGAGCTCTGGCTCGGGAAGGGCGGTCATGCGTTGGTACCCCTCGACCCGCAGAAGCTCCAGCAGACGATCAAGCTCTCCGCCGAGCCACCGCACTCGCTCGAGCTCCTGCTCGAGGATCCGCCGCCGCTGTTGCCCCCTCACGTGCAGCTCACCCTCGAGCTCCGGCAGGAAGACGCGCTTACGTTGTGGTGGGCCGCTCTCGGAGGGGGCATGTTGCGTCACACGGCCACGGTGCACGAAGGGCGAGCGCGCTTCGCGCTCTCGTTCCCAGGCACCTGCTACGTGTGCTGGAAGCTCGCGAGCCATCGCGGCGAGAGGAGCGATATCCTCTGGCAGGATTACCACTCGCTCCGCCCCGTGGTCGTCCGCGACCAGCCGGGACTGCAGCGGCAGACGCTGAGCTGGCCGCGTGAGGAGATCGCCGAGGCGCTGCGGAAGGCGAAGCACTGAAGCTCGCGGTTGCCAGCAGCTCCTGCGACGGGGAAGCTTCGACGCAATGCGCACACAACTCTTCGAGTACCGCGACGGCGAGCAGATCTTCGAAGGCTACGCGGCTCATCTCGCCGGAAGCTCCGCACGAGCTGCCGTCCTGGTCTTCCACGCTTGGTCCGGCCAGAGCGCGGTCGAGCGCGCGAAGGCGGAGGAACTCGCGCGCGCGGGCTTCGTCGGCATCGCCGTCGACCTCTACGGCAAGGGCGTGCGCGGCGAGCTGCTCGGCGACAACACCCATCTCATGGGCCCGCTCGTCGAGGATCGCGCTCTGCTCGCGCGCCGGATCACCGCCGCGATCGATGCGACGCGGCGGCTGCCCGGCGTCGATCCCGAGCGCATCGGTGCGATCGGCTACTGCTTCGGCGGCCTGTGCGCACTCGACTTGGCGCGCTTGGCACTTCCAGGCGTGCGAGCCGTCGCGAGCTTCCACGGCCTCCTGAAGCCGCCGTCCGCGCTGCCGCGGAAGCCCATGGCAGCGGAAGTGCTCGTGCTGCACGGCTACGACGATCCGCTCGCACCACCGGAGGACGTGCTAGAGCTCGCGCGCGAGCTCAGCGCCGCGGGAGCGACCTGGGAGCTCGTCGCGTACGGGCGCACGCAGCACGCCTTCAGCTTCGAAGGCGCGCAGTTCCCCGAGAAGGGCATCCTCTACGACGCACGCGCGGCGCGGCGCTCTTGGAGAACGGCTCTCGAGTTCCTCGCGGAAGCGCTCGAGTGAAGGTCGCGAGCGTCCACGAGCGAGCGTGATCAGGAGGGAGCTTGCTCGCCCGAGGCATGGGCGCGGCGCCGCGTGAAGAGGAAGCCCGCGAGCAAGATCCCCGCACCCGCCATCGCGCCGCCGACCGGCAGCATGCCGCGCTGGTCCTTCGACCCGCCGACGAGGATCGCGCGCTGCGGATCTTCTGGGTCGTACTTCACCTGGACCTGGTCATGGACGATCTGATCGCCGCTCACGCAGCGTTCGAAGAAGCCCTTGGTCACTTCGAAGCTCCGGTTCTGGAGCTGGCCGGCTTCGGTCGTGTAAGAAACTTCGAAGCTGTAGGACTTGCTCGAACGACGCCCCGACTTCGATTCACCCGAGTCGATCGTGCCCTCGACGACGCGACCGGCGGCATCGAGGCGCGTGTAGAGCTCGCGGTCGTTCCATCCTTGCCAGACGAGATAGGCGCCTGCGGCAGCACAGACCAAGGCGGGCTACTTTAGCTTTTGCAACACGGAGACTCTCATTGGAATCGTGAGCACAGCGCGATCGCGAGAGAAGCGCCAAAGTGCAGAGTCGGGGAAGAACGAGCACCGACTCGGTGCAGCATCCTAGCGCTGCCTGCGCGGTTTTCTACGCGTGACCTCGCCCCCACCGCGATAGACATGATCTTCGGTGAGGCCGGTCTAGCTCCGACGGGGAGAAACTCCGCCGCGCAACGGCAGCCGATAAGCGACGCGATACACATCGGGCACGTTCCAGCGACGATCCGTGCGCTCATCGAACACCCCGGCCGCTTTCAGAGCGTCGCGGAGGCTGCCGAGTTCATCGTCGCTTCGCAACGCCGGGGGACGCTCCGAGGCATGCACTGCCGCGAGCGTTCCTCGCTCTGACCAGCGATCTCGGATCTTCTCGTATTCGCAGGGGATCCCTAGGCCCTCCAGAGCCGACATCGCGGCGTCCGCCCAAGGCAGATCTTCCTCGAGTTCGCTGCGGCGGCGCTCCGAAGCCCTCCGAACACCCTCCTTCAGCGCGTCCCAATGCAGGGGAAACTCGTGATCGAGGTGGCCATCGTCCTGCGCCGCCTCGGCGAGGGCGATGAGGAAGGAGCGTACCGTCAGCGTACCACTCGCGTCCTCGAGGTGGTTCGGCAACCAGACGTAGGGGATACCGCGCTTCCGATTCGGCCCCATCGCAGGCCCGGTCAACGCGTGGAGCAGACGTCGCTGCGTTTCGGGCTCCGAACGCAGCGCTTCAGGAAGGTGGAACACGCCGCCTCGAGACTCGAACTCTGCGCTCACCACTGCGCTAGCGAACGCCCGCAATCGCGACCCTGCTTCCTCGTGATTGGCGAGGCGGTGCCAGAGGAGCGCGTAGAGATCGATGGCATCCCAGCGCAGCTCAGCTCCACCACTCACGACCTTCGATGCATCCGGAAAGGCACGAATCTCACGCGCCTCGATCATGTCCGGACGCACGAAGACCTTGGCGCGAAGGAAGCGCGTATTGCGGAGATCGAGCAGAAGCTGGAGCAGGCCGCGAAGCAGCTCCAATCGCTTGCGAGGTTCGAACGAGACGCGATCCAGCTCGTCGAAGATGACGAGCGCGTGCTTGGCTCGCGCCTCTTGCCGCTCACTCGCCGCGCGCCAAAGCCGGCCCCAGGCGGTGACATCATCCCTCAAGAGCGCAACGCGTTCGCGCCAAGTGGACCGAGAGCGAATCTCACCCACATCCATCGCCGACAGATAGATCGCCGTCCATATCTGGTACGCGGAGGCTCCTCCGTTCAGCAGCCCCTCGATCTCCTGGCGATCCGGAGGGCCGTCACCGGCATCGAGCTGCGAATCCCATCCACGCTTGACGAGCATACCCTCCGGAAGGCCAGCACTATGGGTAACCTCGCGAGCCAGGGCGAGGATCGCGGGATCGACGAACGAACGCGCCCAGAAGCTCTTGCCGGTCCCACGCTCACCGACGACGAGCATGCGATTCACTTCGAGGACTTCGGCATGCCGCCTTGGCACGTAGACGAGCGACTTCTCCGGCGTGTCGTACTGCACCGGATCCGTAGGCAACGCTGCACGGATCAGACGTCGTAGCTCTAAGGCATCGACCGCGCTCACGACAGCACCAGCTCGTCAGCACGCGCGAAGAACTCACCGAAGCTGGCCTCGACCAGGTTCTCCTGGACCGAGTCGAAGGTCGTATTCGTCGGGTCATGAGCGAAGAAGCTCCGATTCCAGCGCACGGGAATCGGGAAGTGCGGCCCTTCGGAGTCACTGCGGCCGAAGTTGAAGCCCGGCTGACCCGGTGAAGAGCTCTCGTAGATGTAGCCGCTGAAGAGAGCGTGTGCCCTATCGCCGAGACGCTCCAAGTACAGTTGCGCACCGGTCTCGGGCACCAGAGAAGCGACAACCTGCAGAGTGTCGCGGAACTGCTCGAGCACGCTCGGCTGTCTTCCCCACGCCTCGAACATGTACTGGTATCCGAGCCAGTTCTCTTCGGTCTCGGTCGCAAACAGAAAAGAGACCGCACCTAGTCTCACTACCGAGATCGCGCCGACGTCATGCAGGCCCGCTCGGCTGTCGATGAGGGTCACGTCGGGTTTCACCAAGTCCTCGAGCGCATCGATCAGCCTCGCCGTCCGATCGCCAAACGCACCGCTGTCTCCCGCACCGGGAGGCGAAGCATAGACCCGAGCGAGCTTGGCGAGGTAGTCCTTGTTCGCGTGCCCCGCGACAGGAGCGACAACGAGGCTCCCGCCCTTAGATCCCGATCCCAGAGGACTCTGTCCCGTCATCTCCGAGAGGAGCGCAGAGTCCGCTTGTCGAACTCCGTCTTCCACGTACCAATCGACCACACCGAAGCGAGGCTTGACGCCCGCTGGCAAGAGCGCGGCGCTTACGCCAGGGGACTCGAGGTCGAGATCGACGACGAGGACCTTCTTGCCTTTGGTGCGCGCAAGATGGCGCGCCCAGTAGAGCAGCACCGTCGATCGTCCCGCGCCGCCCTTCAGCGCGAAGAAGGTCGCTCGCGGCGGCGTGGGAGCACGATTCGGCAAGAGCCCACGGCGCCAGTCCGAAGCAACCACGCGCCGATCGAGCAGGTAGCAGCGCGGCGCGACTTCGATCCGGTCTTTGGAAGCGAAGACGAGCTGAGGAACGACAAGCTCTGAGTGCTTGAGCACGCGACCGTAGTGCTTCTGACTCTTCGCCGAAGACGGCGCCAGCCAGGCGCCGAGCAATGGCTCCAGAGGCGCAAGATGGCCATGCAGAGCAGTCACCGAGAAGTCGTCGCCGTCGATGGCGAAGCGAAACACTCCTATCAGATCTCGAATCGCGACGAGCTCTCGCAGGCCAGGCGTGCTCGAGAAACGCTGCAAGAACTGCCGCACTTCTCCCTCGGCATCATCGAAGCGCACGATCGCCATCAGAGTTCTCCGTCGAGAGCAGCCGCCTGCAGGGCTGCAAAGACCGCCTCGAGCCCATCGCGATGTGCGTTCAGCGACGTTCCGCCGATCGCACCATCCTCGACGTAGCGATCGTCGATCGACCAGTCGTTGAAGGGGTTGGGATAGGGGAGCTGCGCGATGATCTTGACCGAACTCCTGCCAGAGGCGAGAGAAAGGAGTTCGTCCAGCACCTGCGGGAGGTGCACCCAGAGCCTCTTCGAATCTAGGCCGCCGGAAGGAGCCAATGGCGCCCCCAGCCAGTGCAGGAGCACCTTGCAGGCACATTCCGCAGCCAGGCCCGCCATGTGATCGAGGGACTCCGCACTTCCGGAGGCAGAAAGTGCCTGTGTGTCCTTCCTCCAGCGAACGGCGGCAGCGAGGAAATCCGTCGAGGGCATGGGCCTGGGCGAGTGGGTACGGAACTCTGACCGTCGCACGCTGAGGCAAGCCGCGCAAGCTCCTTCTCCGGCCCTCGTCCCACGCAGCCGGAACCGGGAAGCACTCCGCGGGTTCAGCGAGCCTCCAACAACCCCACCTCGACCCGCCCCGCCAACGGCCTCACTTCCTGATCCCGATACCCCGGCACCGCGACGACGAGCGCCGCGACCGCTCGCGGCACGACGAGGCGTAGCTCACCCGTGCGGCTCGTGGCACCGGCGAAGCGATAGCCTTCGCTACCGCCCGCGGGATCCTTCACCGCCACGGTGGCTCGCGGGAGGATCGCGCCGCGCGGATCGCGGAGCACCAGCGTGGTGAGATGCGCATGCTCGCGGAGATCGATCTCCTGAAGCGCGCCCGGGCGCTCGAGCTGCGCCGCGCTCAGCGCGAGATCGGAGGTCTTCCAGAGCTCGACGCCGCCCGCGCGGATGCTCAGCGCGATCGGGCCCACGGCGAGGCCGCGCACCGCGAACTCGCCCTGCGCATTCGGCTCCGCGGTCTGCGCGTGGCCGTCGCTGCCGAGCGCGAAGACCTCCAGTGCTTGCGGGCGCTCGAAGACGACGCGGCCCGCGAGGACGCCGCGGCGCGGCACCTGCAGCAGGAGATCGCGTTGGCCGGCCTCGACGGTGAAGCGCGGACGCGGGCCGAAGGACCCGGTGAGCACTTCGACCTCGATGCTCGACGTGCGCGGAATGCCGAGACGGCGAAAGGCACCGCTCTGGTCGGTGCGCAGCGCTTCACGCGTTCCCTCCTCCATGTCCGAGGCGAGACCGCGGGGCAGGTACACGCGCGCATGGACGATCGGTGAACCATCGCTCCACTGCAGCCGACCCGCGAGGAGCTCGGGGCCTTCGCCGAAGCGCCGCGCGGAGAGATCGCGCACCTGACCGGGGAGATCCAGCTCATCGAGCTGGAAGTGCGTCTCCACGCGATCTTGCAGCGGATCGCGATGCAGGACCCCGGAGATCTCGACCGACGGTGGTGCCGCTCCGGGTGCGAGGTCGCGCACGCGCAGCTCGCGACCGCGTAGCGCGACAGTCCTGGCAGCGAGAACCAATTCGCAACGCCCGTGCACGTCGAGATGCGTGGTCCAGCACTCGAGCTGCTTCGCGCCCGAATCGGGGAGCGTGCAGAGCTGGAGCTCCACCGACGCCAAGGCCAAGTCTGCTCCGTCGGCGCGGAAGAGCTGCACGCGTCCACCGGCATAGTGCTCCGCCGAGCGCAGCTCGCGCCGCGACGGCCCGGTGTCCTCCAACGACAGCGCAAGCAGCGGCGCAAAGGGCGCGTCGAGATAGGCATCCACACGTACGGGCAATCCGCGCTCCCACACGAGCGAGAGCGGCGTCGCACCGTTTGCGCCGAGCATCGCGTAGTCGTCCCACGCGACCCACGCCGGCTCCCCGTCGCGGAACTCCCCTCGCGCGGCGATCCGCGCTTTCCAGCGCGCGTCTCGCCGCACGTCGAGATCGTGCACGCCGACGAGCTCGGCTCTCGCGATCGGCGGCAACACGAGCTGGATCGTCGTGCTTGGCAGCGTGTCGAAGGCACTCAGGAGGTGCAGCCCCTTCGCTCGCGTGGGGAACGCGAAGGCGACCTCGATGTCCGGGGCGCGCGTGCGATCCCAGAGGGCAACCGCTTCGCCGTGCTCGTCGGTCGTGCCGCGCCAGTGGAACGCGTCGGCGAACCAGAGCGTCGGTCGCTCTGCGGGGGGCATCCACGCTTCGGCTTCAGGCGTCAGCCGAGTCGTCGGATCGAGAATCGCATGAGCTGCCGAGAGATCGACGTCGAAGTCTCCTGCCGAAGGTGCCGCAGGCTCGGCCTCTTGCGCAGCGGCTTGGCCTTCCTCGCCTGCTTCCTCATGCGTCTCGAGTAATTCGACTTCGCTCTCGCTGAACGAGACGGCCTCCTCGATCTCGACACGCCGCACCACGCCGCGCTCGAAGGTCCAATAGTGCTGCGAGGCATGCTTCGGCGGCTCGGGGTCCTCGCCGCCGTCGCCGCTCGGGTTCCAGAGACGCGCGAGTGCAAAGAACGGCAGCGGCGCCGCGCGGATATCGATCAGCCCCACCGGGATTCCGGCGGCCGGTTCTCCGCGCTCGTCGACGACGCGGATCAGGATCGCGCCGGCAGGCAGCTCGCGCCGGCGTTCCTCTTCGCGGCGCGCGATCGAGACCTCGGGCGCGAGTCCCCCGCTCGTGGGCGCTGCGCTCGCGCGTTCCGGCGCTCCCAGCCAATCGGCCCCGTGCTTGATCTCGTTCGCGCGCCCGAGCTCCTCGCTCCCGCCCTCGCCGCCTCCGCCGAAGACGAGCCAGAGGATCAGCGCAAGCGCGCCGAGGAGCAGCGCCGAGAACGCGGCCGCGACGAGAGCTCGCGCGGCGCGGGCGGAGGAGCAACAGGCCATGAGCTCGCGCGCGAACGCGCGCGCACCTTCCTCAGTTCACGAAGCGCACGGCGAAGATCGGCGGCAGGTGCTCGGAGATCGTGCGCCACGAGTCTCCGGCATCGTCGCTCCACCAGAGGCTGCCCGTCGTCGAGCCCATCGCCAAGGTCTCGCCGTCGTCGGCGACCTCGAGGCCGTGGCGATAGATCAAGTCGTAGGCGTGCTCCTGCGGGAGCCCCTTCTTCAGGACCTCGAAGGACTTCCCGCCGTCCTGCGTGCGCAGCACCACGACCTTGCCGTCCACCGGCACGCGACACTCGTCCTTCTGCGCCGGCGCGAACCACGCGGTGTCGGGATCGGAAGGATGCGCGGCGACCGCGAAGCCGAAGCGGCTCGGCGCCTTCGCCTTCACCTCCTTCCACGTCGTGCCGTCCTTCTGCGTGCGGAAGATCCCGTTGTGATGCTGCGCCCAGAGGCGCGCCGGATGCTTCGCGCACGACACCACGCGGTGCACGTCCTGCGGATAGGGATCGAAGGCCTGCTCCTTCGGCAGGTACTCGGCGCGGAGGCCTTGGCCCATGTTCGTCCACGAGCCGCCGCCGTCGTCGCTGCGCCAAACACTTCCGGTGGAGACGCCGACCATCACGACCGCCGGATCGCGCGGATCGACGAGCACGCTGTGGATGCCGGCGTGGTCGTAGCCGCCGCCCATCCACTTCTTGCGCTCGGGGTGATCCCAGAGCGAGTCCACGATGCGCCAGCTCGCGCCGCCGTCCGCGCTGTGGAAGAGCCCGCCGGGAATCGTGCCGCACCAGAGCGCACCTTCCGCGCGGGGATCGATCTCGAGGCTCCAGATCAAGCGCAGCTTCCGCGGCCAGGGGCGCCCCATCGCGTCCTTCTCGACCTCGCCCTCGGGCAGCTGCGGATAAGTCGGCGCCGCGAGCTCCTCCCACTTCTTCCCGCGCCGCCGCTGCAGCTTCACGCCGAAGTGCCCGTGATCGAGTGCCGCGTAGAGCGCGCCGTCGCGCGGATCGAGGAGACACATCGACACGTTCACGCCGCGGAACGCGGGCTCCTCGATCGACCAGCGCCGGCCCTTCCGGCGCAGCACGAA
>JAEUHW010000074.1 GCA_016793245.1 Planctomycetota bacterium
CGTGCCTCGCGATCTGGCTGGCCGACGGAGGAGCCGTCGGACCCCACAAGATGCTGAACCTCATGGAAGGCTCGAACCCAGCGATCGAGCTGCGACTCGAGGATCTTCCTCGAGTGCACTTGCGCATCGATCATCCGCCCAGCGGGAGCGGCGTGTTCACTCGCGATACGCTCTCTCGCGCGGACGGCGAGCTGGTCTGGCGTCACACCAGCTCGTGGGATGCGCGCGATGTCTCCAACATGCAGCTCCGCTGCCGCCTTGCACCGGGGCGCTACCGCTTCGAGACGGTGACCGACGCAGGCCGCCGCGGTCGCTGCGACTTCGAAGTGCCCCCGAGCCAGGTAGGCCCGCTCGTCGTCAACCTCACTGTACAGTAAAGGTGCCTGGCACCTTTTCTGTACAGTGAGGCCGGTCGGCCGGTGGAAGGAACTAGGCGCGCGTTCGACCCGCGTCCTCTCTCCGCCGGAGATCCGCGATGACCGATGCTGCTCAGGAGACCAGCGACTCGCCTCCGAGTGGCTGGTTGCTCTTCTTCGGGATCGTCTTCCCGCTCGTGGCGCTGGCCTTCGAGCTCCTGACGGAGCTCTGCCGCCAGTGGTTCTACGACCCGCTGCCGACGCCGTGGTACGCGGCGCTCTTCGCGGCGATCCCGGTCGTGAACGCGTGGGTGTTCCTGCGGGGGGAGAAGGCCGGCGAGGCGTGTCGGCGCGCGATGCTCGTCGCGAACGCCGGCGTCGGCGGGATCGCCTTCGTCTTCGCGCTCTATCTCCTCCCGCTCGTGCCCTTCTCGCTGATCGGCTCGCTGTTCGGCGGCATCGGGTCGCTCGGACTCGCGCCGCACTTCGCGTTCGCTTGCGCCTTCAAGAACCACCGCTGGCTCGTGCGCTCGGGCGGCACCCGACTACCGCGGAGAGGACTGCTGGTCTGCGGCGGCGCGATCGCGGGCATCCTGCTCACGGGGCTGCCCGCAGTCCGCGTCCAGCTCACGATGCTGTGGCTGGATCGCGCGCGCTCGGCGGATCCTGAGACGCATCGCGCCGGGATCGACTGGCTGCGGAGCTACGCGGATGAGATCGCGCTGCGCGATGTCTGCCGTGGCGTGAGGCGCTCCCCATCTCCGTTCGGCTTCGATCGACGAGGCTCCGAGGATTGGGCCGGCGATCGCGCCGTGCCGCGTACGAGCGACGCCGCGATCTTCTATCTGGTGACGGGGCGCGCGTTGCGCGAGGCCGGCGAGAGCGAGTTCCTCGATCGCGGTCGCCCGTGGTTCTCCTTGCGCGAAGAGCGCATGCCGTGGATCGAGAGGTCTCGGCGCGACGGCGAGCTCGCGCTCTCGCGCCTCGACGGCGTCATCGAAGCCGACGGCGCGCTCGGCTACCTCGAGTGGATGCTGGAGATCGAGAACCCGAGCGTCGTGCAGAACCTCGAAGCGTGGGCCGATCTCCAGCTCCCCGCCGGCGGCTTCGTCTCGCGGCTGACGCTCTGGGTCGGCGGCGAGGAGCGCGAAGCTGCCTTCGCCTCCAAGGAGAAGACGACCGCGGCGTACGAATCGGTGGTGCAGACGCGCCGCGATCCCGTGTTGGTCACGACGCGCGGGCCGGATCGCGTGCGCCTGCGCTGCTTCCCGGTGCCGGCGCGTGGATCGATGAAGATGCGCCTCGGGATCACCTTCCCTCTCCGCGTCGTCGAGCCCGAGCGCGCGAGCTTCGTCCTGCCTTCGATCCTCGCCACTTCGTTCGAGCTGCCGTCGCGGCTGCGCCATCTCGTGTGGCTGAGCTCGGAGGGCGAGCTGAGCGGTCCGGAAGGTGCCTCGAGCACGCGCGGGGAGAACGCCTGGGAGCTCCATGCGGAGCTACCCGCGGAGAGCTTGCGCGCGCCGCAGGCGTTCCACGTCGCGCGGAGTGCCGCGGTCGAGGATCTCTGGACCGAGGACCGGCGCTCCGAGCAGCGCCTCCGCGCGCGACTCTCCCGCCGCGTCGAAGCGCGGCCGACGGGACTGGTACTGCTCGTCGAGGCTTCGACGCGGACGGAGCCGTTCCTCGAGGAGCTCCTCGCCGCGCTCGACGCGCTGCCCGCGGATCTGCCGCTGCTCTGCTGGGTGCTCACCGACGAGCTCGAGCGGCCAGGAGCAGAACGTGGCGCGGATCTGGCGCGTGCGCGCGAGCTCCTCGCCTCGCGGCTGCGCGGCGCCGTGGTCGCCGGCGGCGTCGATCACGTTCCCGCGCTGCTGCAGGTGCTCCGCAGCACCGCGGCGACCGAAGCGATCCTCTGGGTGCATGCGCCGCAGCCCGTGGAGGTCTCTCCGCTCGAGCACTTGGAGCAGCACTACGATCGCCGCAAGGTGTTCCCGCGGCTGCTCGAGGTCGCGGTCGAGCCGGGAGTGGATCTCGTGCTGCGCGCGCTCGATGGCCAGCCGGGCCTCGAGTCCCTGCCGCGCGCGGGCTCGCTGCGCGAAGACCTGGAACGCGCGTTCCGCGGGTTCGGCGCGGAGTCGAGCCGCTACGAGCTCGTGCCCGAGATCCTGCCCGATGGGGAGGCGCCGCCTGGTTCCGCGCGCCGCGTCTCGGATCATCTCGCGCGTCTCTGGGCGCATCGACGTGTGCAGGAGCTCGCCGATGCAGGAAGCAAAGCCGAGGCGCAGAAACTCGCGCAGCTCTATCAGTTGGTGACGCCGCTCACCGGCGCGGTCGTGCTCGAGACGCAGCAGCAGTACGCCGTGAACGATCTCGAGCCCGTCGATCCGTCCACGGTTCCCAGCATCCCCGAGCCGGAGGAGATCCTGCTGCTCGTCGTGGCCGGGCTCTGCCTCCTCTGGGCGTGGCGCCGCGGAGGCCTCGGCGGATGAGCGAGCGAACGGCGCTGCTCGCGTGGCTCGCGGCGAGTTGGTCCAGCGTTCTCTGGATGCTCGAGCGCGCGACGACGGGAGAGAGCGAAGCGGGCGAGCTCTTGGCGTTCGCCGCGTTCCTGCTCGTGCTCTGGCGCACGCGCCGCGCGGTGCCGGAGGCGGAGCCCCAGGTCCTCGCCGCGAGCTTGGCCCTCGCGCTCTCGGCATGCGCGACCTTCGAGCGCTTGCCGCTGATCGCTGCGATGAGCTCCGTCAGCGCGCTGTGCTTGCTCGCGAGCCCGCGTCGCTTCGGATGCAGGCTGCATCTGCCGACCTTCGGCCTCGCGATGCTCGCGCTGCCGGTGATGCCGCATCTGCAGTTCTATCTCGGCTATCCGCTGCGCCTCGCGACCGCGGCGCTCGCGGTGCCGCTGCTGCGCGGCGCCGGCTTCGCCGTCTCGCGCGCGGGCACCGGCTTGCAGCATGGCGACGGCATCCTGTGGGTCGATGCGCCGTGCAGCGGGATCCGCATGCTGTGGGCCGCGGCGTTCCTGCTCTGCGTGCTCGCGATCCGCGCACGGCTGGGCTCGCTCGCGTTCGCCCTCGGCGCGCTCGGGACGCTCGCGCTCGTCGTGTGCGGGAACGCGCTGCGCGCGGCCGCGCTCTTCTTCGCGGAGCGCGCTCCGGAGCACGGGCTGCTGAGCTCGCACGAGGCGCTGGGGCTCGCGGTGTTCGCGCTCACCGCGGGCGCGATCGTGCGGTTCGTCTCCTGGCTCACTGCGGCGAAGCGGAGGAGCTCCCCATGCGCCGCCTGAGCGCCTGTGTCTTCGCACTCGCGTGCGCCGGCGCGGCGCTCGCGCCGTGTCTGCCGCGTGCGCGCGCCGAGGTCGCGGCGAGAGCGGCGGAGTTCCCCGGCTGGCCGACGGAGCTCGAGGGCGTTCCTTTGGAACCGCTGCCCGCGGGCGCGCGCGAAGGCGCCTTCTTCCGCGCGTTCGGCGGCGAGGTGGGCCGCTTCCGCCTCGGTGAACGCGAGCTCGTGCTGCGCTGGATCCCGAGCCCGACGCGCCACGTGCATCCGGCTCACCTCTGCTTCGCCTCCAGCGGCTACGAGGTCTCCACGCCGAAACCGGTGCGCGATGCGGAGGGGCAGCTCTGGTCGAGCTTCGAAGCGCGCCGCGGCCAGGAGCACCTGCTCGTCCGCGAGAACCTGGTCGACGCCGACGGCCGCAGCTTCGCCGATGTCTCGAGCTGGTATTGGAGTGCTGTGACGGGCGGCTCGCGCGGGCCCTGGTGGGCGCGCACCATCGCCGTCGTTGCACAGTAAAGGTGCCTGGCACCTTTACTGTGCAGTGATAGCATCGGCGGCGTTCGAACATGACGAGTTCCATCTCCGCCGAACAAGAGGCGCGCTTGCGGGCGCGTCTGCAAGCGCAGCTCGATGCCCGTGAATGGGAGCGGGCCGAGAACCTGTTGCTGAACTGGCTCAACCAGTTCGGCAGCCACGTCTGGATGCTGGAGCAGCTCGGTCACCTGCAACTGAGGCGCGCGGCGTGGCGCGCGGCGGGTCAGTCGTTCTTCTGGGCCGGCATTCGCGGGCCACAGTTCGAACGCGCGATCGAGGCCTATCTCGGCAGCGAGACGCCGGGACGGAAGTGTCTTCCCTCTCAGCTCCCTCGCTGGGCTCGAGGGCCACTCGAGGACTATCCAGAGCTCGTGCAGCGCGAGCTCGCCGAGATGGGGGCGAAGCGCAAAGCGCTCGTGCCGCGCCGAGCGGTCGGACGCGACTTCACCGCGGTGATCCTCGCGCTCTGCGCCCTGGTGGCCACCGCCGTCATCCTCTGGTTGAAGGACCTGCTCTGGTCCTGAAGCCTCTCATTCTGTCGTCACCTCCTGTCCCGCCAGGCATGCGGGCTCGAACTTCGCGTGTCGCCTGGTCCCCATGAATACCGCACTCCTCCTCCAGATCACCGGCAACGCCTGCGTCGGTCTCGCCGCGCTCGTGCTCTTCTTCCCGCTGCAGCGTCGGTTCCGGGACTTCGCACGCCAGTACCCCAGCGACAATCGCTGGGCGACGCCGGTCCTCGGTGCGTTGATCCCGCTGTGGCTGCTGCTCCTGGTCGCGCTGCTCTGCATGACCGCGAGCGGCGGGTTCGACGGATTGCGCCTCGGCGGGCCTCTGCTCTACGCGTTCGCGGTTGGCGCGAGTGGCGCGCTGGCGACGGTGAACTTCGTCTTCATCGCGCTCTACATCCGGCCCGGCTTCACGCCGCGGGGCATCTACACGCCGGGGATCTTCCTCACTCCCTGCGCCACCGGGTTGCTGGTGGTCCTGAGTCTGTATCAGAAGCACGCGCCCGGACTGCCTGTGGCATGGCTGTGGTGGCCGTGGGTCATCTTCGCCGCCTCGAGCCTGGCCCTCGGCGCGGGATTCGTGGGGCATCGTCTCTTCCGCACCGGTTTCGGCGTACGCGAGCTCGTCGGGCGCATCCTGACCGCCCGCAATACCACGCCGGAGCATCTCGCCAAGATCGCCACGCTCGATCCGCGGAGCGACTTCTTCGAGCTCCTGGGTTATGCCAGCCCCTACCGCAGACGCGCCTTGCGCGAGGCCGCCACGGCGCGGATGCGCGCGCATCCGGAGTTCGTCCAGGCGCTGGCGGCCAACTTGAGCTCGAGCCACTCCGATCGCGGTTTGGAGTTCCTGTTCGGCAGTGCGCTCGCGCCCGACGAGCAAGCACCTCTCGCGCTCCCGGCCCGCACCGCCTTGGAACGCTTCATCCGCGACATCCCTGCGCCGAACTACATCACTCGCGCACGGCAGAAGCAGCTGCTGCGATTCGGGCGCAAGTCCTTCCCCGTCATCATGGGGCGCTTCTCCGGCACCGACGTCGACTTCTCGCAGGTGATGCCCGCGTTCGAGCAGGCACTCCGTCCGGACGACTCCCGCCGATGATCGGAGCGGCGCCCTCTGCTGCGGCGCTCTTACGGTGCGTGGGCGGCT
>JAEUHW010000080.1 GCA_016793245.1 Planctomycetota bacterium
CTCCCAAGCCCGGCCGATGTTGTAAGGCGAAGGGTCCGGTGTCCGATCCCACTCGCTCAGGTGAACATGCGACGCACATGGCGCTGGTCGTTCTCCGGGCTGCTGCTGGCCTCGTCCGTCCAACTCGCGCCCGGAGGGGAAGGCGCGGTCGTCGAGAGAGCTAGTGAGGTGCGGCGCTCAGCGCTGCCGCCCGAGCATCTCGAGCTCGCGACGTGGAACATCTGGGGGCTGCCGCAAGAGCTCACGGGCCGCGGCCCCGAGCGCTATCCAGAGGTCGCCGCCGCGATCGAGCGCAGCGGATGCGACGTGATCGGGCTGCAGGAAGTGTGGACCGACGAAGCGCGCGCAGCGGTGCTGGGTCTGGAGGGCTGGCATCGCGCGAGCGAGGAGCTGGACCTCGCCTGGCTTTCGCAGTGCGGGCTGGTAACGCTCTCGCGCTGGCCGGTGCGGCGCGCGTTCGTGCGGCGCTTCGAGGTCTGCGCGAGCTACGACGCGCTCGTCTCGAAGGGCGCGCTCTTCACCGCGATCGAGATCCCCCGACTCGGCGAGCTGCACGTCTGGAACGTGCATCTGCAGAGCGGCACGGGCGGCGACATCGAAGCGGCCCGGGGAAGGCAGCTCGAGCAGCTCGCGCGTTGGGTGCGCGAGACCTCGTCCCCGCGGATCCCCTGCGTCGTCCTCGGCGACTTCAACTGCATCGCCGGCGCGGAACCCCGTCGCGCGCTGAAGCTCCTGGGCTGCGACCTCGAGCTCCGCCAGGGAACCCCGCGCCCGACTTGGGACCCGAGGAGCAACTGCTGGGCGCGCGAGGAGCAGCCGATGGCGATCGATCGCATCCTGCTCGACGAGAGCTTTGCCGCGTGCTGGGAGGTCGACACCGCGCTCGCCTTCGCCGATGCGGGACCGGATGGAACACCTCTCTCGGATCACTATGGCCTCCGGGCGCGCCTCTCCCTGCCCTCGAGGGCTCCCAGCAACTCGGCTCTCGCGCTCTTGGCGAAGTTCACGGCGGCTTGGATGATGCCGCCATGGGGAACTCGAACGCTGGCCGCGCGCTGATCGCCGTCGCGTGCTGCGGCGCGCTCGGCGCCGCTCTTTGGCTTTTGCTCTCGAGCCGCGCCGATCGGCCGAGCGCAGCTTCTCTCGAGCTCGCGACCTCACGCGAATCCGAGCATCACGACCACGGTCTCTGGACGCCGCGCGGCGAGTCGCGAGCCTCGAGCGCCGGATCGGACGACGCCGGAATCGCCCATCGCCGCGAGAGCGCACCAACGCCGACGGAGGAGAGCGCCGCGCCAGATGTGCCGCCCTACGGCGTTCGCGTGCGCGTCCTCGACGAGCGCGGCACGCCGCGCGGCGGCTGGCCCGTCGTGCTGCTGCGCGAGGATCCCAAGTGGCGCGAGCTCGCGTCGAGCCCCGAGATCTGCGAGCCCGGCAAGAAGGTGAAGAACTGCGGGCTCTGCCACAGCGAGCCCCGCGGCGAGCTGCAACCAACGCCGTCGAACGCGTGGTCACCGCGCGCGCTCGAAGGGCTCTACGAAGCCGATCCGTACATCGCCCGCGGGATCACCGCCGAGGGGAGCGGCGAGCACTTCTTCCCCATCGCGCCGGACGGCGCGCGCTACGCGGTGCGGCTCGAGTGCACGACGGAGCCGTTCCGCAGCGTCCCCGTGGAACCCGCTTCACCTCCGAGCCTCGTCGATCTCAACGCCTCCGGCATCGAGCTCGTGCACGTGCGCGTCGCCGACGACGAGACCTGGCATCTGCGCCCAACGATGTTCGCTCCGTGGCAGAGCGACGGGCACGCGTGGGCGTGGGCGAGCGGCGAGACGCTGGTCCTCGGTCCTGGCAAAGAGCTCGCGTATCCCGTGGAGACGACGGCGGTCTTGCGCTTCGAGGCGTGGCTCGAGCGGCCGTTCGCGCCGCGCTTGCACTTGGAGGCCGAGCGCAGCGCGCGCGGGCGCGAGCTCGTGCTCGATCGACGCCGGCACTACGTCTCCGCCTCGGTGCGCTTGGCCGACGCGAACGGCGAGCCGCTGGGCTCACGCGCCTTCCTCGCGGAGCTCTACGAGCGCGCGCCTGCGCGTGAAGCGCAACTCACGACGGATGCCGGAGGAGTGGCGCGTTTCCTCCTCGATCGCACAGCTCCTCCGCACCGCGAGCGCGGGATCAGCTTCTCTCCTTGGCCACAGCCGCCGCGCTCGATCGAGCTGCCGCACCGCGGCAACCGCGACCTAACTCACCCCGATCGCGACCAAGCGCACGTCGATCTCGCCACCGCCTTCGATGCCAGCGGGGACTTCGATCTCGGCGTCGCTCGCTTGGGCACGGGTCCCCTGCTCTGGAAGGGCCGCGTGGTCGATAGCGCCGGACGCGGTCTCCCCGATGCCGCGGCCATCCTGTGCGCCCGGGGCGAGACCGTGCCCTGCGCGCCCGACGGCAGCTTCGAGCGCCGGGGCTTCAGCGATGGCAAGGCGCAGATGATCTCGGCGGCCGCGCTCGGGTACACGACCCTCGACTTGGAAGAGCTCGTGCCGCCCCAGCTCGAGCTCCGCCTCGAGCTGCACGCCGAAGCGAGCCTGGAAGCGCGCATCGACGCACCGCCCGAGCTCCTGCGCCATCCCGTCGTGCTCTTCGTCGAGCGCGCCGACAAGGAAGCCGAGCAGCTGAACCTCCTCACCGAAGCGAAGGCCGAGAGCTTCGACGAGCAGGGCTTCGTCCGCATCGAAGGGCTGCCCGCGACCGCGCTCCGCATCGCGTTCAAGGTCGAGAACGTGCGCGTCCACGAGTTCCCCTTCGAAGCCCGACCGGGCAAGAACGAGCTCCCGCACCTCGACCTCGGCGCCCTCTTGAAGCCGCTGCGCTACGAGCTCGCGGAGCGCGTGAGCGAAGATGCGCTCGTCCGTGTGCGCGGCATCGGCGCGAGCGGAGTGATCTTCGAGGAGCTCTGCATGATCCGCGCGCATCTCGGCACGCTGCAGCTCTGGGTGCCGCGCGCGTGCGAGCGCTGGAACGCGAGCTACCTCGGCAAGAAGGCCGAGGGCAGCACGGCCGATGCGCAGCCGATCGTGCTGCGCTGAGCTCCCGCCCATGAAGTTCGCGCTGCCGCTCGCCCTGCTCGCCCTCACCGCGCTCGCGCTCGCTCTCTCACTCGGGCTCACGCCGTGGAGCGCGGAGAGCGAGGCAGAACTGGCGACCGCGGCGCTCGAGGGGCACGACGAGCCGCGCTCGACCTCGGCGCCGAACACCGCCGAGCCGACGACGCTCATCGAACGCGAGGTGCCGCGCCCCGAGGCGAGTGTGACCCCGCCGAGCTTCTTCGGCGTCCGCGTGCGCGTCGTCGATGCCGAAGGTCGCCCGCTCGCCGGAGTGCCGGTGGCGCTGCGTTCCTCCGCAGCCTCGTCCGCGCGGGAGCGCGAAGCAGAGGCCCTGCGACAGGAGCTCAGGACCTCGCGCGAACTCATGCAAGGCTCGTCGCGGCCACGAAGGCGCGTGTTCGTCGGGAGCGCGGTGGTCGCGAGTGCGCTCACGACTGCCGAAGCGGGCGAAGCCTGGTTCCACCTCCCGCCGGACTCGCCGCTCGATCTGATCGCCGCATGCGCCACGCTCCGCGCCGAGCCGACGCGAGCGGTCGCTCCCGCCGAGCCCGCTCCCTTGGTCGAGCTGCGCCTCCCGCCCTCGCCCGTTCTCGAGCTCGAGGTCCGAGGCGCGGATGCGTGGCTGCTCGACCTCCAGCAGGCGTACGCGGAACCGGTCGGCGAGCACGCGCCCACGCATCTGCATGTGATCGCGGAGCCCTTCGAGCTCAGCAGCTCGACGAAGCTGCTCGTGCCCTACGCCCCAGGCGACGAGCCGCGCTGCACGGCCTGGATCGAAGGGCCGCTGGTACCCGAGCTCGAGCTGGAACCGAAGCCCACGCCTCGCGGGGGCCAGATCGTCCTCGATGCCGCGCGGCTCCTCTGCCGAGCGCGCCTACGCGTCCTGCGTCTCGAGGAAGAACCGTGGCGCGATACCTCGCTCGAGCTCCGCATGCTCGGCGAGCCTTGGTGCACCGACGCGCGCGTGCGCAGCGACGCCGAGGGCTACGTCCGCTTCTTCCTGCGCGCCGGCGCGATCGCGCACGGTCCGCGCGGACTCCGCGTGACCTGCCCCATCGACCGCGGCCCCGACGCTCATCCCGTCGAACGCTATCGCGCGGCGCATCCCGACGAAGCCGAAGCGCACCTCGAGCTCTCGCGCAGCTTCGCCGCCGGGGAGGAGCACGACCTCGGTTCGCTACGCCAGGGCGAAGGCCCGCTCCTCTACGCGGGGCGTGTCGTCGATCGCGCGGGACGGCCCATCGCGGGAGCGCGCGTCCGCTGTGACCACGAAGAGCTCCCGTGCGACGAGGAAGGGCGGTTCCAGCGCTGGGGGATCCCCGTCGCGCGCGAAGTGACCGTCGAAGCCTTCGCTCCCCACTTCGGGCAACGCGAGCCACTGCGCGTCCATCTTCCGGCGCGGGACCTCGAGCTCCTGCTCGAGCCGAACGGCGTGCTGCGCTTCGCTCTCGGGTTACCCGCAGGACTTGAAGCGCGTTCGCTGATGGTGACGGCCGAACGCCGCGAGGGCGAGGGCTCCGCAGCACTCTGGAAAACGCAGCGCAACACGAGGGTCCATGGCGCGGATCCGACCTTCGCGCTCGAAGACCTCGCTCCCGCTCGCTACCGATTCTCGATCCAGAAAGGCCGCAGCGTGCTCCACCGCTTCGAGCTCGACGTCGCGAGCGGAGAACACGATCTCGGCACCATCGATCTCCGCGAGCTGGTGCAGCCGCTGCGCTTCCAGCTCGTCCCCGCGCTCGGGCTCCGCGAACGCCTGACGCTGCAGCTCTTCTGCGGCGCGGAGGCCGAGGCGACGTTTCCGGTGTGGCCCGAAGCTCTCGGCGTCCTCGACCTCTGGATCCCGAAGCGCTGCGACCGCTGGGTGCTGCTCGCCGAGGGGCAGAAGCACGAAGGTCGCTGCGATCAGCCGATGCCGATCGATCTCCGCTGAGCGCCTCTGCGCTCAGCGGATGGGGTAGCCGAAGGCGGCGAAGCGGAGGAGGGCTTGGTTCGCTTCGAACGACGCCTCGTGATCGCGCAGCAGCTCCTTCAGGCGCGGGATCGCGCCGGCGAGCAGGAGATGAGCTGCGGCGCGCGCGGCGGCAGCGCGAACCGTGCCGTTCGCGTGCCCCAAACTCTCCAGGATCACGGCATCGCCGCTGCCGTCCGGAAGGAGTGCGCAGAGCAGGACCGCGCTAGGAAGCGCGCTGTCCTCATAGATTTCGTCGCCGAGGATCTCGCGGGCGTAGCTCGCGAACTGTGCGGGTCGACCGAGGTAGAGCGCGAGGACATGCACAGAGAGGTGTGCCTTGGAGTCCTCCCCGAGCGAAGTGCCTCTCGCGAGCCAACCAGACTTCGTCGTGCTCGCAGAGAATCGTGTACCACGTAGCGCCGCTAGCACCGCGGCGGGGCCATTGGGATCCGTGTGCTTTGCTAGTGCCGCCAGGTAAGCATAGGTTCCGCCGGACTCACTCGGGGCGGAGTTCGCGACCGCCTGCAGATAGGCGAAGCTCGCCTCCTCGAGTTGCTTGCCGTATGCAAAGGCCCCCCAGACGTTCAGAGCTCCACGAAGTGCTTCTTCGAGACGCGGCCGTCGCGTTTCGTCGGTCCAGCGAGCGAAGTACATCTCGATCGTGCGCTCGCCACCCAGCGAGTTCCGGAACGTAGGATTGGAGAGTTCCTCCAGGATCGCATCATAGAACTCAAGCCCGCCTTCTTCGCACAAGATCGACGTCAAGCGCGCGCGCGGCTCTGGATCGACCGTGCCCGAGCGGAGCTCGAGGCAAATCCGCAGGAAGTCGGGGTTCCCGCGACCGAAGCGGCGGAGGGCATGGAGCGCATTCGCAGCCCGCTCACCCGACGACACCGTCCGTAGCAGAGCGCTCTTCTGCTCCGCGTCCAGTGCGGCATCCAAGAGGCCGATGACCTGCTCCGAGAGAGTGAGCTCGGAGATGTGCCCGAGCACTTGGTCGAGCTCCTGCCGATGGTTCTTCTCGATCAACCAACGGAGCAGGTCCACGTGTGAGATCTTCGCCTTCTCGTTTCGCGGATGCGGAACTCCATCCAACTGGGGCAGAACAGCCACGAGTGCAGGGACCGCCTCGTGCGCATCGTTCCGGATCACGGACTCCAGCACGGCTCCGCGAACATTCGGGCTTCCGTCCTGAAGCAACGGCAGGATGCGCGAAAGTTCCTGACGCGAGAGAACGAGTCCGAGGGACCGAATCGCGAGGAAGCGCACCTTTGCATCTCCGTCGTCGAGTGCGCTCCAGAGCAGCTCGACATGCTCGGGCTCCGCGGCGAGGACCTCGGGCGAGAAGTCCATCAGCAGGGCGGCCACTCGCTTTCGCAACCCCTTGTCCGGGTGCTTCAACAACGGTAGCAGCACCACACGATCTCCCGGTACGAGCACGCGCCGATCCAGCTCCGCAGAGAGCACGCGCATCTCCGGAACAGCATCCGCGAGGCCCCGCTCCAGCAGCTCGCGCTGACGGCGCACGCCGAGCTGCTGGTACAAGGCTCGGAAGGAACTCTCTCGGATATCGACCAGCTCGTCGCGCGTCAGGAGCTCGGCGACCTCGCGCGCCACACCAAGACTGCGCTGAGCGTATTGAGAGAGAGAGCCGACGACGGTTCTCCGAATCACGATTTGCGAGTCGCTCGCCAGAGTGCGCACCACCTCCGCCCAGAGCTCGGTGCTCACCCAGGGCGGTGCTTCGGTCAACCACGAGAGCAAGGCTCGGCGCACGCGCGGATCGGGGTCACCCAGCACCCGCCGCACGAGCTCCGGTGCCGGACTGCGCACGGAGGCGAGCGACTGCGCGGCGCAGAGTCGGACATCGGCATCGGGACTCTCCGCGAACGCACGGATCACGGCGTCCCAGTCGAGCGCGAGCTGGTTCCCCCGCGGCAGACTCGGAATCCCGTACTTCTCCGCGATCGGAAGCTGCTGCACACGCAGCAGCTCGAGCACCGCCGCGATCGCGGCGGGATCGCTCTGGCGGAAGAGCATCACCAACGCCTGCAAGTGGATCGGCTGCATCTGCTCCTTCGATCCCACACGCGCGAGCTCGACCAGCGTCGGTATGGCCCGCGCACCGAGACTCAGCACTCCGGCTTCGTCGTTCCGGAGCAGCAGCGTCGAGATCTCCTCGCGCAGCTTCTTCCGCTCCTCATCCTGCTCCCCCCGCGCACGCTCCAGCCTCTCGCGCTCGAGCTTCACCGTGTTTCCGATCGCCCACGGGAACTTCGCCGCTTCGAGCTCGGCGACGACGGCCGCGGCCTCGTCGAAGCGCGCGAGGCGGCGCAGGCAGCGCGCCTTGCCCAGCAGCGCGTCGAAGCACGGGCGCTCGGGGAGCTTCGTCGCTGCGGCGACGCTCTCGTAGCCGGCGAGGGCTTCGGCCACGCGCCCCTCCACCTCCTCCAGCTGATACGCCTTCGCGAGCGCCTCCTCGTGCTGTGCCCGAACCGTCCCGCTGCCGAGCAGTGCGCCGAGCACACTCCAACCGATGATCGCGTTCCGCATGATCGAACCTCCGCGAGCTCCCGCGCACTCCGCGCGGGGCATCGCTCTCCAGCGATGCGGACGATCAGACCACGCGCTCACGCTCCCCCGCGTCGCGGAGAGGTAACGAAGATGTACCGCGAGAGGGAGCGGCGAGCTTCGTGACGGCGCGTCAGCGCGCGCCGTCGCGCGGGATCGTGTAGCCCGCGCCGTGCACGGTCTGGAGATAGCGCGGGGACGCGGGGTCCGGCTCCAGCTTCTTCCGCAGGCGCGCGATGTGGTTGTCGAGCGTGCGCGTCAGCGTGTGCGTGCCGAGGCCCCAGACGCGCTGCAGGAGCTCCTCGCGGCGGCAGAGCTCGCCGCGCTTCGCGAGCAGGGCCGCCAGGAGCTCGGCTTCGATCGTGGTGAAGCGGAGCTCGCCGCGCGGTCCCGTGGCGAGGAGGTTCTCGAGGTCCACTCTCCACTCGCCGAGCGGGGTCCACTCCGGCGCGACAGCCGCGCGCTCCGCGCCAGCTTCGCGCGCGGGGCTCGCGCGCCGCAGCACCGCCGCGATGCGCGCCAGCAGCTCGCTCAGGCCGAAGGGCTTCCGCACGTAGTCGTCGGCGCCGTGGCCGAGGGCCGTCACCGCATCGGCTTCATCGGCGCGCGCGGAGAGGACCAGCACCGGCAACGTCGCGCTGCGCTCCCGCAGCGCGCGCAAGACCTCGAAGCCCGAGATCCCCGGCAGCATCAGGTCGAGGAGCACCAACTCGAAGCGCTCGCGCGCGAAGCACTCGAGCGCCTCCTCGCCGCGCTCGAACGCGACGACGCGATGGCCTTCGCGCTCCAGGTTCCACTGGACGCCGAAGCGGAGGTGCGGGTCGTCCTCGACGAGCAGGATCGCGGCCATGCGCAGGATCTACTCCATGGGCAGCGGCCAACGGAAGAGGAAGCTCGTGCCGCTCGCATCCGAGCGCTCGACGACGAGCGTCCCGCCCGAGCGACGCGCGCCCTCGCGCGCGATCCAGAGGCCGAGCCCGGTGCCTTCGCCCGCGGCGCGGCGTTCGCCGCCGAGCTGCGCGAAGCGCTCGAAGATCCGCTCGTGCTCGGAGGAGGGAATGCCCGGTCCTTCATCGCGAACGCGAACGCGGAGCTCCTGCGGGAGCACCTCGGCCTCGAGGCGGACATGGCCGCCGACGCGCGAGAAGCGCACGGCGTTCTCGACCACGTTCGCGAGCGCATCGGCGAGGGCCCGCGCATCGCCGCGGAGCGCGGGCACCGCCGCGGGCCACTCCTGCTCGAAGCGCACACCCGCTCTTGCGGCGAGCAGTGCGGCTCGCGCGCGCTCGATCTCGAGGAGCGCGAGGAGATCGATCGTCTCCGTCGCACTCGCCTCCGTCGACTCGTCGAGGCGCGCCAGCGAGAGCACGCGCTGCAGATACTCGCCCAAGCGCTCGGCCTCGCTCCCGAGGATCGCCTGCATCTTCTGCACGTCCTCCGGCTCGCGTGCGCGCCCCGAAGCGAGGGTCTCGGCGAAGAGGCGCAGGTTCGCGACCGGGGTCTTCAGTTGATGCGAGACGCGCGAGAGGAACTCGCTCCTCTCCGCCACCGCCGCGCGCTCCGCGCGCACGCTGCGCGAGGCGAACGCCAAGCCGAGCAGCGCGAGAGCGAGGCACGCGGCGAGGAAGGAGCCCGCCACCACGGTGCGCCACGGGAACGCCGCTTCCTCGCGCCAGCGCGCGGCGAGCAGCGGCTCCAAGCCGAGACCGGGGAAGCTCGCGACGAGCTCCGGCGCACGCACCGCCCCCGCCGCCGCGCCGTCGATCAGGCGCAGCTCCGTGCAGCGCGGCGCGAGCTCGCGCGCGAGCGCGTCCAGGACCTGCTGCTGCGCGCGCTCTTCGAGGGAAGCGATCGCGCGCAGCTCTTTGCCTGGCGTGTTCCACGCGAGCGAGAAGCTCGGCAAGGCGCCTGCCTCGAGAGCTTCGAAGCGACCGCGGCCCGTCGCGCGCGCGAGCGCGCTCGCGAGCCCTTGCGCATGGACCTTGATCCACGTGGTGCGGCGCTCCCATGCAGCGGCCAGCTTCTCTTGCGCGGCGCCGAGGCCCGGCTGCAGCGGCTCGAGCTCGGCGTAGAGCTCGCGTCGCCACGTCTCGATGGACACGGGAGCGGTCGTGCGCAGCGGAGCCAGGAACGCCTCGAGCGCATGCAGCGCGACTCGAGCGTTCTCGCTCTTCCCGCGTTGCAGAGCGTCTCTCGCGCGCGCGGCGTGCACGTAGAACCCGGCGGCGCTCGGCAAGTGCTCGAGATCCGCGCCGTCGAGGCGACTCCAGTCGCCGTCGCGCTGCGCCAGGCGGAAGCGCGCGAGCGCGCGTTCGCCACAGGGCTTCTCCCAGCCCGCGACGCTCGCCAGCAGCTCCTCCGGCGCGGGCTCCTCGGCGCGCGCAGAGCCGGTGCGCTCGAGCACCTCGCGCACGGCGAAGCTCGCGCGCTCGAGCGCGCCGTCGAGCTCGAGCCACGTCGCGCGCGGAGGCCAGAGCGGAGCGCCGTCGGCGCCGGCGAGCACGACGTGGACCGCGCCGAGCTCATCGGGCGTGAGCCGTTCCAGCGCGCCCGCCGCCTGGGCGTCGCGCACGCGCTGTAGCGCCTCGCGCAGCTCGGCCTCGATACGGCTCGCGCTGCGCGCGGCCGCGGCCTCCAGCGCCGCGCGCGCGGTCTCCTCGCGCCGAGCGCGCTCGCTCGCGCGCTCGGCCGCTAGACCGAACAGCGTGAACACGCCGAGCGTCAGCGCGGCGGCAAGCGCCGCGGCGAGCAGCAGGGTGCGCGAGCGATCGCGGGAGACCATGCGGCTCAGGATACGCAGACCCGGCCGCGGCTGTCTCCCGGGCTCCTACCCTCCCGCTCCGCGCAAGAGTCCCTCGGCCGCGAAGGGCGAGGTTCTCGAATCAGGTTCCGAGCCCAAGGACGGCTCGATCTCGTGGCGCGGCAGAGCGGCTAGGCGCGCTCGTGAAAGCGAGAAGCGAGAGCGAGAGGCGTTCGAACGCAAGACCGCGCAGGCGCTGCGCCCGGCCCTACGGCGAAGCAAGCGCCGCGCCTGACGCGCGCGAACCGCGTCGATGGCATTCGAGAGTCGACGCGCGAACGACGCACGCGAGAAACGCGGAGCGTGGCGCGTCATTCACGTCGCTTGCTGCGCCTCCGGGCGCGGCTTCGCTTCGTCGATAGACATCGTGCGCCGTCTCGGAGCCCGCTGGAGGCGGGGGCTCCGAGACTCATGCTCATGGAAGCGATCGGACATCGACGCGAGAACGACGTCGAAAGACATGGGTTACGCGCCCGCGCGGCGGTAGGGCGGAGCGCGTCAGCGCGAGGTTGCTCGGCGGCTTGAATCGGCGAGGTTCGCTCGCGGTCGGCCGGCGGGCCTCTTCTGCTGTGGCAGCTCGTGGATGTCGAGCAAGCCGTGGCGGCGCCAGCCGGTCTTGAGCAGCCAGGTCGAAGCGGGCGCGATGGCGGCCACCGGCGATGACGCCGCGATCGAGGCGATCGATGGACGCTCCTTCCAACCATCGAACACGGGCGCGCTCGAGCAGAGATCGATCGAGGCTTGCGGCACGACGCCGTGCTTCTTGCCGTTCTGCAGCACGTAGCGCAACGCGTTCCGGGCTTGCGTCGGCGTCGAGATGACCTCGTCGTGATAGCGATCGGGGAAGACCTTGCCGCGGCGGCCCCAGAGCTTGTTCAACGCGCGGGCGAGCGGGCTCAGCAGCGCGTTCATGCCACGCGCCACGCACTCGCGATCGTCGGCCTCGACCAGAAGGTGCAGATGGTCCCGCTGAATCGAATACTGCACGATCCGCATTCCGTGCCGATTGCTGCTCGCGCTGAAAGCCGCGAGCGCGAGCTTCAGCGCTCCGCCGCGGCGGAGCGACGGCAGGCCATCGGCGAGACTCACCGTGACGTGCAGCGGCTCGTTGCGCTTCTTCATCGCGCGCTGACGGTGCGGCATGCCGGGCTCAGCGCCCTTCGGCTTCCGCCCCGCGCCCTTCCGCTTCCCACCGTGCTGACGAAACTCGAACTCGAGCTGATGTAACTTGCGACGCATCTTGCTTCCTCTGCCTCCTTGCGCGTCGCCTTCCCCGACTTCGTTCCAGCATGCAAAACGCAGAAGGAGCGTCGTTGGTTCCCTAGAAAGTCGGAATCTTGATTGCGCGACGTTGTTTGCAGCGCGATGTCGCAGCCGCCGCGCGGGCGGGGAACCCATGTCGTTCGACGTCGTTCACGCGTCGACGTCCGATCGCTCCCGACAACATGTGTTCCGGAGCCCCCGCCTCCAGCGGGCTCCGGAACGGCGCACGATGTCTCTCGATGTAGCGGAGCCGCATCCGGAGGCGACGCAAGCGACGTGACCGCCGCGCTCGCTCTCGAGTCGCTCTCGAGGTCGCACGCGCGTCGACGCACGATGTCGTTCGACGTCGTTCGCTCGCGGCGGGCGCGGCGCTTGCTTCGCCGGAGGGCTGGCGGAGCGGTCGTCGCGGTTCACGCGTTCAGATGTTCGCGCTCGTCGTGGGTTGGGGTGCCGA
>JAEUHW010000085.1 GCA_016793245.1 Planctomycetota bacterium
GCCAAGGCCATTCGTCACTCCCCGAGCAGATCCCGCACCAACCTGGCCAGATGATGCGCCTCGGGGCATCCGAACCGAGAGGGCCAATCAAGCTCTCGCCCTGCATCTCATACAGGCGAAGCCCGTCCTGGCGCAGCGCACGGCTCAGGACTTCTCCTTTTCTTCGGTCCCATTGTTCGGCACCTGCTCTAAGATGACTGCGCCGCTGAACGTTCCACTATCGACCGCAAGCGCGAAGAGCCTTCTCATCTCTGCAAGTCCCTCCTCGCGCTCGACGATCTCTCGAGCATTGCCCCGGAGCTCGCGCTCTTGCCGAACTCCGACATCAATTGTTTTTACTGCATCCATCGCGCTTCGGAGCTGCAGCGTCCTCAGCGCTTCCAAGCCCCGAGCCTGGAGGACTCTTGCGACCTTCAAATGCCGATCTCGCATCTCCGTTGCGGACTCGATGGCTTCGCGCTCCGCCACTTCTCGCTGCTTTCGCTCCCGCTCCTCGACGCGGGACTGCCATCGCTCGACCTGCGCGGTTCGCGCCACGGTCCGCTTGGCCACTTTGAACTGCTTCGCGATCGCCGCGTAGGATCGGCCTGGACCTTGGGCTAGGTAGATCGCGAAAGCATCGACCGGAAGCTTGCGTCGACTCATCGGTCTTCTCTCTCGTTAGTCGATTGCTGGAGGGCGACCCGCGGTTTACGCCGCGCGCTGCGTCACGAAGCAGAGAAGTTTCCTGAACCGGAGCGCATATCGGAGAGTGGCCTTCGTGTTCTCTCCACGGCTAGGTCGCCTCCGCGAAGACTGCGCCTGATTGAACGCGGCAATGACGCCGGCGCGATTGAAGCCAAGCGACGAGGCGCCACACGAGTAGCCGAAGTCGGTAGAGCATTCCTTCCTCTCTCTCAGTGCGCGCACGAAGCGGGCGCGCTTTGCCCCGGTCGCACTTGGAAGGAATGCTCGGATGGAGCGGCCAGGGGGAACGGAACGCTAACGGATCGCCTGCGCTCCGTCAATCGCGGCCCCGCGTGGAACCGCGAGAGAGGGGGAGAGATCGATCCGCAAGCGTCACCTCGGGGAGGGATCCGTAGTCGCCGCGACCCCGCTGCAGAGCCCCGGTCTTGGGCGACAACTGGCGGCAATTGTCACCGACGACCCGTCCGAAAGGCGTCGACGCATCGGTGACAGTTCGTATCCCATTGGCCGGCCCGCCCCCGAAGCATCCGACTGCTCGCCGGACGGCAGTGACACCGGATCAGCGACGGGATGAGCGAACCCCTAGTTGCTCAGCGCGCGCGCCGAACGCGGAACTGTCGTGATCAGCGCCGACTGCGCCCGTGACGGTCGCCTCGGCTCGCCAGACCGGCCGCGGAGCTCCGCCGGCGCGCTCCCCGAAGAGGAGCCCGGGTCGGCCTCGCCGTTTCCGTCGTCGCGGCTGGGGTGAAGACCCGCGTCGCCGTCCTGGACATTTGGCTGGACCCCCGGGCGATGGGTAGGTGATCCCAGTGCGCTTCTTGCGGCGAATGATGGACGGCGCGGACGACACTCGCGACGCACCTGGATGCTGGCCGAAGGACTCGTCGGGCAGGTCTCGCGGTCCAGCTCTCCCATCAGCGTGGGCGGCCGGGTCGAATCGGCCGGCCCGTTCAGGCGCCGGCATCCCTCGAGCGCAGGCCCGCGGCGCGGCGCGGCCGGCGCATTTCGCGTCCTATGCGACTCGCGTCGCGCCGATTCTCCGCCGGATTGGCACCCGGCGCGCCCGATCCGGCTGCATCCAGCGCCCTGGTGGCCGGTCGCATGCTGGTTGGAATCGGACTCTGCCACGTCGCCTGCGCCACCGCCGGCTAGCTCAACGCTCAGGGGATCGATCGCGACGCGAGCCTCCCCGGGCGGGTGGCGTCCCCCGTGATTCGCGGCGGCTTTCCACAGCACTCTGCCGCTATACGGCCGATCAAGACTTGCCGACTTCGGGGTCCCGGGCTCGCGAGCCTCCACGTCCCTTCGCGAGCTCGACCAGCACCTCGGCGAACGCGGCCGCCGCCCAGCCTCGCGATTGAATGGTCCGCGGATCTCGCGCGATCGGCACATCCTGCTCGCCGAGCAGCCACCCCCGGATGGCAACGTAGGCCCGCCCCGTCGTCGAGGCGCTGGGCGCGAGCCTGGACCTGCTGCCGGCCAGCGTCCTGACCCTCCGCTCGAACTCCGCCTTGCTCGGCATGTAGTCCGTCAAAAGTGCCCGGCCGCCTAATAGAGTCTTCTCTAAGGCGGCCCGGCTTTTTTGACTGAACGAAATCCGCTGACCGGGGCCCGTGCCAATGGCCCCTCCGATCGCCTCGATCGGCCCCCGCAAGATGCTGATCATGCCATCCGCGCTGATCTGCTCGAGGTCGAGCTTCCGGAGGAGATCGCGGACCTGCCGAGGGGTGCACTCGAGGAGCCGCGCCTCCTCATCGAGACCGGCGAAGCTCCCTGCGAGCAGACGCGCGCGCAGTCGCTCTTGGCAAGCCAGGTCACGCTTGTGCTCGACTTCGTGCTCGGAGGCGCCGACGGCCGCAGCGTCTGCCGACGAAGCCGGTGGAAGCTCCAGGAGTTGGAACACCGCCTCCGCGCCCTGCACGATCTCGGTGATGCGCAGCCCCGTGACCGGTCTCCCGTCGAGCACGATCGCCGTACGCTTCGCCGACGTCGCCGCCGCACGCGTCCGTCCCACCGCGTTCCGCAGGAAGTAGGCGCCGTAGGCAAGCTCGATCTCTCGCGCGAGTGGATCCGGGGGCAGCCCCGCGACGATCCACGGCGTCTCGGTGCCGTCCCAGCGCAAGAGGTGTCTCTCCTTCGACGCTCCCGACGAAGAAGGACCACCACCCTCAGGCTTTTCGATCTCGAGCGCGCGGCGGAAGCTCTCCGCCTGGCTCTCCGCTCCCCTGGCCGGAAGCGCTTGTCGCCGACAGATCAGCAACTCCGCGTCGGCGAAGCAGTCGAGGCTGGCGTGGTTCTTCCCGTACGTGGCGATCGCGAGGCGGTTCTCACGAATCGCGCGACAGACCTCCTCGTGCTGGAGCAGCGCCGCCTCATCGTCCTTGCGCACGACCGCAACGACCCGCCGGACTACCTGACCGTCGATGGTGTAGGGCGTGCCCGAGCAGAGCCCTCGCGCGACGACGAGGACGAGGCTGCGGACGAGTTCATCGCCACGATCGAGGCTGGGGAGATCAGGCTTCTTCGTCGGCCCGAGAGAGTGGCAGCGCACGACGGCCCCAAGCCTCGTCTCTACCGTTTGAACCTCGAGCTGAACGGCCGCGACTCTCTGATTCGGCACCACGAGTTCAACGCGGTGCCGTTGCAGACCGGTGGCGCGCGCGATGACTGCGGGGAGTGGTTCCACCCCGATGCGGAGGAGACGGCCCGCCTTCGCGGCGCGGATCAGCGCGACGTTCGGAAACTCGATCTGCCACCCGACCCATCGAGTCTTGCCTCGCTCGCTGTCTTTGAACTCCGGCCGGACGCGCGGCGGGATTCGGCGCTCGAGATGCAGTGCCAGCATGTCCAGGAGCCACGAGCTGAGCGCCGGCCGCTCGGCGGCTCCCTCCCCGTCGATCTCGTCGATGCGCTCCCACGGCCAGCCGGACGAGACGGCGCGCACCTTCCCCGATGGCGACTGCTTCGTCTCGAAGGGCGGCTTGATGCGGTGCTCGCGGAGCTCTCGACGCACCGCGCGTGGTAGCCCCTGTAGGAGCTCGCGCATTTGGAGCTCGAACCCGCCCTCGAGCCCGATCGACGAGCGATCTCCGAGATCGGCGACATTGAAAGGCGTGCGTAGCCCCGCGAGCACTCTGCTGATGATCCAGCTCGTGCCGAGATCCGCGACGACCTCGCGCATGCAACGGCGCAGCAGTTCCCGCTTCGCGCGCCGAAGATCCATGCGCCTCACGACCCATTGCGTACCTCGGCGATGCCAGAGCTCGGAGAGGGCGGCCTCGACGCCTTGCACCGCCTCTTCGCCGCGCCTTCGAGCAAGACCCAGCGCTTGCTCCCGGAAGTAGCGCTGCTCGACAAGCGAGACGGTCCTCTGCTCGTCTCCATCGCCCACGACTCCACTGATGCACTCTCGGAACAGCGCGCTTCCCGCCGCGAACTCCTCCTCGCGGCGACGCACGAAGTGCTCGAGGGTCGCGCGCGCAGATCCATCATCGCCGTGTCGCCACGACTCGATCGCATCGAACGCCGCGCGCGCCGCCGTGAGCGAGACCGGCTTCGCGATCACCCACGCTGCCGGCCCACGCGTATCCGGCCCGGTGTCATCGGAGACGATCCGAGGTGCGACGCGAAGCTCCTCGAGTAGGCTCGGAAGCGCCGCCGCGGTGGTGAAAAAGATCGTGCTCGCCGCCTGGAAGTTGAACGTGCTCCTCCAGTGGCGGTAGCGCTCCGGCTCCTCTCCGCACCGCTCGACGAAGGGACAGCCTCTGCAGGACTCGTGGCCGAGGCTAGCGCGAATGGTCTGCGCGCTGAAGTCCTCGCAATAGCCAACGCTCTTCCGATCGGGAGTTCTTCCGAGGTAGACCTCCGCACGAACTCCGGGATACTCGCATTCGACGAGGTTCCGTGCCGCCGCAACCTTCTCCTGCACCGCCGCGCGGGTCGGTAGAGCGACGACGACGGCGCTGACGCTGTTCGCGTAGAGCGACTGGATCGCCGCGCAGACGATCGCAGACGTCTTCCCGCTGCCCGGCTCGGCTTCGAGATAGACGGAATCTCCTCCCCGGAAGAACTCGGTGCCGATCTTCGAGAAGGTCTCGCGAGCGGCATCGATGTTCGCCGCTGCGTGTACCTGTTCTGCCGCGATCGGCAAGCAGATCTCGATCTCGCCATCATCAACTTGTCGGCGGAGTTCCTGCTGCTGCTTCGTCTCCGAGCCGAAGCCCCGATCTCGAGCGAGACGCGCAAGGCACTCGATCGCTCCACGCTTCCATCTGCCGCTCGCGTCTTCCTCTCCCTGGAGCGGCAAGTCGGGCCGTAGAACGAGAGCCAAGACCTCGATCGCGCTGTAGGTTTTCCCCTGCACGAAGGGCTCGGTATTCCGCGCCCAGATGTGGAACTTCCCGTTCCAGATCGACGCATCGCGGATGTCGTTGCCGCCGGCGCGCGCGTAGCTGTCGCCGCCCGTGTTCACGTAGCCGGCCAACTCGATGACCTCCTCGATCGAGATCGCCAAGTCCAGCTCTTGTAGCGGCGTCATTCCCTCGCGGCGCGATCCGCGCGGCATCTCCAGGACGGGCCTGCCGTCGATCATCCGCCTCGAGCCGTCGGCATTCACCGCCCACTTCAGGCGGTGCCCTGAATCGCTCTTGGGGCGATCGACCCGGACGCGCTTCGATCCCTTCGGAGTCTTCGCGGCGGGTCGTTTCGATGGAATCTGGTCCCGCCATCCGACGGGCAGGACGTCATCGATGACGTGCTCGAGTTCTTCGAGCGTGTAGCGCGGATGCTCGCCGATGAACACCGGCATGCAGGGCCGGATCGGCATCCACTCGCGAGCTTCCTTGTTCCACTTCCGATGCCACGTGTACGGGCAGCGGAGGTTGTGGTTCGTCTCCTCGAAGACATCCAGCCCGAAGCCGAGCCGCCCGAGCTCGATCTGTGCCGCGATCTGGATCCCAACCCAGGTTCGGTGGCAGCGCTCGTGCTCCTCGTCGCTGGCGAAGGGCGGTGCGGCGATCAGGGCCGCTCCGTGCATTCCTTCTCCTGAGCGATGCAGGCGGTGCGGGTGAAGGCGCCCACCGATCGTGAAGTACTGCTGGACGAGCTCTGAACTGACGTCTTCCGGCGTCAGCAACGTGAATCCGTCCGGCCGCTTCAGCAGGACGCCGCGCTCGATGATCCATCCGCCGCAGTCTCGACGCCGCCCCTTCACATCGAGGTCGAGGAAGACGGCGCCGACGTTCCTCAAGAGCCGGCGCGGTGGAGTCTCCTTCGTCCACACGACGCGAGAATACGGCCTGACCTTTCCGCGCCGGTTGAGCGTGACCCCGTCCGGAAGGAAGCGCGCCGCGGGCGCGAAGATGTTGGTGGCGTAGCCGCAGTTCTTGCGGCTCGCCGTGAACAGCGCCTTCACCGCGTCGTCTGCTCGGAAGTAGCCGTTGCCCGAGTCGAACGAATCGCCAGGCCGCATTCCCTTTTCCAACCCCCACTCGCCGGCGCCCACGCTCGGCAGAAGAGCGCCGGGATCGCCCTCA
>JAEUHW010000124.1 GCA_016793245.1 Planctomycetota bacterium
CGGGATACTCCCGACGCAGCATCGACCAGAGGAGCGATTCGCGACCAGGCGAAGCAAACGCCTCGTCGAGGAGACGAGAGACTTTGCCTTCGTCATCGGGGCGCGCGAGGCGTATCGTGGGCGCGGCGTTCACGGATCCAGTTCTTACCGATCACGGAAGGCATGAACCTACTATGAACGCTTCCCTCGCGGCGAGGCGTAAATCAGCGCTCCCGCTCCGGGACCGCTCGGTGCTCCTGGCCCTCGCGGGAGCGCTCTTCGCCAGCTGCACCGAGCTGCCGGTGCGAGTGAATGAGCCCGTCGAAGAGCGCCGGGGAACACCTCCGGACGATCGCATCCTGCGCCACGTGCTCGCCCGCTTCGTGCGCATCGACGGGCGCGTCGATTACGCCGGGATCGCGACGGAGCCCGGCGCGCTGCAGGAATACCTGGACCAGGTCGCTGCGACCGATGTCGAGGCTCTGGCTCCGGCGCAGCGCACCGCGTTCTGGATCAACGCCTACAACGCGCTCTTCCTGCGCGCGGTCTCCTACTGGCATCCCTTGGTCTCCACGCGGCGCTTCCCGGCGATCGACCGCCGCGTGATCCTTCACGTGGGCGCCGAGCCGCTCAGCCTCGCGGCCATCCGCGAACGCAAGCTGCTCGCCGGAGGCGATCCGCGCGTCCTCTTCGCGCTGCGCACCGGCTCGCGCAGCGGCCCCGACGCGGGTCGCGAGCCTTTCGCGGCCGAGGACCTGGACCTCGAGCTGCGCCGCCGAGCGCGCGAGTTCCTGATGGACTCCTCGCGCAACGATCTCGACGCGCGCGATGGCGCGATCGAGCTCTCGCGCCTCTTCGATCGCTATCGCGACGTCTTCGGCTCGAGCCGCGAAGCGCTCCTCGAGTTCGTGATCGCGCAGCGCCCGGGTCTCGGGGACGCGCTGCGGAGGAAGGACCTCGTCGTGCGCTGGAAGACGTGGGACGAGCGCCTCGACGAAGCGCGTTGAGGCGGCGATCTACGAGGCGATCGGATCGAGCTCTCGTGCGCCGGCACCGGCGCTGAAGAAGTGCACGGTCGCGCGGCGTTGGAAGCGCGCGGCGTAGGGCGCCTCCACGGCTTCGCGGTACTCCAACTCGGAGCCCGCGCGGAGGAGCGCCACCGTGCAGCCGCCGAAGCCCGCTCCCGTGAGCCGCGTACCGAGGACGAAGGGGAGCTCGCGTCCGCGATCGGCGATCCAGTCGAGCTCGGGGCAGGAGATCTCGTACCAGCGGCGGCAGCTCTCGTGCGAGGCATCGATGGCGGCGCCGAAGGTCTCGAGGTCGCCAGAGCGGAGTGCTGCCGCGCCACGGCGGCAGCGCGGCGTCTCCTCGCTGACGTGGCGCACGCGCTTCTCGAGCACGGGGTCCAGGAGGTCGCGACCGAGCTCCAGATGGCGCGTGTCCACGTCGCGCAACGCGCGGAGCTCGGGCCAGCGCTGCCGCAGTCGCTCGAGAGCGGAGCTGCATTCGCCGACGCGCTGATTGAAGCGCCCATCCGTCAGGCTGCGTCGCAGCCCGGTGTCGCAGACCGCGATCGAGAGCGACTCCGTCGGAAAGGGCACGTGCTCGATCGTGCCCTCGAGACAGTCGATGAACAGCGCGTGTCCCGCGCGAGCCAGGCTGCAAGCGTAGGGATCGAGGATCCCGCAGCGCACGCCGACGAACTCGTTCTCGCCGCGGCGCACGCATTCGGCGAGGCGTCGGCGCGGCATCTCCTGCTCGGCGATGCCGCAGGCGGCGAGGGCGCAGGCGAGCGAGAGCGACGCGCTGCTCGAGAGGCCGGCGCCGATCGGGAGATCGCCGCCGATCACGAGGTCCATGCCGCGGAGCTCGATCCCTTCTTCTCGGATCGCGCGAAGCACACCGATCGCGTAGTTGCCCCAACCGAAGCGCGCGTCGGAGGCGCCGGGCAGCGAGCGGAGGTCGAGCTCGAGCGCGGGCTCGCGATCGAGCGAGCGGAGGGTCAAGCGCGCGTCCTCGCGCGCGCTGGCGACCACGTAGGTCCCGCGGTCGATGGCGCAGGGCAGGACGAAGCCGCCGACGTAGTCCTGGTGCGCGCCGAGCAGGTTCACTCGCCCCGGAGCGAAGAAGGTGCGCGCCGCGCCGGCCTCCGGCGAGACCTCCTCCGCGAGCCGTTGGCGCAGGGCGTCGATCAGCGGCGGTAGCGTGAGAGGCATGGAAAGGACGGCTCGGCAGTTACCATGGGGTAGCGAGCGTCCTTCTCTCGGGGGCGGACGCGTTCCGCAGGTCCTTCATCGGCTGTGGTTCCCGGAGAACGTGGGGCGAGGCATGCGGACATTTTTGCTGGTCGGCGCGGTGGCGGCGGTCGGGCTCTCGGGCGCGAGCGGGCAAGAGCCCGCGGGGCCGGCGCCCGCTTGGCGTTCGCAGGTGATCGGCTTCGAGGGCGGCGTCGCGATCACCCTCGGCGAGATGGTGCAGGCGCTCGAGCAGCTCTTCTTGCCCGATGCCTCGAAGCACTTCGACAGCCAATACGGCTCCACGCTGCGCGGCTCCGAGCAGGTCGAGCACTGGATCCAGGGCTATCTCGACTTCCGCGCGCTGAGCAGCGGCCTCTCCGCGGAGGAGCTGCGCGCCGCGCGCGAACGCGCGATCGCCGATGGACAGGAGATCATCGCGCAGCGCGTGGAGCAGCGCGTCCAAGCGGCCGCGCGTCCGGGTTCACCGGCGCCGTTCCCGCCCGGCGTGACCGCCGAAGCTTGGGCCGAACACGAGCTGCGGCGCTACCTCACCAATGAGGGCTTCGCGCTGCTCGATCGCACGCTGGCCGATCGTCTGATCGAAGCTCCGACACACGCCGATGTGCTGCGCCACTACGCGGAGTTCCCTATGCGCTGGGATGGCGGGGTCAACGCCTCGATGATCTTCCTCTCGTACCGCGAGGCGGGCAGCGGTGCGCGCTTGGAAGCCGCGGGTCGCGCCGAGGTGCTGCAGCGCGCGCGCGCCTTGCACGCCGAGCTGGTCGCGGGCGCCGAGTTCGCCGATCTCGCGCGCCGCCGCAGCGAAGATGCGAGCACGGCGTCGAAGGGCGGAGCGATGGATTGGCTCTCGTTCTTGAGCTCGCCGCTCCCGGAAGCCGCGACCTCCGCGCTCTTCGATACGCCCGTCGGAAACCTCAGCGCTCCCGTGGAAACGCGCCGAGGTGTGTTTATATTCCTCGTCCACGAGCGGCGCGCGCGGCCCAATCCTCCGTTCGCGAAGATCGAGAAGCTCGTCTCCGAGGACCTGCGGCGCGAGCGCGCGCGGCGGTTGATCCTGGATCGCCGCGTGAAACTCCGCATCGACGAACGATGAGCCTCCGCGTCCCCGCTCTTCCGCGCGTGCTGCGCGCGCTGCTGCTCTCGCTCGGCGCCGGGCTCGCTTGCGGTGCATGTACGAGCCTCACGATCGAGCCGCGGAACGCGCACGAAGGCGTCGTGATCGGCTACGCCTGGTCGTTCAACATCATCACCGTCACGGTGCCGCTCGATCCTCGCGAGCGCGCGCTCGCGCTCGTCGGCGGCGCGCGCCTCTCCGATGTTCGCAACGCCGAGATCGAGGAGTGGCCGGACTTCATCTGGCCGTTCTCGTGGTTGAACGGACTCCTCGGCTTCTGCGCCGCCGAGGTGCGCGCCGAGTACGGCTTGCCGCCGCCGAGCGATGCGCCGCTCTCCGAGCCTCCGGACGGTTCGAAGTTCCCCGCACCCCCCGCGGAGGATTCCTCGGCGAGCGAGGGTGCGACGAGCCTCAGAGCGAGCGGCGCGCCGTGAGCGCGGAGCCGATCGGTGCGAGCCCAGCGGGCGAGGAGCGCCCGACGGCGGCGAGCGAAGAGTCGAGCGCCGTGGACCTCGAGTCGACGCCGATCACGCGTCCCGAGTACATCGCCGCCATCGTGCATCTCTATCGCGGCGAGCTCTCGCGCGCGAACCTCTGGCGACTGCGCCTCGACACCTCGACGAACTGGGCGATCTTCTCCACGGCGGCGATGCTCTCCTTCGCCTTCGCCGAGCCCTATCACACGCACTTGAGCCTCTTGCTCGGGATGCTGCTGATCCTGGTCTTCCTCGGCTACGAGGCGCGGCGCTTCCGCATCTTCGACGTCTGGCGCTCCCGCGCGCGCATGATCGAGGAGAACTTCTACGGTCCCATCCTGCGGCGCCGGCTCCAGTCGCCGAAGCGCGGCTGGGGACGGCTCGTCGCCGAAGATCTCCTCCATCCTTCATTCAAGATCACCTTCTGGCAGGCCTTCCGCGCCCGACTGCTCCGCAACTACCTCGCGATCTTCCTCATCCTGTATCTCGCCTGGTGGTTGAAGATCCTGATGCATCCCATCGCGGCGGGCATGCGGGAGGGGGAGAGCCTGCTCGACGGGCTCCGCTCCAACATCGAAGCCGGGCAGAGCCCGATCCCCTGGTGGGTCACGGTCTCGTTCGCCTCAGCGCTCCTGCTCTTCCTCTCGCTCTCCGTGGTCATCGTGCCGGCGCATCCGCGCAGCAGCCCCGAGACCGCGTATTGGCCGGCGGAAGAAGAGCAGGATGAGCATCCGCTGTCGCCGCTCGATGTCTAGCGGGGCTTCGCCCCGGCCCTGCGCGTAGGTTGGCTGGTTCTACGGCGGACGCCGCTCCGCGTGCTCGCCTCGACCCTCCGCGGGCACCCGAGCTCCCACGCGCTCAGGCACGCATCGGATCGAGCGGAGCCGCTTCGTCTTTCGGCACCCGGCTTCCTACTCCCTCCGCTCCATGTATCGCGCCCATCGATCGCGTTCGGATGATCGTCTCCCCCCGACTCTCCCGAGCTCGAGTCAAGGCCATGTCGCTGCGTTCTCTCTGCTTGCGCGTCTCTGCTGCTCTCTCGCTCGCTCCCGCCGTGCTGGCGCAGACACCGATCAGCGGCACGCTGTACGACGGCGCCGGTGGTCCGCTGCAGAGCGGCGTCGTCTACCACATCGTGGGTGCGATCGTCGTTCCGGCCGGCACCACGCTCACGGTGGGCGCCGGCGCGATCCTGAAGTCCGATGGTCAGGCGATCTACGTGCGCGGTGCGCTGCTCGCGCAGGGAACCGCCGCGCAGCCGGTGATCTTCACCTCGATCCACGACGATGCCGCGGGCGGCGACACCAACGGCAACGGCGGTGCGACGGTGCCCGCGCCGCTCCAGTGGCCGGGGATCACCTTCGACGGAGCGGGGAACACGGGCAGCGCGCTGGATCGCTGCATCGTGCGCTACACGGGCGGCGCCTATTGGGCGGCGCTGAACCTGATGGACGCCGACATCGCGATCCGCGACGGCGTCATCACCGACGCGGGCTACGGCGGCATTCGCATGGACGCTGACTCGCGACCGGTGATCGCGCGCACGAGCTTCGCGCGCATCCACAACGTGCCGGCGATCTCGGGAGCGGCGCTCGAGGCCGTGCCGCAGTTCACCGGCAACAATGCCACGAACTGCCCGGGCGGCCCGTTCCTGCTCTGCGATCACGCGGTGATCCCCGGCGCGACGACGCTCGGCGCCGCCAATCTGGTGAACGGTGCCATCGTGCTCGGCGCGGGCTTTCATGTGCCCGCCGGCGGGCATCTGCGCCTCGACGCGGGGGTCGTGCTGAAGCTGGCGAGCGGGATCGGCTGCTACGTCGATGGAACGCTCACGGTCGCGGGGAGTGCCAGCGCGCCCGTGGTGTTGACCTCCTTCTACGACGATCGCAGCGGAGGCGATACCAACGGCGACGGGAACGCGACCGCTCCGGCGCCGCTGCAGTGGGCCGGGCTGCGTCTCCGGGATGGCGCCGATGCGAGCCAGCTCTCGTTCCTGCGCACGCGCTGCACGGGCGGCGCGTACTGGGCCGGCGTGAACCTCGAGCGCTGCGATGCCGCGCTCCTCGATTGCGACATCGCCGACGGTGGCTACGGTGGGCTCGCGATGGACACGTCCTCGCGGCCGCGCGTCGAGCGCTGCTCGATCCACGACATCCAAGGGGTGCCGGCCGTGATCGGCGTCGGCATCAACGCTCTGCCCGCATTCCTCGACCAGACGATCTCCGGCTGTTCCGCGGGGAACTTCGTGCGCGTGGACGACGCCGTCGTCAGCGGCTCGATCGCCATCACGCGCGCGAACGTGGCGAACGACGCGCTGGTCTTCGCGAGCACGCTCCACGTGCCGTCGGGCGCCACACTCGATCTCGGTCCCGGCATCGTGCTGAAGCCGCCGAGCGGCTCGGCCGCGTACGTCGATGGGCAGCTCATCGCGCGCGGCACGGCGAGCGCGCCGGTCGTGTTCACCTCGTTCTACGACGACAGCGCGGCGGGCGATACGAACGGCGATGGGAGCGCGACGATGCCCGCGCCGCTGCAGTGGCCGGGCCTGCGGCTGCGTGCGGGCTCTTCCGCGAGCGCGCTCGATCACGTGAGCGTGCGCTACACCGGAGGCGCCTACTGGGCCGCCGTGAATCTCGAGAGCTCGAGCCCCACGCTGCGCGATTGCGAGCTCCGCGACGCGGGCTACGGCGGACTCGCTCTCGATGCGAGCTCCGAGCCGCGCGTCGAGCGCGGCCGCTTCGTGCGCATCGGCGGAGCGCCCGCGGTCCTCGGCGCAACCTACGCCGCGGTGACCGGTTTCCTCGACTGCACGGCGAGCCAGTGCAGCGGCGGCGGCTATCTGCGGATCGACAGCGCGACGGTCAGCCGCGCGCTCTCGATCGGCGTGCGGAACCAGATCGGCAGCGCGCTGGTCGCGACGGCGAACCTGCACGTCGCCGCGAGCGGCAGCCTTTCACTCGGCTCAGGCATCGTGTGGAAGGGCGTCGGCGGCTCGTGGATCCACGTCGACGGCGAGCTCCGCGTCGCGGGTCCGGTGACCTTCACGTCGTTCTACGACGACCTCTACGGCGGCGACACCAACGGCGACGGCGGCGCGACCGTCGGCGCGCCGATGCAGTGGGCGGGTCTGCGCATCGCCGCCGGAGCGCGCGGGGCTCTCGACGGTGCCTTGGTGCGCTGCACCGGCGGCGCGTATTGGCCGGCGCTCGAAGCCTCTTCGTCGCTCTTCGCGCTGCGCCGCACGCGCGTCGAGCTCACGGGCTTCGACGGCTTCGCGATCGCAGACGCGGCCGCCGCGGAGGATCTCGAGGCGACGCTCTGCGGTCGACACGGCATCGTGCTCAGCTCCGGGAACGTCGCGCTGCGGCGTTCCACCAGCGCCGCCAACGCGGGGGTCGGCTTCCTGCGCCTCGGCGGTGTGCAGGGCCGCGTCGCGAGCTCGATCGGCTCGTGGAACGGCGGCGGCGGGTTCGTCGGTTTCTCTTCGAACGACCTGCGCTACTGCAACGGCAGCGGCGCGCTCGGCAGCGTCGGCGGCCTCGATGAGGATCCGCTCTTCCTCGACCTCGCGAACGGCGATCTCCGCCTGCATCCCTACTCGCCGTGCCTCGATCGCGGCGAGCCGAGCGAAGCGCCGACGGGACTCGACCTGCTCGGCTTCCCGCGCTTCCTCGACGGCGATCTCGACGGCGTGCAGCGCATCGACATGGGCGCGCACGAGCACGACAACGTCCTCGCCGCGATCTTCGGCGACGCGCGACCGGGTGGCACGCTGACGCTCGCGACCTTCAGCCTGCCGCCGATCCACACGGTCTTCCTGGCGATCGGTGCGGGGAGCGCGTTCGAGCTGCCGCTCGCGCCCTACGGCGCCTTCTTCCCGAACCTCTTCGGCGCCTACGTCCTCGTGCCGTGGGCAACCTCGGGCAGCGTGTCGTTCTCGATCCCGCTCGAGATCTTCACGCCGGTGGATCTCGTCGTGCAGGAGGTGGGCTTCGCGGGGGCCTTTGATCGCGGCAACACCTCGAACCCGACCTTCCTCACGATCCGCTGAGGAAGCTCCGCGAGCGACGCGGCGAGCGGCAGAGCACGCTTGTCACGCCGCACGCCTCCGGGCATCGTCGGCACGGCGATCCCGGAGGACGATCGATGACTCGACGCCGCGTCGTAGGTGTGCTCGCCGCGTTAGGGGTGGTGGCGGCTCTCGCGTGGTGGCTGCACGAGCCGGCCGCGGTACCCGCGTCGGGCGCGATCTCGGCGCCCCTCGTGGAGAGCCCGCTCTCGCGCGCGCCGCTGGACGCGCGCGAGACCGATGCGAGCGCGACACCCGAGGTGCGCCGGCTCGCCGATCCGCGCGCGCCCGCGTCGGGCGAGGTGCGGATCCGCGTGCTCAGCGCGCAGGGCACGCCGATCCCGAGCGCGGCGGCCTGCGAGCATCGCCGCTCGCGCTGGAGCTCCGCGACGGAGACCCGCACAGCACATGCGCGCGCCGATGCCGAAGGCGTGATCCGGATCGCCGCGTCGCGTCCGTTGTCGGAGGGCCTCTGGGTCTTTGCGCCGAGCTTCGTTCCGCGCGAGCTCGGCGCACTTGCTCCGGGCATAGAGCACGAGGTGCGCCTCGAGGCGTGCGCGGCGCTCGAGGTGCGCGCTCTGACGCTCGACGACGAACCGCTCGAAAGCGTCCTGATCTGCGTCGCGCGGCGCGCGTTGCCGCACGTGGAGTCCCAGTTCTACGAGCGAGCGCGCGCTGGCGAGATGCGTGCGAGCCTCGATCCCGAGCTCGCTATCCACACGGCGCTCACCGATGCGAGCGGATACGCGCGGATCGAAGGGCTGCTGCCGGGCGAGTTCCATCTGCGCGCGTCGCATCCCGCATACGTCCAGGTTCACGAAGAAGGCGTCGAACGCGCTACGGTGCCGGGGCCGGAGAAGCGGCTGCGCTTCGCGCGGCTCGCCTACGACGCCGTCGAGGTGCGCGGCGATCGAGTGCTCCGCTCGGGCTGGGAGTTCATCGCGGCGCGTCCCCTTCTCGGCACCATGCAGACGCAGGCCTTCGTCAGCGAGATCCGGCGTCGGATGGAAGCCCGCTTTCCTTCTGCCCAGTGCATCGCCCTCACCGACCACGGGCCCGCGGATGCTCCGCCGCAGAGGGCGATCCTCGATCTCTGGTTAGAGCGCGCGGGCCGTTGGCGCGTCGAGCGTCCGCTTCGTCTCCTCGAGGGCGAGCTCCGCTGCGAGTTCCTCGACGCGCCACAGGAAGGAGAGAGCGAGCCGCGAGGCGAGCTCGAGGTCCTCGTGCGCGATCGACTCCAGCGCTCGATCGCCGTCGAGTACGAAGTGCACGCGACCCGACGCGGGGAGCAGGTGCCGACGCTCGGGCTACGCGCGATGTCGGGCTCCGTCGTGCCGGTGCCCGTCGGCAAGGGCAAGCTCTCCTATCTGCGCGGCGCGCAGCCGATCTTGCTCAGCCAGAAGATCGAGATCGAGCCCGGCCAGCGCGTGCTCGTCGAGCGCAGCTTCGATGTCGCGCTGCGGACCTGCGAGCTGGTGGTGATCCCGCCCTACGAGGACGCGTTCGAGCGCGGCTCCGTGTTCGTTCGCGCTGAGAAGGGGCTCGCCGGAAGCTTGGCGCTCTTGGGCAGTCGTCCTGAGCTGCGCTTCCTGCTTCCGGAGGGGCGGAGCGAGCTGCGCATCAGCGTTCCCGGCTTCGAGGAGGAGAACGTCGTCGTCGAGGTGCCGGTCAGCGACGAGCTGGTGGATCCGCCGCGCCGTATCGAAGTGGCGTTGCGTCCGCAGGCGTAACGCGCGCGGCGCGCGCCGCGCGTCACTGCCGCTCGAGGATCACATCGCCACTCGCGCTGGCGAGCCTGACCGCTGGGCCGCCCCCGCCGATCTTGCCGCGCACGCGGCGCGAGCCGCTGTCGAGGGCGCCCGCATCGATGGTCAGCGGGAACCCGATCTTCAGCGCGCCATGTGAGGTCTCGGCCTCGAGCTCGCAGGCGAAGTTCGCGGGGGCGACGAGGCGCACGCGGCCGAAGCTCGAGCCCAGCTCCCAGGCAGAGTTCACTGTGCTCTCCGCGCGCGCGCGGACATCGATATCTCCGGAGTCCGTGCGCGCGACGAGCGCGGTGAAGACGCCGTCGATCGTGATCGCACCATAGGACGAGCGCGCCTCGACCGCGCCGCGCACGTCGAGGAGGTTCAGGCCGCCGCTGCCGGAGGCGGCGCTGATCCGCCCGGTGCTCGAGTGCACGTCGATCGCGCCGCAGCTCGTGAGAAGATCGACGCTCTCGCCTTGCAGTCCTCGCGCTTCGATGTCGCCGGAGCTCGTCGTGGCGCTGAGGCGCGGCGCTCGGATCTCGCGCAGCGCGATCGCCCCGTAGGAGCTCTCGAGGGTCACTTCGTCACCCTGCACCTCCGCGACCTCGATCGAGCCCGAGCTCGTGGTCGCAGAGAGCTTGCCGCGCGCGCCGCGCACGCGCAGCGCGCCGTAGCTCGAGCGCAGCCGAAGATCGCCGCAGGCGCCGGAGACTTCTAGATCGCCCGAGCCCGTGGCGAGCTCGCCGCGCGTACCGGAGGGCACATAGAGATGGAGGTGAGCGCTCGCGTACCACGGCCGCTCGCCGAGCAGGTTCCCCTCGGGCTCGCGCAAGCGGATCGCGAGGCCGTCCGGGCGTCGCTCGACGACCAGCTCGCACGCAGCCAGCGCGCGCTCCGCTTCGGCCTTGGTCTCGGCGAGGACCGTGAGCTTCGCGCGCAGCTGCGGCGCGCCTGCGCTCACGTGCATCGAGACCGCGCCCGCGGGGATCTCGAGGTCCAAGAGCTCTGCGCTGCCGAGCTCGAGCGCGCGCTCCTCTTCGCGATGCACCGCAGTGCTGGGATCGAAGTTGCCGCGACCCACGTAGCTGTGGTGTGAGCAGGCGGCGAGGAGAGTGGCGAGGGATCCGGCGAGGGCGAGGCGCATCGAGGGCATGGCGGGGACGGGGCAGTGTGCGGCAGAAGATCTCCGGGCGAGCCTTACGCGCGAAGGGGGCGCCGTGCGAGATCTTGACGCGGATCTGCGCTCGCGCCGCTCTCGTGTAGCCTGGCGAGCACCCCCGGATCGACCCGCTGCCCGCGGAGGAATCGATGCGCCTGCCCCTGCTCTCGTGCTCGACCTCGATCCTGCTCGCGCTCCCTGCTTCCGCGCCGGCGCAGGCCCCACTGCTCGTGCCGCAGCAGTTCCCCGACATCGGCGCCGCGGTGCAGGCGGCGACTCCGGGGGCGGTGATCGTGGTGAGCGCGCAGGTGCAGCCTCAGCCCCCGTTCGTCATCGATCGCCCCGTGACGATCGTGGGACAGGGGATCGAGCACGATGCTCCGACCGTCGTGGCTGCCTCCGGGATCGGCATCGAGGTGCGTCTCGCGCCGGGGGAACGCGTGGTCCTCTCGCGCATCGATGTCGTAGGCGCGCGCGGAACGGCGCTCGTGCGTGGCATCGTGCAACGCGGCGGGCTGCTGACGCTGGAAGACTGTCGCATCAGTTGCAGCGACGATCCCTCGTTCTCGTCGTTGCCGTGCGCCGTCGAGGTGACGAACGGCGAACTCGCGTTGCACTTCTCTCGGCTCCTCTCCGGGCGCGGCGTGCCCGCGCTGCGTGCGCAGTCCGCGCGCGTCGCCGCGAGCGCGACGCGCTTCTTCGGTGGAGGAGCCGGCGTCGATTCCGTGACGCTTCAGGATAGCGATGGGCACTTCTCCGACTGCTGGATCCTCGGCGGCGAGGACTTCTTCGGCACGCCCGGCGGTGCTGCGATGCGCACGCAGGGGAACGCGCGCGCTTGGCTCGTGGGCTGCGATCTTCGCGGTGGCGTCGGCACTCCCGGGGCGTCGGGCTTGATCAACGCGACGGCGAACGCCGTCGAGCTCTCGCGCACGAGCATCGTGGGCGGGGCCCATCTCTCCGCTTCCGGTGCCGCACCCGCCGTCTCGGGGGCGACCTTCGCGAACGGGGATCTGCTCGCGTTGCGCTGGAATGAGCCGCCGTATCGCCGCGGTTCGCTCCAGCTCGGTCAGGTGTTCGCGCTGCACCTCGAGAGTCGCGCGTTCACTCCGGTCTTGTTGCTGACCAGCCTCGCTCCTCATGCCACGAACGATCTCTTCACGCGCGAGCCGGCGCTGGCGCTGACAGAGGTTGCGGCGCTCTTCTCTCTCGTGACCAACGCCGGTGGCCTCGCGAGCCTCTATGGCGCGGTGCCGCGCGATCCCGCGTTCGTCGGCGCGACGCTCTGGGCGCAAGGGGCCGGTGTCGGTGCTCTCGGGATCGAGGTCTCGCCGCTCGCGGGGGCGACGGTCCGCCCGTGAGTCGCGCGCTCTTACGGGCTCCGCTTCAGCTCCCTTCGTAGCGCTCGTGCCCCTCCGCGGGGCGCCACGCGTCCTCCGGCTCATAGCGCTCATAGAGCAAGCGTGTCACCGCGCGCAGCAGCACGTAGCCCTCGTTCTCGCGCGTCCAGCTCTGGTCCTCCTGGTTCTTCGTGATCACGCAGAAGACGAAGGGGCCGTTCCGCCCTTCGACCAGCACGACCTCGGAGCGCGAGCGATTGACCGCGCCTTGCTTCGTGAACGCGACGACGTGCGGCGGGAGCTGGGAGAGCGCCTCGCCATCCCAGACCGAGCGCGCGAGCGCGCGCAGCATCGCGTTGCAGGCCGCGCGCGAATGCACCTCGCTCGCGTGGATGCGGCGCAAGAGCTCGGCCATCTCGCGCGGCGTCGTCTGCCCCCAGCCCCAGGTCTTCTGTGCCTCGGCGCGGCCCTCGGTGCGCGAGTTGACGCGCGTCTGCTCGAAGCCGCGTGAATCGAGCCAGGCGTTGATCGCCTTTCCGGTGCCGGCGAGCTCCTGCAGCCAGAGGCTCGCGGTGTTGTCGCTGAACGCGATCATCAAGGTCACGAGCTTCGCGAGCGAGACCTCCTCGCCGTCGCGCAAGCTCTCGATAAGGTCCTCGCCGGGATACGCGCGCTCCTTCGTGTAGATGAGCTTCTGGTCCCAGCGCAGCTCGCCCTGCTCCAGCTTCTCGAAGAGCCCGAGCAGGATCGGCACCTTGATCAAGCTCGCGGTGGGGAAGAGCTCGTCGGCGCGGAGCGCGATCTCCTCGCCGGTCTTCAGGTGCTTCACGTAGATGCCGACGTCGCCGCGCACCTTGGCCGCGAGGGCTTCGAGCTCGGAGCGGAGCGGCGGGAGCTGCGGTGCCGGCTCCTGCACGCGGCGTGTCGCGCAGGGGGAGAGCAAGGTCAGTGGGAGCACGGCGAGCGAGAGCGCGGCGAGGGCGAGCATCACGAGGTCCTGGCGAGGTCGGTGGAGAGCGCGGGCCAAGATGCCACGCGACCCGCTCTCGTTCACGCACCGAACGGCTCGCCAAGGAGTAGCGAGCACAGACGCGCGATCTCTCGGCTCTTAGAATCGCCGCCATGAGCACCGTTCGTTCGTGCCGTCGCGCGCTCGTCGCCCTTGCGCTCCTGATCGCATTGTTCTCCGCGCGGCCCACGCTCGCCGAGGACCCGCCGAACCTCGTGTTCCTGATCTCGGACGATCACGCCTGGACCGACTACGGCTTCCAGGGGCACCCGCGGATCGAGACGCCGCACTTGGACCGGCTCGCCGCTCGCGGCGCGCTCTTCTCGCGCGGCTATGTCCCGACCGCGCTCTGCCGACCGTCGCTGGCGACGCTCGCGACCGGGCTCTACGCGCATCAGCATCGGATCACCGGCAACGATCCCGCGCTTCCTCCCGCGCGGAACACCGCGGCGGCCGAGCTGCGCGAGCGAATGATCGCGCGCTTCTATGAGCAACCGTCGCTCGCGCCGCTCCTCGCGGAGCAGGGCTATCTCAGCTTCCAGTCGGGCAAGTGGTGGGAGGGCAGCTATCGGAGAGCGGGCTTCACGCACGGGATGACGCGCGGGTTCCCGGAGCCCGGTGGTCGCCACGGCGATGATGGGCTCGCGATCGGTCGCGAAGGAATGGAGCCCGTGCTGCGCTTCCTCGATCACGCCGTCGCGGAGCGGAAGCCCTTCTTCCTCTGGTACGCGCCGCTCCTGCCGCACACGCCGCACGATCCGCCGGAGCGCTTGTTCCAGAAGTACAAAGCGAAGGGCATCGCCTCGGATCCTGTGGCGCGCTACTACGCGATGGTCGAGTGGTTCGACGAGACCTGCGGTCAATTGCTCGAGCGCCTCGACGCACTCGACCTCACGAAGAAGACGCTCGTCGTCTACGTCGGCGACAACGGCTGGATCCAGCAGGAGAACGCCGCGGGCTACGCGCCGCGCTCGAAGCAGTCGCCCTACGAAGGCGGCGTGCGTCAGCCGATCGTGTTCTCCTGGCCCGGCGTCATCCGACCGGGGCGACGCGACGAGCAGCTCTGCTCGAGCGTCGATATCGTGCCCACCGTGTTGGCGGCGGCGGGAGTGCAGGCGCCCGCGAACCTGCCCGGCTACGACCTGCTGCCGATCCTGAAGTCCGGCGCGCCCACGCCGCGGAAGGAAGTGCTGGGCGAGGGCTTCGCGCACGACGTCGTGAGCGTGGAGCGCCCCGCGGAGACCTTGCTCTACCGCTGGGTGATCGACGGCCGTTGGAAGCTGCTGCTCACCTACGACGGCGAGGTCGGGCGCCACGCGAGCAGCCATCCGCGCACCGAGAAGCGCCCGCAGCTCTTCGACCTGCTCGCCGATCCGCACGAGCAGCGGAACCTCGCGGCCGAGCATCCGGAGCTCGTCGCGCGTCTCGCGGCGCGACTCGCGGCGTGGTGGCCGGTGACCTCACGCCAAGTGCTGACCGAGTGGACCGAAGCGCCCGGCGTGTGGAAGTGAGCCCAGTCCGCGCGAGGTGGATCGCGTGAGGCTTCTACGGCATCCCTGCGCACAACGGCTACCTCAGTTCGAGAGGGTCCGGACCTACCATCGCTGCAGCTCTTCCTTGCCCTGGAGGCTGCCATGCGCGTGCGCTCGACCTTGCTCTGCTTCGCTCTCACCGTGGCCCCGGCGAGCGCGCAGCACTACGTACGCGTCCGCGACAACATCCTCGAGGCGCGCGGCCCGGTGGGGCCGGCGCGCTCCTCGCTGACGTCCACGACGGCCAGGCACTGCGGAACGCAGGAGGTCGTATACGACGGCCAGCCGTTCCTGAACGGCGGCGGCGCCACCGTGATCACGAACGGCTTCATGAACTCCGCGTGCATGAATCGCAGCGGGGCGATCGCCTTCGTCGGCGACGCCACGGGGCCGCGCAATCAAGGCATCTTCGTCTCCGACGCCCTGGGTCTGCGCGCGATCGCGATGGGCTGCGGGCAGGGCGGCGGCTCGGGGCGCTTCGGCACCTGCGGCGACCCGACGCCGGTCGGCGGGACCTTCGGCGGCTTCTTCACGAGCACGATCTTCGCGCCGCCGATCAACGAGGAAGGCGACGTGCTCTTCCTCGCCGATGTCGTGGGCGGCAGCACCACGCGCGCGCTGTTCCTCTACGTCGCGGGGAGCCAGACGATCGTGAAGGTCGCCGGCGTCGGCGATCCCTCGCCGCTCGGTGGCGTCTTCACCGCGCTGGGCCCCGGCGCGCTCGATCGCGATCGAGAGGTGCTCTTCCTCGCGCGCAGCACCGGCAGCAACGCGTATGTCGCCGACATCTTCCGCTGGCGCTCGGGTGTGGTGAGCCGCTTCTCCGCCACGGGCGATCCCGCGCCCGGTGGCGCCACGGTCGCGATGCTGGGCACGGAGAGCTTCGGCTTCGTCGATGGCACGACGGTGTTCGCGGGTCCCGTGCCTTCGATGAACGACTGCGGGCAAGTGGCCTACCGCATCATCACCACCGGCGGACCGGTGGGCACCGGCATCGCGGTGCGCAGCAATGGCGTCGATCAGTGGTATCTCACCGATGCGATGACGACGCCGCGCGGCGGCACCTACTTCGACTTCCAGGGTGCCTTGCTGAACGGCAACGGCCAGATCGCGGTGTTCGCCGAGTTCCTGGTGAACGGCAATCCCACGGGCGGCTGGATCGTCGGTCGGCCCGGGAGCTGGCGCGGGGCGCTCTGCTGGGACGACCTGGTCGATGGCCGACCGTGCATCGTGCTCGGCTTCTCGCGCTCGCCGATGACGCCGCTCAGCGATGACGGCGACCTCGTCGTGTGGTGCGACCTCGATCCCAACCAGACGATGGGTCGCGTCCTCGTGAGCGCCGCGGATGGCTCGCTCAACGTGCTCGCGCGCCAAGGCGGGCCGACGGGAGCCGGCGGCATCTACGGCACGATCGACGGCTGGCCGTCGATGAACAGCTCGGGTCGCGTGACGCTCGCGGCGACGACGATCGGCGGCACCGGGAACGGCGCCCATCTTGCCGCGGTGCTCTGCGGCCCCGGCGTCTCCAGCAGCCCGTGCCGCTCGCCGGGAGATGCGCTGACGATCGACAACTTCGGTCCCGCGGGCGGGAGCTTCCAGCTCCTGGTCTCGACGGCGACGACGAACGTGCCGCTGCCGCCCTACGGGACCCTGCTGATCGGTCCCACGCCGCTCGTCGTGCTGACGGGGCTCGTGCCCTATCCGGGCTCGTACGGCCCGCACACCTGGCAGCCGCGGATCCCGAACGACCCGCTGCTGCGCGGCATCTCGCTCCACTTCCAGAGCATCGCCGTCACGAGCACGGGGATCCAGCTCACGAACCGCACGACGACGCGCGTCGGCTGAAGAGCGGCGCTCGAGCGCTCCCTCACCAGATCCCGGCGAGCGCCAGCAGCACGTGCGTCGTGAGCGTGGCGGCGAGCAGGCTCGGCGTCACCAGCACGACGAGCGCCGCGCGCAGCGCGAACGAGCGCGCGCGTCGCAGCGCGGCGTAGATCGCGGTCGAGCCGAGGGCGAGGGCGAGCGGGCCGCCGAGCGCGAGCCCGGTCCAGGTCAGCGGGAGCTCCAGCGCTTCGTCGAGCACGCGCGGCTCGCGGTACGCGCTCTCCCAGAGCCACGCTAAGCCGTCGAGCATCGCCGCCTGCGCCGCGAGCGCGCCGAGGAGCAGAACGAGGAAGAGCTTCACCGCGGCACCCCCGTGATCGCGAGGTGCTCCTCACCGCCAAGCTCGGCGCGCGTCGCATCGACCAGCGGCTCGGCGCGCGCGCCCAGCAGGCCGCAGAGGCGTCGCAGGAAGCGCGCCGTGAGCGCGTTGCTGCCCTCGACGATCTCCGCGAGGGGTTCACCGCGGATCCACGCGCGGAGGAAGTAGACGTAGAAGAGCGAGGAGGCGCTGTTCCCAACGTGCCCGACGTACGCGTCGGCGCCGAGGGCGAGCCACTCGTCGCGCTGATGGAGGTCGTAGCAGCCGGTGTTGTAGACGAGGCGGATCCGTTCGCGTTGCGCGGGGGCGAGCTCGCGCGTCCAGGCGACGAAGGGGTTCGTGTGCGCGAGGAGGAAGAGGTCGACCTCGACCCCGCTCTCGAGCAGCGCGCCGAGCCGCTCGCGATAGCGAGCCGCTCCGTCGCTCCCGTCGCCACGCAGCGTCAGGTACTCGACGCGGCCGTACACGCTCTCGAGCAACGGCAGCGAGAACGCGCGCGAGCCCCACTGCTGGAACGGGTAGACGCGATCGCGGATGGCGAAGGCCGCGCGCTGCGCTCGCTCCGCCGTGATCGGCCGCGCGAGGCGCGGAGCATCGCTGAGCGCGCCGACGAGGGCGAAGCAGCTCACCACGAGCAGCGCGGTCACGCCGAGTGCCGTTCTCCGCGAGCAGCCGGGAGCGGCATCTTGCGCGCTCATCGCGGCTCTCCGTACGCGGCGACGAGCGCCTCGTATCCAGGCCCGGAGCTCACGCGCAGCGGATAGCTCGCGCTCTCCTCGCGGCCTTCGCTCTCCGCGTCGCCGGCATAGCGCACGCGGCAGCGGTAGCGGAGATAGGCCTCGAAGCTCGGCGGATCCTTTTCCGGCTGCCAGCGCACGTCGCGAAAGACGAGCGGGAGCTCGAGCGTGCTCGCGTTCGCGGTGGTGGCGAGTCGCGGCGAGGTCGGCGTTGGCTTCTGCCCGTCGAGCTCGATCTCCTGGAGGAGGATCTCGGCGAGCTGCGTGCCCTCGCCCGCGCGCACCTGCAGCTCCACGCGGCTCGACGTCCCATCGAAGCTCGCCAGGGAGAAGCGGACCTGATGGTCGCCGAGCAAGCGCGCTTGGAGCTCCGAGGCGAGACCGGCGCTCGTCGTTCCCGCCGTGAAGGTCCCCGCGCGCGCGACGCGGCGGGCGAAATCGAAGCCGAGCACGCTGGTGAGCGATGCGAGGGCGAGAGCGAAGAGCCAGGTGCGCATGCCAGAGCCTGCTGCGGTAGGGAGGCTCAGAGAGTGTCCCCGAGAGCACGCGGAAGAGGAGCCGAGGAAATCCGGGGCACCTCTCGTTCGGCTCTCGAGCCGCGGGTGGGGAGCGGAGCTCAGCGACCCTCGCGCTCGCTTCGCGTTTGGTGCGCGCGCTCAGAGGATCCCGTGCAACGGCCCACCGCGCGCCGCGAGCGCATCGACGCGCCGCGTGATCGCAGGATCCTCGACGAGCGGCGGCGCATGCTGCGGCTTCCGCCGCGCATCGAGCACGAGCGGTCCCTTACAGCCCCAGTGCTTCCACTCCGTCGTGCTCGCGACGCCGTGCACGTCGTGCGAGGGATTCGAGCGCGTGAACGTAACCCAGAGCAAGTTCGCCAAGCTCGCGGCGGCGAAGCGCGCGTCCTCGGTGAGCACGAGCAGCGGTAGCCCTTCGAACGCGCCGCGTTGCGCGAGGGTGTCGAGCATCGGCGCCAGCTCGCGCTCGACGTGCTCGTAGCCGGGGAACGCGGCGAGCTCGAGCACGGCGATGCCGGGCAAGGCGATGCGCACGTCGGCGACGCCGGGCAAGCCGTTGCTCCACGCTCGCGGCAGCTCGCGCGCGAGCTCGCGGCGCGGCTCACCGCACGCGGCGATCACGAGCTTCGAGCCTTCGTGCAGCGCGCTGCCTGAGTAATCGAGCGTGTCGATCGAGGTGCGCGTCTGGAAGTGGAGGTCGCGGGTCCAATCGACGCGCCGCAGGACATGCGTGAGAAACGCGGCTTCGTCCTCGATGTGCAGCTGCGGGTCGTCCTCGCGGGCCGCAATGATCAAGAACTTCGCCAAGCTGGCCTGGCCGAATCCCAGGATCGCGTTCGCTTGGGTGAGCAGCTCCTTCGGCGTGCGCGTTCGCTGGTAGGGGAGATAGCGCTCGGAGCCGAGCGCCAGCATCAAGGGATGCACGCCGGCGGCATCGACGGCATGCAGCGCATGCACGCCGGGGAGCTCGCGCGGGACCATCGGAGCGGTGAGCTCGTGGATCAGCTTGCCGAAGCTCGTGTCCTCCTGCGGCGGGCGGCCGACGACCGTGAAGGGCCAGATCGCGTCCTTCCGGCAGAGCACGGCCTCGACCTTGGCGTAAGGGAAGAGCTCCTGCTTCGCGTAATAGCCGAGGTGATCGCCGAAGGGGCCCTCGGGTTTCAGCTCGCCCGGCGTCACGCGCGCGAGGATCGCAAAGTCGGCATCGACGGGGATCAGGTGATCGCCGCGCCTCGCGTAGCGCACGCGGCGCTTCCCGAGCATGCCGGCGAAGAGGAACTCCGAGAGACCCTCCGGGAGCGGCATCACGGCGGCGAGCGCCAGCGACGGCGGACCCCCGACGGTGATCGTGACCGGCAGCGTTTCCCCGCGATCGCGCGCCAGGCCGTAGTGCACGCCGATCCCGCGGTGGAGCTGGAAGTGGAGGCCGATCTCGTCCGGCGCGTACGCGTTGCCGCCGAGCTGCACGCGGTACATGCCGAGGTTGGTCGCCAAGGCCGAGCGCCGGCCGGGCTCCTCGGTGATCACGATCGGCAGCGTCACGAAGGGGCCGCCGTCGTCGGGCCAGGAGCGCAGCGCAGGTAGCTCGGCGAGCGAGGTCGTGCGCTGGAACACCGGCCCCGAGCGTACGCGACGCGGCAGTGCGCGCAGCGCGGTGAACGGCGCGCTCACATAGCTGAACGGAGCTCTCCACGCTTCGCGCGGCTCGGCCTTCAGCTGCACGATCTTCTGCACGCGCGCGTAGGCGTCGCGGAAGAGGAAGCGCGCGCGCTCCAGCGTGCCGTAGAGATTCGCGAGCAGGGGGAACGGCGTCCCCTTCACGTTCTCGAAGAGGACGGCAGGTCCCTGCGCGGCGTAGAGCCGCCGCTGGATCTCGGCGAGCTCGAGCTCGGGATCGACCTCGGCACGCACGCGCACCAGTTGGCGCGTGCGCTCGAGATCCGCGACGCAGCGCGCGAGGCTCGGGTAGCCCATGGGACGCGCTGGGGCCTCTCCGCGCTAGATCGCCATCGGGGCGAGCTTCTCGGGATCGAGCCCGAGCGTCTTCGCCGCGGCGGCGACCGTCTTCGCGTCGAGCTTGCCTTCGGCGCGCAGCGCGTCGAGCGCCGCGTACGCGATCGAGGCCGCGTCGACCTCGAAGTGCCGGCGCAGCGCCTCGCGCGTGTCGCTCATGCCGAAGCCGTCGGTGCCGAGCGGCACGAAGCGGCCCGGGATCCAGCGCGCGATCTGATCCGCGAGCGTCTTCATGTAGTCGCTGGCGGCGAGGAAGGGACCGCTCACACCTTCGAGAGCGCGAGTGAGGTACGGCACGCGCGGCGTGCTCTCGGGGTGCCAGCGGTTCCAGCGCTCGCACTCCAAGGCTTCGCGGCGGAGCTGCGTGTAGGAGGTGGCGCTCCACACGTCGGCGGCGACGCCGAACTTCTCCGCGAGCAGCTTCTGCGCCTCTAGCACCTGCATCAGGATCGAGGCCGAGCCGAAGAGCTGCACGCGATGTTTCGCGTTCGCGAGCTCGCTGCGCTTGAAACGGTAGAGGCCCTTCAAGATGCCGGCGCGGAGCCCTTCGGGTCCGGCGACCTCGTCGCTCGGCGCCGCCGGCATCGGGTAGTTCTCGTTCTGGAGCGTCAGGTAGTAGAAGACGCTCTCGTCGTCCGCGTACATGCGCTGCATGCCGTCGCGCACGATCGCCGCGATCTCGTAAGCGAACGCGGGATCGTAGGCCTGGCAGTTCGGCACGGTGGACGCGTGCAGGAGGCTGTGGCCGTCCTCGTGCTGCAGGCCCTCGCCGTTCAGCGTGGTGCGGCCCGCGGTGGCGCCGAGGAGGAAGCCGCGGCCCAGGCTGTCGCCGAGCGCCCAGATCTGGTCGCCCACGCGCTGGAAGCCGAACATCGAATAGAAGGCGTAGAACGGCACCATCGGCTCGCCGTGCACCGAGTAGCTGGTGGATGCGGCGGTGAACGAGGCGATCGAGCCGGCCTCGTTGATGCCCTCTTGCAGCACCTGGCCGTTCTTCGATTCCTTGTAGTAGAGCAGCATCTCCTTGTCGATCGGCTCGTAGAGCTGACCGGAAGGCGAGTAGATGCCCACCTGGCGGAAGAGCGTCTCCATGCCGAAGGTGCGCGCTTCGTCGGGGACGATCGGCACGACGCGCGAGCCGATCCCCTTGTCGCGGATCAGCTTCGCGAGGAGGCGCACGAACGCCATCGTCGTGCTGAGCTCGTTCTCGCCGGAGCCGGCGTCGAACTCCTCGTAGGTCTTCGGCTCGGGGAGTGCGAGCGAGCTCGCGTTGCCGCGGCTCCGCGCGGGCAGGCTGCCGCCGAGGGCCGCTCTGCGCTCGGCGAGATAGCGCACTTCGGCGCTGTCCGCGCCGGGATGGAAGTACTCGGCCTGCTGCGCTTGCTCGTCGGAGAGCGGCAGCGCCAAGCGATCGCGGAGCTTCACCAGCTCTTCGCCGGTCAGCTTCTTCATCTGGTGGGTGACGTTCGTCCCCTCGAAGCTCTCGCCGAGCAGCCAGCCCTTCACCGACTGCACGAGCACGACGCTGGGCTGGCCCTTCGTCTCCACCGCGGCGCGGAGGCCGGCGTAGAGCTTCCGCACGTCGTGGCCGCCGCGCGTCAGCGCGTCGAGCTCCTCGTCGCTGAGCGGAGCGAGCGCTTTCGCGATGCGCTCGTCGCCGGCAGTGAAGTGCTCGCGGAAGTACGACGGCGAGGAGCCGATGTACTTCTGCCACTGGCCGTCCACGATCTCGCGCATGCGCGCGCGCACGGCGCCTTCGGGATCGCGGGCGAAGATCTCGTCCCAGCCGCGGCCCCAGAGCACCTTCACGACGTTCCAGCCCGCGCCGCGGAAGACGGACTCGAGCTCCTGCACGATGTTGCCGTTGCCGCGCACCGGGCCGTCGAGGCGCTGCAGGTTGCAGTTCACGACGAAGGTGAGGTTGTCCAAGCCCTCGCGCGCCGCGATCGAGAGCGCGCCGAGCGACTCGGGCTCATCGGTCTCGCCGTCGCCGAGGAAGGCCCACACGCGCTGCTGCGAGGTGTCCTTCACCCCGCGCGCCTGGAGGTAGCGGTTGAAGCGCGCCTGGTAGATCGCGTTGATGGGCGCGAGCCCCATCGACACGGTGGGGAACTGCCAGAACTCGCTCATCAGGCGCGGGTGCGGATAGCTCGAGAGGCCCTTGCCGCGCTCGACCTCGCGGCGGAAGTGCTCGAGCTGCTCCTCGCCGAGGCGCCCCTCGAGGAACGCGCGCGCATAGATGCCGGGCGAGGCGTGGCCCTGGTAGTAGATCTGGTCGCCGCCACCAGGGGCCTCGGGCCCGCGGAAGAAGTGGTGGAAGCAGACCTCGTAGATCTGCGCCGCCGACGCGTAGGTCGACATGTGGCCGCCGACGCCGGGGAACGCCGTGTTCGCGCGCACGACCATCGCGGCCGCGTTCCAGCGCAGCGCCGCTTGGAGGCGCTGCTCGAGCTCCTCGTCGCCGGGATAGGCGGGCTCCTCGCTCGCCGGCACCGTGTTCACGTAGTCGGTGGTGAGCGGGCCGCGGGGGAGCGCGTCGTTCCCCTTCGCCCATTCGCCGAGGCGCTCCAGCAGGAAGCGCGCGCGATGGGCGCCGTGGAAGTCGCGTACGGCGATCAAGCTGTCGACCCAGTCCTGGGTCTCCACCGGGTCGATGTCGGGTTGGTTCACGGCAGCCGGGGGTTTCAGCTCGCGGGTCGTAGTGGGCGTGCTCACTCGGCGGACTCCTGCTCCGAGCCGGACCGCTGCGGTGAGAAGGGTCGGCCGGAGGGGGGCTGCGGGCGCAGGTCGAAGCCGAGGAGTATAGCCAGGCGCTCCCCCCAGGCGAAGCGCACTCCGCCGCAGGGGAAGTTCAAGAGAGCGCGGCGAGGATCTGACCGACGAGCAGACCGGCGTAGGTGCCGAGGATCATGCCCAGCACGGCGAGGAGCGCGCCGACCGGGGCGAGCGCCGGGTGGAAGCCCGCGGCGACGACGGGCGCGGAGGCCGGCCCGCCGACGTTCGCCATGGAGCCGACGGCGGCGAAGAAGATCGGCGCGCGGAGCCAGCGGCGCACGAGCCAGAGCACCGCGGCGTGCACGCCGATCCAGACGAAGCCCAGCGCGAGCAGCGCCGGCGCTTCGAGGAAGGACGCGAAGCTCGCGCCGACGCCGATGCACGCGACGAGCAGATAGAGCAGCGCGGTCCCGAGGCGCGAGGCGCCAGCGGATTCGAGGCGTCGCAGCGGCGTGAACGAGAGCCCGATCGCCGCGGTGGTGACCAGCGCGACGACCCAGGTCGAGCGACCGAAGGCCCCGCCGAAGGTGGGCAGCGCGGGAGCGATCGCGCGCGCGAGCGCGGTGACGACGAGCGCCACGGCGGCGAGCGCCAGAAGGTCCCGCGTCTCCGCGGGACGAGGGCGCGCTTCGGGGGCGTCCTCGACGCGCCGGCGCACCTCGTCGAGCGCTCGGCGATCCGCGCCGAGGCGCGCATCGAGCTCCTTCTCGCGCGCGGGCAGCGTGAGCAGGAACGCCATCCAGAGATAGCTCACCACGACATCGACCACGACGAGGCGGGACAGCGTGCTCGGCGCGACCTCGAGGGCGGCGCCGACGGCGAGGAAGTTCGCCGCGCCCCCGACCCACGAGCCCGCGAGTGCTGCGAGTCCCTTCCAGAGCTCTTCGCCGAGATCGCGCGGCACCATCCAGCCCACGGCGAGGAACGAGAGGACCGCGCCGAGCACGATGCCGCAGGTGCCGCCGAGGAAGAGGAAGAGGGCGGGCTTGCCGAGGCGCGCGATCGCGCGGAGATCCGCGCCGAGGATCAGCAGCACGAGGCAGCACGGCAGCACGAGCTCCTTGATCGCGCGATAGAGTCCGGCCTCGCGCGGCAGGAGGCCCGTGTTCGAGAGGATCGTGGGGACGAAGTAGGCCCACGCGATCACGGGCAGCACGGCGAAGAGGCGCTGCCAGCTCGGCTGGCGGCCGAGCCAATGCAAGAGGGCCAGCGCCGCGGCGAGGAGCGCCAGCACCGCCGTGGGATCGGTGATCCACGCGTCGTGCGCGTGCGCGCTCTCCAAGGCGTCGAACGCTTCTCCGAGTGCTGCGTGCGCGCGCTTCCGATCGCCGGAGCGCTGCGCGAGCGCGGCGCGTTCGAGCGCCTGGGCCGCGTTCTCCAGCGCCGGGGCGGGCGCGCTCGAGCGCGGCGTGAACAGCACCGGCGCGCGTCGCGCGCTCGCGGGGAGTTCGAGCTCCTCCGCGCCGCGCGCGAGCGCTTCGGCGAGCTCGATCAACGCGCCGCGCGCGGCCGCAGCGTCGACGCTGCGCACCGCGCTCGCCGCGGTGCGCGCGAAGGACGCGGCGCGTTCCAAGCTCGAGCTCGCGGGACTCTGCGGCTCCTGCGCGAGCACGGCGGCGTTCGCGCCGAGCACGAGCAGGAGCGCCAGCGCCGCGCGCCGCGAGAACGCGCGCGCGGAGATCACTCGACGCCGCGCATCATGCGCCGGATCAGCGGCGAGAGCAGGAGCAGCAGGAGGCCCGCTCCGACGGCGAAGGCGAACGCGCCGAAGTAGACCGGGTCGTAGCGCTGCTTGATCGGCTGCACGACGATCGCGTCGAGCGCCTCGGCGGCTTGGTCGTCACCGCCGCCCTTCTCGACGATGCTGCCGACGCGCTCGGCGATCACGGGTGCGAGGAGCCCCTTCTTCACGGCGATCGCCAGCGCCTCCTTGCTCGAGACCTTGGGCTCGAGCGCGCGGCCGGCCATCAAGTAGCTCCCGAGCGAGCCGGCGCCGAGCTCGCCCCGCTTCACCGTCTCGAGCGGCTTGCCGGCCTCGACGACGTACTTCGCGGTGACGATCTCGTAGTAGAGCGTCTCTTGGAAGCCCGTGCCGTTCAGGAACTCGCCGAGTTTCGTGCCCACGGCGGCTTCGCTCGCGCCATCGAGGCTGAGCGGCGCGAGCTGCTGCTTCACGTCGGCGCCGAACCACTTCTCCTTCACGCCGCGATCGAGCACGCCGCTCACGGGCACGCCCTGCGCGACGAGGCGCGGCAAGAGGCGCTCCAAGGTCTCGCCTTGCTGCTCGGCGGGGAGCTGCTTCAAGGCATCGAGGCCGCCGCCGGCGGGGAGCTCGTAGCGCGGCTCGGCGAGCGCCATCACCGCGGCGTTCGGCGCGAAGTCGACCTTGGTGAGCTTCGCCACCTCGCCCGCCATGATGTGGCCGAGGCCGATGGTCATGAACCAGGCGCCCATCACGAAGCCGGTGATGCGCTTCGGCGCGAGCTGCGTCACGGCGGAGAGCCCGACCGGCGAGAGGCAGAGCTCGCCCGTCGTGTGGAACATGTACGCGAGCACGAGGAAGACGAGGCCCGTGCGCGCGCCTTCACCGGCGAGCGAGTTGCCGAGATTGAGCACGGCGAAGCCGATGCCGAGTTGAATCAAGCCGTACGCGAACTTCGCCGGGATCGACGGGTTCTTCTTCTTCGCCGAGAGGTAGAGCCAGAGCGAGGAGAAGAAAGGCCCGTAGAAGAGGATGAAGAACGCGTTGATCGACTGCATCGTCGAGGTCGGGATGCCGTGCCGATCGACGCAGCGGTCCGCGTAGAGCGTCAGCGAAGATCCCGCCTGCTCGAAGAGCCCCCAGAAGAACGCGTGGAAGATCATCAAGATCATCAGCGCGTACAGCTTCGAGCGGGACTCCGCCGCCTTCTCGCGGAAGGCCACGGTCAGCAGGTAGCCGAAGATCGCGGCCATCGCGAAGAGGAGACCCGTCTTCGTCGCCGTGTACTCGTAGAGCAGGAACGCGGTGAGCGGGATCAGCGCGATCGCGCCGCCGTAGACCGCGACTTGGTACTTCTGCAGGCGATCGTAGTCGGGGGCTTCTCCGCGGCCCTCGAGGCGCTCGCGTCCGAGCAGGAAGGTCGCGACGCCGACGGCCATGCCGATGCCGGCCATCGCGAAGCCGACGCCCCAGCCGACGTTCTCGCCGAGCGGGCCGCAGATCAGCGGCGCCAGGAACGCGCCGAGGTTGATCCCCATGTAGAAGATCGTGAAGCCCGAGGTGCGCCGCGGGTCGCCCTCGTTGTAGAGCGTGCCGACCGTCGAGGAGATGTTCGGCTTGAAGAAGCCGTTGCCGACGCAGAGGCAGGCGAGGCCGAGATAGAGCGTCGTCGGGCCGAGGTTCAGCGCCAGCGCCATCTGGCCGATCGCCATCAGCGTCCCGCCGAAGACGATCGCGCGCTGATAGCCGAGCACCGCGTTCGCCATCGCGCCGCCGAGGACGGGGAAGGCGTAGACCAGCGCGCCGTAGGCCGCGTAGACCCCGTAGCTCACGTCCTCGGGGTAGCCGAGCGCCTTCACCATGTAGAGCACGAGCAGGGCGCGCATCCCGTAGAACGAGAAGCGCTCCCACATCTCGCTGAAGAAGAGCATCGGCAGGCCGCGGGGGTGGCGAGCGAAGAGCCAGTTCAGCATGGAGTCGGCCGGGGGTGTCGGTGGGGAGAGGGGGAGCGCGCGGAGCGCGAGCTGCGGCGCGGGCGGATTGTAGCCAGGGAGCGCGCGGGTCCTACTCCCATCTCGCCTTCGATGGGTTCTCCCCCTATCCTGCGGCCCCAGCGGCGCGCTCGCGCCGAGGTTCCCTACCTAGCGGAGTGTGCACCGTGGCGAAGAGTGCCAAGATCGAGATCGGGATCGCGGAGAAGGATCGCAAGGCCATCGCGGACGGGCTTTCGAAGCTGCTGGCCGACACCTACACGCTCTATCTGAAGACCCACAACTTCCACTGGAACGTCACCGGGCCGATGTTCCAGACGCTGCACTTGATGTTCGAGACGCAGTACAACGAGCTCGCCCTCGCGGTCGATCTCATCGCCGAGCGCATCCGCGCGCTGGGCTTCCCCGCTCCCGGCACCTACGCCGAGTTCGCGCAGCTCTCCTCGATCGCGGAGACGCCCGGCGTGCCGAAGGCCGAGCAGATGATCGCGCTCCTCGTCGAAGGCCAAGAGGCCGTCGTGCGCACCGCGCGCTCGCTCTTCCCCCAAGTCGACAAGTGCAGCGACGAGCCCACGGCCGACCTCCTCACGCAGCGCATGCAAGTTCACGAGAAGACCGCCTGGATGCTGCGGAGCCTCCTCGAACGCTGACCTCCCCTCGCGCACTGTACAGTAAAGGTGCCAGGCACCTTTACTGTACAATGAGGGGCAGCGGGGTCGGGGGCCGATCCGCCACTGTACAGTTCGGGTGCCTGGCACCTTTTCTGTACAGTGGGCTAGGGGCGCTCGGAGAGCCAGCTCGCCAGCTCGCGGCGCTCGGTGGGATCGAGGCGCGTGCCGAGGCGCTCGATGCATTCGCGCTGATAGAGGTCGAGCCAGTGGCGCTGTGAGGTGGAGAGGCGCTCGCGGTCGATCAGGATCTCGTCGAAGGGGATCCAGGTCAGCGACTCGAGCTCGAGCCAGCGCTTCTCGCCTTCGGCGGTCGGCGTGCCGTCGACCGTGCGCACGACGTACAGGTTCTCGAGACGGATGCCGCCCCAGCCGGCGCGGTAGTAGCCGGGTTCGATCGAGGTCACGTGACCGGGCTCGAGCGCGCGACCCGAGGCGTTGCGCCCCGCGGAGATCGAGAACGGGCCTTCGTGTACGTTGAGCAAGGCACCCACGCCGTGGCCGGTGCCGTGCGCGTAGTCGAGCAGCTCGTTCCAGAGCGAGGCGCGCGCGAGCGTGTCGAGCGCCTGTCCGCCCGTGCCGGCGGGGAAGCGCTGCGCCGCTGAATCGATGTGACCGCGGAGCACCGCGGTGTACGCGCGGCGCATCTCTTCGTCGGCGGTGCCGATCGCGATCGTGCGCGTGGCATCGGTCGTGCCGCCGGCCAAGTGCGCGCCGGAGTCGACCAGGAAGAGCTCGCCGCGTGCGATCGGCCGTTCGCCCGCCGCGCCGTAGTGGATGATCGCGCCGTTCTCGCCGGCTCCGGCGATCGTGCCGAAGCTCTGGCCCCAGTAGTCCTCTTGCTGCGCGTAGCGGCGCTCGAGCTCCTGCGCGAAGCCGCGCTCGGTGATCTGCGCGCCGCGCGCGCATTCGCGCCGCAGCCAGAGCAGCGCCTTCGTCACGGCGACCGAGGCGAGCAGATTGGCGCGGCGCATCGCGGCCTGCTCGGCCGCGTTCTTCTGCGCCTTCAGGATCTCGATCGGAGAGTCTCCGCGCGCGATCGTCGCACCCGCGCTCTCCAGCGCGGCGACGACGCCGCGCGTCGTGCCGAGGGGATCGACGCGCACCTTTCGCGCTCCGCGCGTCGCGAGGAACCCGCGCCACGCGCCATAGTCGTGGACGCGCAGCTCCGGCAGCCGCGCGGCGTAGCCGAGCGGCAAGCGCAACGCGGGCTCGCGCACGAAGAGATGCAGCTCGCGCTCGTCGAGCCAGAGGAACGACTCGAAGACCGGGTTGTATGGAACGTCGCTCGTGCTGCGCAGATCGAGCAGCCAGGCGATCTGGTCGAGCTTCACCGCGACCAGCGCTTCGACCTGCGCGTTCGCGAGCTCGCTGCGCACGCGCGCGAGCTTCTCCGCGGGGCTGCTCCCGCTCCACTCTTCCGGGATCTCGCGCAGCGGCGCCGTCGCCGGCTCCGGTCGTTCGGACCAGAGCGCATCCACGAGGTTCTCCTCGACCTCGACGAGGCGCAGACCGCAGCTCGAGAGCGCGTCGTACATGCCGAGCGAGAGCGCGTGCGGATCGAAGCCCAGCGCCGGCGCCGGTGCGGTCCGCGCGAGCTGCTTCAGCTTCTCGCCGAGCGTCGGGGCGCCGCTCGCGCCGACCTTCACAGCCTCGATGCCGCTGCCGGCGAGCTCTTGGTCCGCTTGCAGGTGATAGCGCCCGTCGACGAAGAGCCAGGCCGCCTCGCGTCCCACGAGCAGGTCGCCGGCCGAGCCGGAGAAGCCCGACAGCCATTCGCGCCGCGTTCTCCACGGGGGGAGATACTCGTTCACGTGCTCGTCGGCGGAGGGGACGAGGTAGAGGTCGATCTCGTGCTGCGCCATCCGCATGCGCAACGCGGCGAGTCGTTCGGCCGGGGTCTTCATGGCTCTCATGGTGCCCCTCCCGAGGCGACCTTTCCAGGAGTGCCGAGAGAGCGTTTACTCTGCGCGTCCCCGACGCGCTCGAAGAGGAACCCGTCCATGCCGCTCCGCGCTCTCCGACTCCTGCTCTGCTCCGCGCTGCTCTTCTCGAGTGCCTGCTCCTCCGGCGAGATCGCGCGCCGCACCGATCGCTTCGATCACGAGGCCGCCGCGGTCTCCTCCGTGCGCTTGACCTCCACCAACGGCAACCTCGAGTGCCAGCGCCGCGGCGATGTCGAGCGCTTGGAGCTCGACGTCGTTCTCGAGGTCGGTGGCGAAGATGAAGCCGAAGCCGCGGAGCGCCTGCGCGCGACGCAGGTGCGCACGACCTTCGAGCGCGGCGAGCTCAGCGCATGGGTCGAGTTCCCCGAGCCGCGACACACGCTCGATCAAGCGCATCTCTCCGTGCGCGCGCCGCTCCCCGTCGCGGCCGTGCTGAAGACCGCGAACGGCGCGATTCGCTGCACCGACCTCGAGCGCAACGTCGATGCGCACACGCGGAACGGCGCCATCGAGATCCGCGGACGCCACGCCGATGTGCTCGCGCGCTCCGTGAACGGCGCGGTCGCGCTCACCGGCGTGCTGGGGCGCGCGAAGGGCGAGACGAAGAACGGCGCGCTGGAGCTCGAGCTCGCCGACGGTGCGCAGGGCGGCTTCGAGTTCGCGACCGAGAACGGCGCGATCGAGATCTCCGCGCCGCGCGCGCTCCGCGGGCACATCTTGCTGCAGACCGCGAACGGCGACCTCGAGGCCGAGGGCGCTCCGGCCATCGCCGAGAAGAGCGAAGGTCGGCTCGAGCAGCTCCGCATCGAGCTCGGCGTCGGACCGGCCTCCGTCGCGCGGACCCAGAACGGGTCGGTGCGCTGCAACGTGCGCTGACGCGGCTCGCGCGCGAAGCGCGGCGCGAACGGCCACCAAGATTTTTCTCCGGCAGGGGGCTGGCGCAATCCGACTACAGGTGTAGAACTACGCCTGTAGTTCAGGAGCTCGACCCCGCGCCATGCCCGACCCCGCCCGCCTCGGAGATCTGCAGCTCGCCATCCTCCGCGCGCTCTGGAGCCGCGGAGAAGCGACCGCCGCCGAAGTCCACGCCGACCTGCACGCGGAGCGCGGACTCGCGCCGACGACGATCGCGACGATGCTGCGGCGCCTCGCCTCGCAGGGCTTCGCGAGCTTCCGGAGCGAAGGGCGCGTCTTCGTCTATCGCGCGGCCATCGACGAGGAGAGCGTGCAGCGCGCCGCGGTGCGCGATCTGCACGAGCGGCTCTTCGCGGGCGACGCCGAGGCGCTGGTGCACCAGCTCCTCGATGCGCGCGAGCTCAGCGCGAGCGAGCTGGAACGCCTCCGCGCGCTGATCGACGCGCGCGCGCAGAGCAAGGAAAGCGAGAGCGCGGCGAAGCCGCGGAGGACGCGCCGTGATTGAGCTCTCGCTCGATGCCGTGGCGAGCTACGCGTTGACGTGGCTCCTGCATCTCCTGGCGCTGCTCGCCCTCGCCGCCGTGGCGCGGCGCGCGTTGGCGCGCGAGCGCGTGGCCGCGCGCGAAGCGTGGGTGAAGGCCGCGCTCCTCGGCGCTCCGCTCACGGCGCTCGCGCAGGTCGCGTGGATCGAGGCACCGCTCGGCGGGACGATCTTCCTCGAGCGGGAAGCGCGCGCCTCGAGCGCCGCACCTCGCGAGCGTTCCTCCGCCGTCGAGTTCGGTGTGGAAGAGCCGAGCGCGGTGCGCGACGCGCTCGGGCACGCGGAGGAAGCTCTACCGCTGCTGCCAGAAGATCGGTCGGCGTTCTCGGACGAGAGGCTCGAAGACTCGAGGACGCTCCGGCTCGAGCCGCTCGTCGCCGCGGAGGAGCCGCAGCGCACCTCGCTCGCGTTCCTCGCGTTCGCGCTCTGGTCCGGCGTGGCGCTGGCGTTGCTCGCGCGACACGGCGTGCGGCGCTGGCGTCTCTCCCAGGCGCTCGCGCATCGCGAGCCCGTGACCGTCGGCGCGGCGCGCGATCTGCTCGATGCGCTCTGCCTCGAGGCCGGCTTCGGCCGTCGCGTGGCGCTCTCCGCTTCGCGCGCGCTGCGAGTCCCCGTCGCTTTCGGATGGCTGCGCCCCGAGATCTGCGTGCCCGCGAGCTTCGTCGCCGAGCTCGACGAGGCCGCATGGGAACCGCTGCTCGCGCACGAGCTCGCGCATCTCGTGCGCCGCGATCCGCTCTGGCTCGCGCTCTGCCGCGCGCAAGCGGCGTTGACGCTGGGCTTGCCACCGCTGCGTTGGGCCGAGCGCGCGCTGCGCGCCGACGCGGAGTGGCTCGCGGATGCGTGGGCCGCACAACGCACGTCTCCGCTCGACCTCGCGCGTTGCCTCGCCTGTGTCGCGGAGCGCACGCTGCATGCGCGCGCGCCGCGCGGCGCGTTCGCGCTTGCCGGTCACGAGGAGCCCACGCTCACGCGGCGCGTCGAGCGCTTGCTCGCGCCGGGCGAGATCGCCTCGGCCGCGCGCGGGGTTCGCGCCGCGCGCTTCGCCGCGCTCGCGCTTTGCGCCGCACTCGCGCTCGGAGCCCCCGCCTTGCGTTCCGCGCCGCGCGCGGAGCTCGTCCTCGAACGCGCGGAAGCGCCGAAGAACGACGAAAGCGACGCCTCTTCGAGCATGACGGCGATCTCGACGCACGCCGAGCTGCTCTTGCTCGAGCGCGAGCTCTCGGAGCTCGAGGAGCGCGTACGCGGTACTTCGCTCGAAACGGAGCTCGCTCCGCAGCTCGCCCTCTGGGCCGAGCGCGTCGAGCTGCTGCGCGCCGAGCTCTCCCTCGCATCACTGCCCCAGTCCGTACCACCGAATCTCTCACGCTGAGGTCTGACCATGTGGCAACGTCCGCTCGCGTTCCTCGCTCCTGCCGCTCTCGTCGCGGTGGCGGCATTGAGCGCCCAATCCGTTCCTCGTGCCCAAGAGCCCGCGGGGCCGGCTCCGGGCACGGCGCCGATCGAGTCGATCGCGCCGATCTCGCCGCTTGCACCCGAGTCCGTGCCTGCGCCGGTCGATGCGCCGACGGCCATCGACACCATCGCCAGCACGAGTGCGGCAGTCGCACCGCAGGAGCCCTCCGCTCCCGCTCCGAACTCGAGGCCTGCGCGCACGCCGCGCCCGAGCTCGCGCGCTGCGAACCCGCTGCTCGCGCCAGCCGCTCCGTCCGGTAACGCTCTCGCGGCGGACTCCTCTCTCGGCGCTCCGGCGGCGGCGGGACAGGGAGGCGCGAGCGGTGGCGCGGGTGTGGTGAACACCGCTCCCGCTGCGCAGGGCGCGGCGACTAGCGCACCGGCGCAGCCCTCGCTGCCCGGCTTGGGATACATCGGGGGTGGGAGCGCCGCGGGTCAGGGCGGTGCGGCGGGGGGTGGAGCCGGAGTTCTGGCTCCCGCTGCGGCACAGGATCCTTCCGCCGGCCCGACGCCGCCGCGCACGCGCGCGCCGCGTTCGACGGGCCGCGGAGGCGCGATGAGCGTCGCCCCGTCTGCGCCGGCGGCGGCACAGGATGAAGCTACGCTGAAGCGACGCCTCGAGGTCGAGCGGAAGCGCTTGGCAGATCAGAGCGCGGCTCTCGAGGACGAGATCGCGACGATGCACGCGCGCTTGGCGGAGCTCGAAGCGCGCCGACAGGCAGAAGAGCAAGCTCGCGACGCGCACGGAGCACGAGCTGTGGCTTCGGAGGCGGCGCAACGAGCGCTCGCGGATCGCGCGACGCTCAAAGATGCGCTGGCCGATGCAGAGCGCGCTCGCGAGCTCTCCGTGCGCGAGTTCGCGCGCGCTCAGGAGCTGCAGCGCGGCGCCCAGGAACGCGCTCGGGTGGAGCGCGATGTCGCTGAACAGCGCATGCGCGAAGCCGCCGATAAAGCGCGCGTTGCCGAGCGCCGCGCGCTCGACGTGCGAGAGGCCGCCACCCGCGAGGCGCGAGACGAAGCCCGCGTCGTGGACGAACGCACGCGCGAGCGCGCCACCGAAGAGCGGCGCCGCGAGGTGCGCAGCCGGAACCGGGCCGAAGGCGAAGATCCCTTCGGGCGCCTCGAAGCCGCCCGCGCGGAAGCCGAGGCCTCGCGCCAAGCCGCCGAGCGCGCGGCGAAGTTCGCGCGCGAAGCGCAGTCCGCGTTCGGCCAGCTTCAGCGCTCGCAGAGCGGCGGCGGTTCGAACGCGACCGACGAGCGCTTGGGCCGCGTCGAGCACGAGGTGAAGGAGCTGCGGAAGGAAGTGCGCGAGCTCGGCGAGAAGATCGATCGCCTGCTCGAGATGCGCGGCGAGCGCCGCATCTACTGAGCCGAGTGCTTGGGTCTCGTCGGCGCGGCGCCGCGCGGAGCCTCGTGCTCTGCGCGGCGCCGCGACCTTTCCTGCGCGTCGCGCACTGCTCTCAGAGAGTGAGCCAGAAGTGCTGGCGAACGGGCTGCAGCGCCGTAAGGCGATGCGCCAGCAGACATCTGAGAGGCGGTATCATCGATTTCTGCTCAGCCTCTCAGATGCCGTCCTTCTTCGCGCCGGGATTCGCCGGCGCCGTTCCCTTGGCACCCTCGGTCGCATCGCCGTCCTTCGCGTCGGCGCGCTTCTCCGCCTTCGGCAGCAGCCGCTCGAACGCGGAAAGCAGCCCGCCGGTCGCTTCGGCGCCGGCCTCGATCGCGCTGCCGCCGAGCTGCGTCGCGACGCCAGCGCCGATGCGCAGGAACTCCGCGACCGACCCGTTGCCGCGCTCCAGGATGCGCGCGCGCAGCGCCTGCGTGTGCGGCTCGGCCGGGAGTCGGTCGCGCACGATCTCGATGAGCTGCGTCGCTTCCTTCTGCAGACGCTCGCGATCGATGCCGTCGCGCATCGAGTTCACGAAGAGGGCGCGCGCGCGCTCGCGCAGCACGAGCGGATCGGCGCGCATGGGATCGGCACCTTCGAGCGCCGTCTCGTTGATCACCAATTCCAGAGCGCGACCGGTGCTCTCGTGGATGGTCTTCCGCTGCGCGCCTGCGGAGGGCGCTCGCTCGAGCATCGCCTCGGCGAGGCGCGTGCTGAGCTCCAAGCCGAACGCGCGGTAAGACTCTCGCGCTGCGCCCACGATGCTGTAGGCGCGCACGGCATCGCCGGGCTGGCGAATCGAGCTCATGCTGCGCGCGAACTCGACGCGCACCTCCTGCATCTCGAGCGCCGTGTCGTCGGGCGCGAGCACCAAGCCCTCGCGGCAGATGCGCTGCGCGGCCTCGAGATCGCCGGTGCGCGCGTCCTCCGAGAGCGAGCGGTAGTAGTAGAGCGCCGAGAGGAAGGGGTGCGTGCGCGAGACGATGCCGGCGCGCATCTGCGCTTCCTCGGGGCTGAGCTGCGCGCTGGGGTCGAAGAGCCGCTGCGCCTCGCTCGTCGCGAGGAGCGCTTTCATCTGCTCGATCGCGTCGTCGATCTTGCCGGCGTAGGTCCAGGTGGAGCCGATCTCGCTCTCCAGGCTCCGCGCGCCTTCGGAGAGCCGCGTCAGCTCGGCGTCGTAGCGCAGGCGCGTTATCTCCTCGTCGCGCGTGCGATCCCGCTGCTCGAAGCGGCGGTTCTGCGTTAGCAGCAGGATCACGGCGAGGACCGCGACACCAGCGACGATCGAGCTCGCGATCGGGTGGCGGCGCACGGAGCGCTGCACGCGCGTCACGACACCCGGCAGCGTCGCTTCGACCGGCTCGCCGTCGAGCAGGTGATCGATGTCCCGCAGCAGCGCCGCGGCATCCTGATAGCGATCGGCGGGATCCTTGTTCAGGAGCTTCAGGACGATCTTCTGCGCGTCCTTCGGCACCGGCTTCGGCGCGCGCGCGAACGGCAGCGGCGGCTTCTCGAGCACGGCGCGCAGCACCGCGGTCGTCGTCTCGCCGCTGAAGGGCATGAGCCCGGTCAGCATCTGATAGAGCGTGGCGCCGATCGCGTAGAGATCGCAGCGCGAGTCGATCTTCGACTTCTCGCCGAGGATCTGCTCCGGCGCCATGTACATCGGGGTGCCCACGATTGCGCCCGTCTCGGTCATCGTCTCGGTGCCCTCGGGGCGCGCGAGGCCGAAGTCGGTGAGGATCAGCTTCTCCTCGCCTTCGACGAGCAGGTTCCCCGGCTTGATGTCGCGATGGATGACGCCGAGGCGATGCGCCTCTTGGATCGCGAGCACGATCTGGCGCATCATCCGGAACGCCTTCAGCGCGGGGAGCGGGCCGTGCTGGCGCAGCACGTCGGCGAGCGAGCCGCCGCTCACGTAGCCCATCGCGAAGTAGTGCAGGCCCGCCGAGCTGCCGACGGTGTAGATCGGCACGATGTTCGGGTGCGTGAGGCGCGCGATCGCCTCGACCTCGCGCTTGAAGCGCAGCTTCCGCGTGTCGTTCTGCGAGGTCGAAGGCGGTAGGACCTTGATCGCGACCTTGCGATTCAAGCTCGTGTCGAGCGCTTCGAAGACCGTGCCCATCGAGCCCGCGCCGATCTCGCGCAGGATGCGGTACTCCGGAAGCGCGCGTTGCAGGGTGTGCGCCGCGAGCTCGAAGGTCACCGAGGAGGAGCTCAAATCCTTGGCGTCGGACATGCGGACGGGAGGGGGTGCGCGCGAGCAGCGGACGGCAGACGAACGATCGGAGCGGCGGCCCTGCGCCGACTCGGCACCTCTATTCTGCCGCGAAGGGTACGCAGGAGATCATGCCCGCAGCGCTGCTCGTTGTCGCAGCACGGAGTGGAGCAGCGCCTCGAATTCGTCGAGCCGCACCATGTTCGGGCCATCGCTCGGCGCCCGATCGGGGTCGGGGTGGACCTCGAAGAAGAGGCCGTCGACGCCGACCGCGCAGGCCGCGCGCGCGAGCGGGGGGACCAAGCGCCGGTCGCCGCCGGTGCGATCGCCAGCGGCTCCGGGCTGTTGGACCGAGTGCGTGGCATCGAAGACCACGGGGGCTCCGAGCTCGCGGAGCGCCACCAGCCCGGCCATGTCGACGACCAGCCGCCCGTAGCCGAAGAAGGTGCCGCGCTCGGTGAGGAGCACGTTCTCGTTGCCGGTGGAGCGCACCTTCTCGAGCGGGTGGCGCATGTCGGCGGGGGCCACGAACTGCCCCTTCTTCACATTCACCGCCTTGCCGGTCTGGCCCGCCGCGAGGAGCAGGTCGGTCTGGCGGCAGAGGAACGCGGGGATCTGCAGCACATCGACCACCTCGCCCACCGCCGCGCACTGCGACGACTCGTGGACGTCGGTGAGCACGGGCACCCCGACCTCGCGGCGCACGCGGGCCAGGATCTCCAGGCCGTCGTCGATGCCGGGCCCGCGCGGCGAGCGCAGCGAGGAGCGGTTCGCCTTGTCGAACGAGCTCTTGAAGACGAACGGGATCGCGAGGCGGCGCGCGATGTCGGCGAGCGAGCTCGCGATGCGCACGATGAAGTCGCTCTCCTCCAAGACGCAAGGGCCGGCGATGAGGAGCGGAGCACCCGCGGGGTCGGGGTGCACGACGAGCGATCCGATGCGGAGCGGTTTCACGGCGCGTTTCTCGCGGGCGGCGCGAGCAAGGTCAAGGGGCGGGGGAGCACTTCGAGCTCGAGCGGCGTCGTGCCGGCGAAGTCTCCGTCGATCTGGTAGGGCACGGGCTCCGCGGCTTCGATGCGCGCTCTTCGCACGCGGCGGAACTCGCCCGCGCCGGCGACGCGCGCGAAGGCGAAGCGCAGCGCCCAGGCGGGCAGGGCGCCGCGCGAGCTGCCGTGGAGCAGGTAGCTCTCGATCGCGCCGTCGCCGTGGCGCGGCGCGTGATCGAAGCGCAGGAGCGGCGTGCCGAGCCAGCGCACGTTCGTGAAGAACGCCTGGCTGCACGGGGCGAAGGGGGCGCCGTCGATGCTCACCGCGAGCTCGGGCATGCGGTAGCGCGCGAAGGCCTGCGCGATCGGCCGCAGGTAGGAGAGCTTCGAGATCGGTCCGCGGCGCCGCCGCTCGAGCTCGAGCAGCACGGCGGCGTCGAAGCCGACGCCCACCATCAGGAACGAGACGCGCCCGTTCACGCGCATCAGATCGAGCTCGCGCCGGTGGCCCGCGAGGAGCACGTCGGCGCACGGCGCGCCTTCGACCGGCAGGCCGAGCTCGTGCGCGAGCACGTTCGCGGTGCCCGCGGGCAGGAGCCCGAGCGGAGGCGCGTCCTGCGGCAGGCCGTCGATCACTTCGTTCAGCGTGCCGTCGCCGCCCACCGCGACGACGAGGTCGAAGCCGCGCGAGCGCTCGCTCGCGAACGCGCGCGCTTCGCCGCGCGCGTGCGTCGCGAGGTGCTCGCAGCGGACGCCGCGCTCCTCGAGCCGGGCGATCAGCGCGCGGGCCTTGCCCTCGGCTCGTCCGCTGCCGGCGATCGGATTGGAGAGGATCAGCGCGCGCATGGCGCGGAGCGTCGGCCGGTGCTGGGAGGAGGGGGGAACGGAAGCGTAGGATCGCGGAGCGAACCTCGCGAGATCGAGCACAGCATGGAGCTTCTCTTCACCGGAGCCAACGGCTTCCTCGGGCGACACCTCGCGGCAGAGGCCGCGGTGGAGGGGCTCCGCGCGATCCCGTGGGTCCGCGGCGAGGGCCACGGCGCCGCCGAGAGCGCCCCGCTCGAGGACGACGCGGCGGTGCGGCGCGCGCTCGAGCGGCGCCGACCGGCGGCCGTGCTCCACCTCGCGGCGCGAGCCGATGTCGGGGCCTGCCATGCCGACCCGGCGGGCGCGTTCGCCGTGAATGCCGAGCTGCCCGAGCGCTTGGCGCGGGCGACGGCCGCGCTCGGTCTGCGCTTCGTGCACGTGTCCACGGACATGGTCTTCGATGGCACGCAGGCGCCCTACGCGGAGAGCGCTGTCCCCTGCCCGCTCTCGGTCTATGGCCGCAGCAAGCGGGCGGGCGAAGAGGCCGTGCTCGCCGCACATCCTGCGGCCCTCGTCGTACGCTTGCCGCTGCTCTTCGGCGACGGGCTCGGCCTCGCGCGCGGCGCGACCGAGGGGCTGCGCCGTTCCCTCGCGAACGGCGGGACGGCGAGGCTGTTCCGCGACGAGCGCCGCTCCGCGCTGCACGCGCGCGACGCGGCGCGCTCACTCCTCGCGTTGGCGCGCACGACCTCTGCCGGCCTGCTGCACGTCGCCGCGCGCGACGCGGTCTCGCGCTACGACCTCGGCTTGGCGCTCGCCGCACGGTATGGCTGGGAGCGCGAGCGGATCCTCTCGATCGCGCAAGCGGAAGTGCCGAGCGCGGAGCCGCGGCCGAGCGATCTCGAGCTCGATGTGCGGCGCGCGCTCGCGCTCGGTCTCGCGTTGCCCACCGTGCGCGAGAGCGTGGAACGAGACGGGGCGCGTCCGCGCTAGCGAGGCCGCGCCCCGTCGGGCGTCGCGAGCCGTAATGGGATCAGTTGCCTTACGCGCGCGCGCGCA
>JAEUHW010000157.1 GCA_016793245.1 Planctomycetota bacterium
GCCCGTGCGAGCGAAGCCGGCAGGTGTTCTCCTCAGGCTTCAGCGCTGGATGGAGCGCAGCCCGCAGCTCGCGCTGGCCTTGCTCGCGCTCGTCGCCACTCTTGCACTCGGCAGCGCGGTCGCGATCTCGCTCGCGCTCGATCTCTCGCGTCGCTCGGAGGACTTGCGCGCGTCGGTCGCGAATGAGCGTTCTTTGCGCATCGAAGCCGAGCGCCAGAGCGGGATCGCGAAGACGCAGCTCGAGGTGCAGGAGAGCCTCGTGCAATTCTTGGGATCCATGTTCCAGGCTGGGAATTCGAGCTACGGCGGCGGGAGCGGCGATCGCACCGTGCGCGAGGCGACCTTGATGGCGTCGAAGGGGCTGCGGAACATCGAATCGAGCTATCAGCCGAGCGCGGCCTTCAAGATCCACGAGATGCTGATCGAGTTCTTGCTCCCGCTCGGGTTGAACACCGAGGTGCACGAGCACGTCGCGCGACTCGGCTCGCTCCGCGACGAGCTCTACCCCGAGGGCAGCGCGGAGGCGGCCGCGGCGGACTATCTCTGCGGTCGCTTCCTGCGCCTGCTCGGGCGCTGGACCGAAGCCTGCTGCTTGCTACATCGCGCGGTGGACGCGCGCCGCGCGCTGGGGGCCGGGTACCGGATCCAGCTTGCTCAAGCGCTCGTCAGTGCGGGCCACGCACATCGCAGCCTCGGCGAGCTGGATGCCGCTCAGGCGTGCTTCGGCGAAGCGATCGTCCACTACTTGGAGGATGCGGCTCTTCACCATGACAGCATCGCGGTTGCCCTCGGAGGCTGCTCCTACATTGAAGCGGAGCGTGGCGATCTCGCGGCAGCGGAAGCGCTGGCCAGGTCGGCGGTCGACACCTTCTCCTCCGGGAGCAACGGCGCCGTGCATCAGGATCTCGGCCTGGCTCTGTTCCAACTCGGCTACGTCCGCTATCGACGCGGCGAAGCGGAGATGGGGCTCCGCTGGATGGATGAAGCTATCGCGATGAGCGAAGCCCATGCAGGGCGGAGCCACCGTCAAGTCGCGGGTCTCGTGCTGCGGTTGGGTGCTCTACTCCTCGAGTCCGAGCAGCGCGAGGAGGCGATCCCCTGGATCGAGCGTGCCCAAGAGGACAGTCTGACGCTGGATCTCGCGCAATCGGTGCGGCTCGCGGAGGCTCTGCTCGAGATCGGGGACGCCGAAGGCGCGACGCGCGTGCTGGCGCCTTGGGGTGAGCTCGAAGAGGCGATCCACCTGCACGCGCGCGTGGCGGAGCTGCGCTCCGCCGCCGGCGGCCGACGCTGAGCTGACGAAGATCCTGTCGAGCGCACCGCAACCCGCAGCGCGGAAACGGCGACGCGCGTCGATCGGAAGCCTCCGAACGACGCGCGCCTCGCGTGTAGCCTGGCTTACTGCCCGACCTGCAAGCGCAAGCCGTTGCTCAGGTCGAGCGTGTCGGCGAAGGCGCCGCCCGGAGCGCGGAACACGGCAGCTTGGAAGAAGACATCGGCGCCGCGCAGGAACGGGTCGTTCGGCACGCCGAGGGTGAGCGTGCGCTCGCCCGTGCCGCTGGTGAACACGAGCAGGCTACCCAGCGAGCTCGCGAAGTAGAGGCTGCACGAGCTCGGGGGCAGTGCGCTCGAGGCCGCTTCCAGCCCATAGAAGAAGAGGGCCGGTGCCGAAGCGCGAGCGTTGCTGAGCTGCACGCCGAAGGCCGCGTTCCCGAGCGTGGGTTGCCCAGAGCTCGAGAGGACCGGCCCCCCGCAGCTCGCGCCGTAGCTCTGCGCGAGCGCGGGTGCAGTCGTGCGCAGGACGCTCAAGTCGTTGCTGCCTTGGTTCGCGACGACGAGGTCATCGCAGCCGTCGCCGTTGAGATCGCCGATCGCGACCGCGACGGGGTTCGTGCCGGCGGTCGGGCTCGAGCTGGAGGAGAAGGCGCTGCCCGTGAAGCCGTGCAGGACCGAGACCGAGCTGCTGCCCGCGTCGGCCAACGCGAGATCGATGCGCGAGAGGAACCCGTCGATCGAATCGTCCTCGAGATCGCCCGTCGCGAGATCGACGGAGAGGCTTCCGCCGATCGCGAGGTCGAGCGGAGCCGCGAAGAGCGCCGACGAGAGAGCGCCCGTGCTCGTGCGGCGGTAGAGGCGCAGCGTCTGCGAGGGCGGGAAGAGCACGGGCTGCACGACGGCGAGATCCATCCTGCCGTCGCGATCGAAGTCGCCGAGAGCGAGGCCGCTCGCGAGGCCGCTCGAGCTCAGCGAGAGCGCGCCTGCGAAGGCCAGCGTGCCGCTGCCGTTGCCGGCGAAGAGCAGGAGCTCGTCGCTCGCGCCGCGAGCCACCGCCGCGAGGTCGATGTCACCATCGCCATCGAGATCGCCGAGCGCTACGCGCTCGATGCTGCTCGGATGCGGGGAGGGGATGAGGAGGTCGACTGGTGAACCGCCGTTCCGCGCGACGCAGAGACCGGCGCCACCCGCGAAGGGTTCCCCTTGTCGACCCAAGACCAGGTCGTCGATGGGATCGGCATCGAGGTCGGCGGAGGCGATGCAGCTCGCGCGCAGGCCGCCGGTGGAGGAGGAACTCACGGTCGGCGAGGCGCTGCTCGGGTTCGCGATGCGGACGAGCGTGCTCGAGTCCGCGCAGGCGACCGCCAAGTCGTCACGGCTGCCGTCGTTGTCGAGGTCGCAGCGGACGAGCGCCACGGGGGCGTGATCCGCGGCGGTGAGCGCTACGAGCTGCTCCGGTCCGAAGTTGCCCTGGCCGTCGTTCGCGTAAGTGCTCACGTTGTCGGAGCCCTCGTTTGCCGTCGAGGCGTCGAGATCGCCGTCGCCATCGAGGTCCAGCAGCTCGACGTCGCGCGGACCGACGCTCAGCGAGGTGCCGGCGCTGCTGAAGGCCGAGCTCACCTGGCCGGCGCTCAGTGCGACGCCGTAGATCTTCACCTCGTCGATCAGGCCGTGGAACGCGCCGTTCTGGCCGGGACCACCGCCGATGCGTACATCGTTGTGAGTGGCATACGTCGCCGCCGATCCGATGAGCGAGCCATCGACATAGAGGTGCACCGTCGATCCGGCTTGCCCCCAGGCAGTGAACGTCGCGACGACGTGGTGCCACGTCCCGGCGCCGAGAGTGAAGCTCGTGGTGACTACCTGAGAGCCCCAGATCATGAACCAGATCTGGTTGTTGGCTTGCTTCAGGATGCGCCAGCCAGCGCCATTCGTGGAGGCCTGGTTCCCGAAGATGAATTGATCGTCTCCCGCGGACCCGTGGGGTCCTGCGGTGTTGTGGGTGGAGGTCATACGGAACCACGCCTCGACCGAGAAGTTCGGCCCGGCCGGCAGCGCGCTCAGCGGCAGCGAGACGTAGTCGTCGTCGCCGTCGAGCGAGAAGGCTTGGCCGGTGCGGCCGGGAGCGTAGGCGAGGCCACCGAGGGCGGTGCCGTGCTGGGTGCCGGAGGAGTCGAGCGCGTTGCCCTCACCTCGGTACCAGGCGTAGGGCGAGGGCGGCGCTTGCCCGAAGCCCAGAGAGGCGAGCACGAAGAGTGCGCTCGTGGTGATCGAGAGGCGAGCGAGTCGTTGCATGGCGGTGCTTCCGGTCAGGGATCGGGAGGGGCCCCACGGCTCCGAACGGACGTCCATCCGAGCCTTCGAGGAAGGAGACCGCCCCCGATTCCTCGAACGGGATCGCTCGCGCGGGCAGCTGCTCGATCTGCATTTTCCTCGGTTGCGCGATTCGAGCGCTCTCCTCGCCCCTTCGAGTCGAAGGCGATCTTCATGCTCGCGCGCCGCGCGGGTTCACGCGCTGCCGCGATCGTGCTCGCTTCCCGAACCCGAGGAACGCGCATGCAACGCCTTGCTCCGCTCGCTCTCTTGCTCGCTCTCGCCGATGGCGCCGCCGCTCAGTGCGACCGCCTCCTCCGCGAGCACGCCCTGCCTCTCCCGCTCTCGAACTTCCTCGTCGACGACAAGGCGCCCGCGTGGGTCGCCGACTTCGCGACGCTTCCGAACGTGCTCGCCGGTGGATCGACGCGCACCAACACCTTCTCGCTGCTGAACGGCGCGGCCCCCGTCTCGTTGATCTCCGTCGCGCGCGTGATGATCGCGAGCGAGCAGGGCACGAACCGCTACTTCGGCTTGAACTACGCCGGGGAGTGGATCCCGCTCCAGCTACAGAACCCGCCCGCGCAGACGATCTACGGCCAAGACGTCTTCGGCTTCTACGGCGACGGCGCGTTCCACTTCTTCAACGTGTGGGAGCGTTCCTGGACCTCCGAGCCGATCTCCGTGAGCGTGCCGCTCATCCAGGAGTCGCGCTCTTCGATGTGCGTCGTGGATGGCACGGACTCCGTGGTCGGCTTCTCGATCATGGGCAGCCAAGCCGTGCGCCTCAATCTCTCGCCGGATCCCACGCGCGCCATCGTGCCCGTGCTCGGCTCCGGTGGTGAGTCGCTGACGCGCCGCAATCTCCAGGCCTTCGAGATCGGGCCGAACCAGATCGCCTTCTTCAGCACCTACCTCTCGCGCTGGGACATCCTGACCACCCAGTCGCCGGTGCCCGGTCTCTCGGCGACCTACAACAAGAACACGATGATCCTCGCGGACTTCGTGAACAACTTGGTGCACCTCTACTCGGCGCATCGCGGCGACTTCGTGACGCTGACGTTCACCGACTTGATGCAGGTCGCGATCTCCTCGCAGGACAACGGTATCCAGCTCGAGGATGCGCTCACCGACACGCGGCACATGTTCAAGGCGATCGACGGCGGGGTCGCGAGCTTGCCGAACGCGCTCACGAGCTCGACGGGCGCTCTGTTCCTGAACGACTGCGCCGCCGCGGGCAAGTTCGTCGGCGCCGGACCCGATGAAGAGTGGTACGCGCTCTCGACCAAGGTGCGCACCTCGAACTGGACGCCCGCCGGTCTGCAGAGCGGCGAGGTCGTCCTCGCGAAGAAGGGCAACGACTCGACGATCGTGCTCATCACCGATCGCGCGGTCTACGGCTTCTCCGGCATGAGCGGTCGCTGGACGCGCAGTGCCTACGCCGGGACCTACGTGAACAGCGGCGCCCAGGACTTCATCGGTTGGGTGCTCAGCGACACGACCGCGTACGTCTTCTCGACCCGCGAGGATCGCTGGGTGAGCCGCCCGATGAATGCGCAGACCTCTCTCACCGATACCGATTCGCTCGTGATCCTCACCGAGAGCGATCCCTCGAGCGGCCAGCCGATCTCCCGCGCGGTCTACTCCGCCGAGAGCCGCGGCTGGCGCGTGCAGCCCCTCTCCGGACCGCTCTTCGCGCAAGGCCGCGACAACACGCATGTCTTCTCGATCCACGACGACGCCGCGACCGGCGGCAGCATCGTCTACTTCTTCGCTGGCTTGGCGGATCGTTGGCTCGTTGCCTCGGTTCCGAATCGCATCGATGCCAACACCAAGCTCGCGGTGATGGAGGAAGGGCTCGTCATCGCCACGCCTGCCGGCGTGCTCTCCTTCCAGGCCTTCGGCGACCTCTCGTCCGATCACTCGGCGCCCATCGACAACTACGCCTACCACGGGCAAGGCAACGCCCCGGTGCGCTTCCTCGCCATCGGCCAACCCAACGCCCTCGCGGTGCTGCTCGCGAGCCTCGGCGAGACGAGCTTGCCGCTCGGCTTCTGCGGCGATCTCCGCGTCGACCCGTTCTCGGCGTCGTTCCTGGCCGTGCCTGCCGGCGCGTACGACGCGCAGGGCGTGCTGCGCCTCTCCTTCCGCATCCCGCCGACGCCGAACGTGCTCCTGAAGCTGCAGATGCTCGGCGTCTCCGCGAGCGCCGTGCAGCTCGGCCAGCTCCTGGACTTCCAGGTGCACTAGTCGAGGAGCCCACGGGCTCCGATCTCCGCTCTCGAGTCTCCGCGCGTCGCGATCCGGGGTGGGTTGGCGGCGCGCGGGGCATTTTCGGGGGGCGACATCGCACGGCGCTCTCCGTCGCGGCGCGGGCGTGAGAGGGAATCCCGGAAAGCTCCGCCGCGGCCGGCGGGCCCTCGTATGGCTGCGAGTTCCTCCGCGCTCCCGCGCGGCGATCCTCAGCTCGCGGCCCGAGCTGGGCCCGTCCCACGCTCGTGCCGCATCATGCACAAGTCTCGGCTGGCAGGCTCCGCCGTCTGCCTGCTGCTCCTCATCGTCGCTCTCTGGCATACGGGGCAGCTCTTCTGGATCTGCGACGACGCGTTCATCTCGCTGCGCTATGCGCAGAACCTGGTGCGCGGAGAGGGGCTCGTCTTCAACGTCGGTGAGCGCGTCGAGGGCTACACCAACTTCTCGTGGACGTTGCTCGCCGCGCTGGGGATGACCCTCGGCTTCGATGCCGTGATCTGGGTTCAAGTGCTCGGCGCGGCGTGCTACGCGGCGACTCTGCTCGTGCTCTCCGTCGGGACGCGCGAGCTGCGCGGAGCACACGGCCCTGCCCCGTGGCTGCCGATCGCGGCGCTCGGGCTCGCCGCGCACGAGCATGCGAAGAGCTTCGCGTCCTGTGGGCTCGAGACCGCGCTCTTCGCACTGCTCGGCACCGCACAGCTCGTGGCACTCGTCCATGCGACGCGGCCGCGCGCCTTCGCCGGCGCCGGTCTGCTCGGCATCCTCGCGACGATGACGCGGCCGGACGGCGCGCTCTTCTACGTCGCCGGCGGCGGCTTGGCACTCCTCGGCGCCCGACGTTCGCGGAGCTGGTCGGTGCTGCTCGCCTATGCCGCGCCGTTCGTGCTGCTCTATCTCCCCTACTTCGCCTGGAAGTGGACTTACTACGGCGATCCGCTGCCGAACACCTTCTACGCGAAGAGCGGAGGTGCCGGGTGGATCGAGCAGGGCCTGCTCTATCTCCGGCTCTACTTCGCTTCCTACTACGTGTTGCTGCCGGCGCTGCTCGGCATTCCGATCCTGCTCTGGGCGCGTCGCGGCGCGTCGCTGGCACCCGGATGGAATTCGGGGCGCGCGCCGCTCTTGCTGGCCCTCTTCGGCGTGCCGTATCTCGCCTTCGTGGTCTGGGTCGGCGGCGACTTCATGTTCGCGCGCTTCCTGATCCCGATCACGCCGGTGCTCTATCTCGCGCTGGAGCTATTCGCACGTGCGATGCTCCCGGCGCGCGGCGTGCTGATCGCGGCGGCGCTCATCGCGCTCGGCTCGGCGCTGCCCTATCGGCATGCGGGCCTCACCGCGACCGGGGCCGATGGGGCCTACGGCATCTCCGGGATCGGGGAGGAACGCGCGGTCTACACCGCCGAGATCGTGGAGCGCCGGAAGCTCGCGGCTCTCCGGCTCCGCGAGCTCTGCGCCGGCGTCGAGACGCGCGTGCTCATCGTGGGTAGCCAGGCGATCCTCGCCTATTACGGCGAGTTCGATCTCGCGATCGAAGGCGCCTCGGGTCTCACGGATCGCTATCTCGCGCGGCGTCCGCTCGCGACGCGCGGTCGCGTGGGGCACGAGAAGGGGATCTTCCAGGACCCCGCGGACGGGATGCGCTATCTCCGCGAGCGCGGCGTGCAATTCCGTGTCCTCCAGGTCACGCCCCCGACGACGCCGCCGCAGCTCCAGCACGTCGACTTCGATCGGGGACGGCTGGAGCTCATCACCTATTCGCGCGAGCTGATGGGAGTCCTGAAGTCCCGCGGGAACGTCCGCTGCGTCGATCTCGAGGTGCAGCTCGACCGTCTGATCGCAGAGCTCGGGAGCCGCTCACGCGAGGAGATCCGCGCGCAATACGAGCAGCTCCGCGGCTACTACTTCGATCACAACGACGATCCGCGGCGCGAGCGAGCGTTCCTCGATCATCTCCACGACTGATCCAGGCGGAACGTCGAGACCCTGACATCGAAGAGGTGCGTGCGCACCGTCCTCGGCTCGGTCTCGACATAAGGGCCGAAGCGCCGCATCGCAGCGGTTCCGCTCTCGACGTTCACATAGAGGAACGACGCGACCCCGCGGCGATAGAGCGCCTCGACCGAGCGCTGCAGCGCGGCGGGGGAATCGAGGACCCCGATGCGCTTCTCTCCGCGCGTCCACGGCAGAGCCGCGGCCTGGGGCAGGAAGCTCCAGCTCGTCAGGACCCAAGGCTCCGTTCGTGCGGCGAGCGTCGAGAGGAGCTCGCTCTTCTGCGTCCTCACCGCGGCGACGTTGCGCATGCCGACGAGCTGGACGGCGAGGCCGAGGACGATGGCCAGCGCCGCGACGAGACGCGGGATCACGGGGCGCGACGGCCCCGGCGCGAGCTCCGCTCGTTCCCGCGTGGCGCAGCAGAGACATGCCAGCAGCGGAAACGCGGGCAGCAAGAATCGCGGTCCCCACGCCGTGCCGCCATCGTTCGGCGCCAAGGCGATCGCCGCCGCGCAGAAGAAGAAGAAGGTCAGCGCCGAGGTGTCGCGATCGACGAGGGCCGCTCCTCGCGAGCGCACGAAGCTCGGCAGAGCGGGCAGCGCGAGCAGCACCAGTGGGCAGCTCACGAGGAGGCCGCGGAGATAGACGTTGGGCTCCAAGATCGCGGTGACCAGCGAGACGCTCGCGAGGAGGAGCGCCAGGGGAACGAGGAAGAGCTGGGCCTTGCGCGCAAGTTCACTTCGCGCCATGGCGAGCAGGGCGACGAGGGCGCTCACGATGAGCAGCGCGAGGACTAAGACCTCCGGGATCTTCCCGGGCGCCGATCCCAGAGAACCTCCGAGGAGTCCGCGGGCGATGCTCCAGCGACCAGGTGTAGCGAAGTTGCCGCGGCCGCCTTGCTCTTGCTGCAGATGCGGGAAGAGATACTGCTGCGCGTGGGCGAGGAAGAGCTCACCTTGCGCGAGCAGGAGCACGAGCAAGGCCGTCGCTGCCGAGGAGAGCAGGAGCAGCGCGGGTGCGCGAAAGCGCTGCTCGGAGCGGCGCAGCGCGATCGCGAGCGCCAGCGCGCAGGGCATGAGCAGCGCCTCGGGTCGCAGCGTCGCCGCGAGGCCGAAGCAAGCGCCGGCGAGGAGCACGCGACGTGCGGAGCTCTGCGCGCAGAGGAGTGCGAAGGCCGCCGTGCTGAGCAAAGTGGCGGGCGCGTGCTCCCAGAAGCAGCAGCCGTAGAGCCAGAAGGGAGTCGCGAAGAGCAAGAGGGCCGCCGCGCCGAGGGCGGCGCGAGGATCGAGGCGCAAGCGCCGCGCCAAGAGGTACGTCGCGCCGACGGCTCCGAGCGCGCACGCGAGGGTCAGAGCGCGGCAGAGCGTCGGACCGCCCCAGCGATAGGCGAGGCTGCCGAACCACACGTAGGGATTGAGGTAGACCGAATAGAACCTGCCTTCGCTCTGGATCACGAATGGCGCCTTCAGCGGGAAGAGCTCGCCCTCGGGATCGAGCTCGCGCACGGGGTTCTCGATCGCGCGTTGACCGCTCGCGAGCGCCTGCATCTGCACGTACTTGACGCCGATGTCGCCGCAGAAGAGCGCGTCTCCGCTCGCGAGCCAGGTGGCGAACGAGGCGAAGAGGGCGAGCGCGACGCCCAGGACGATGTGCCAGCGCCCCTGGTGGGGCTTCGATGCGAGTGCGTGTTCCACGAGCTCTGCCCTCAATAGCCGAGCGACTTCAGGAGACGAGCTTCCTCGTCGGTGAGCGCGCGCGCTGCGGCGGACTCCGCGCGCTTCGGATGCTTCGCTTCCCAAGCGGCGAGGAACGCCCTGAGCTCGCTCGCGCGCTCGGCTTCGGCCGCGAGGAGATTCGTGCGCGTGCCGTTCATCGGGGAGCCGCGTCGCTGCAGCTCCTCGAGATCGATCCCCGGTTGCGGACGCTGCGCCTGGATGAAGACGAAGTCCTCCGCGTAGGCTGCGATCTTGCTCGTGCCCTGGAAGTAGGTCTCGGCGACCTCGATGCGCGGAGATGGCTTCTCCGCGCTCACCCCTCGAAGCATGGGCATCCACGATCGACCGACGGCGTCGCTCGGCAACGGCAAGTCGAGTGCATCGAGCAACGTCGGCATCACGTCGAGCAGGCGCGCTTGCTCTCGCACTCGTCGAACGCTGGGCGTCCAACCTTCGCGATGCAGGATCCACGGCACGTGAACCTGAGAGAGATAGAGCAGGTTCCCGTGGTGGCGCCCGTTGGGCACGCTCAGGTGATCGCCGAGCCCTTCGCCGTGATCGGCCACGAACACGAAGAGCGCGTCGCGCCAGCCCGGGCGATGCTTGAGCTCGTCGACGAACGCTCCCAGATCATCGGTGAGCTGCCGCGTGAGCTGCAGGTAGCGCGCCCAGGGATCATCGAGGAAGCGCTCCGCGTGCTCCTCGCGCAGCAGGTACGGCATGCGTTCGCGGATCGTCCACTCGTGGGGCTCCATGAACGCCATCTGCAGATACACCGGCTGCTCCGCCGGTGCGGCGTCGAGCAGCTCGCGCGCCGTGGCGAAGAGCTCGGGCGCCGAAGGCAGCGCCGCTTGCCCGCGCGCACCTGGCGTCCCTTGGGCACGCATCCAGGCGAAGAGCGTCTTGCAGTCGCGGTAGCTATCGAAGCCCTGGGCGAAGCCGAAGATCGTGTTGATGTTCGGGTTCGCGGTCAGACCGAGCGTGTGATAGCCGGCTTCGTGCAGCACCTCGCTCAGGGTGTGGGCCTCCTCGGGGAGTGCATCGCCTTGCTCGACGAAGAGTCCGAGGCTGCGGGGGTACTGCGACGTGAGCAGCGCGCCCATCGACGGACGCGTCCAACTGCACGGCGACAGCACTTGCTCGAAGAGCACGCCGTCGTTCGCGAGGCGATCGAGCGCGGGCGAGGTCTCGCGCTCGAAGCCGTAGCAGCCCAGGCGATCCGCGCGCAGCGTGTCGAGCACGAAGACCACGACGTGTGGTCGCGCGGCCCCGCGAGGACGAGCCTCGGCGGAGCTCGTCGCCGCTTCCTCGGCTGGGCGATCACACGCGCCGACCAGCGCGGCGAGGGCCAAGGCCGTGACGCGATGACGCACCCTGTGCAGGCGAGCGGCCTCCGCGCGCCGGGCCTTGCTGTGAGCCGTGATCGACTCGAGACAAATGGGGAGCGCCGCCGGATCTCGATCCGAGCGCCGAGCTCTGCTCTGCTGCATGGAGAAGGTGCGGCTCTTCGGTAGGGGCCGACCGACGCCGAAGGCGTGCTACGCCGCGCGTCCGAGACCGCCGTTCGAATCGGAGATTTCTCCCGAGCCCCGGAGCGCTCGTCGCGGCGCGAACGCGCGCGAGGGCGCAGCCCTGGGGAGTGCGCGTGCGGCGAAAGCCTGCGCTGGCCTCCCGCGTGCGCCGGGACGAGGCCCGTGCTTGGCGCCTACTCCGGGCTCTTTCGTCTCGGTCTGCGCTCGCTCGGCAGATTCTCCCAACGTCGCCGCGGGCTCGGTCGTACTCCGTGCGGTTTCGAGTCTCCGCGCGTCGCGACCCAGGGGTGGGAACGCGGCGCGTGGGGCATTTTCGCTCAGCTTGGTTGCGCGATATGGCCCCGCGACATGGCCCGGCACCGGACCCTTCGGTCCGCACCGCAACTGCCGGAGTACCCCCATGCATCGCACCCCCTTCCTTCTCCTCGGCGCCGTAGCGGCGCTCGCGGGCACCCTCTCCGCTCAAGACGGCCAAGCGCTGCGCCTCGCCACCGAGCCGGCGTGGGGCACCGCTCTCCTCGAAGTCCCGCTGCACCGCTCGCCGTCCGACGCATCCGGTGAGGCGGCGCCGCTGTGGGCCGCGCGCGCCGGATACAAGGTG
>JAEUHW010000159.1 GCA_016793245.1 Planctomycetota bacterium
CGAGGGAACGGGGCGGCCGTGCCAGGAAGCCTACTCCACGGCGCCCCGCGCGCGAGCTTTGGTTTCGGCGCTAACTCGCGGCCAGTCCGGTGGGAACCCGCGCGGAACGACGACCGAGCGACCGAAGCAGGCGCGCGCAGAGGGTGCCTGCAACCCGCGCTTGGGCGCGTGGAAGCACACCGTCGCGTCGGCGTGGCAGGCGATGACGTCGAGCGCGCAGAAGGAGCACCGCTCGGCGTACCTCCCAGGGCCTCTTCGCACTAGCCTAGGAACATGAGCCCGCGAATCTTCTTCTTCCTGCCGGCAGTTCTCGCCGCCGTCGGCGCCACCGCTTCCGTGGGCGCCGCCCAGGCCGAAGTCGAGGTCACGTTGCAGCTCGCTCGCACGACCTTGCATGAGTGCGAGCCACTGTGGGTCTCGTTCCGCTTCCTCAATCGATCCGATCGACAGCTAGGACTGACACCGGAGAACGTGAGCTTTCTCTTCGAGCGCCGCGAGAAGGGTGAGTGGCGACCCGCCCCTGGCTATGGTTGCGGCGGCTGCGAGTGGATGTTGTGCACGAGCGTCGTCGCCCCAGAAGGCGCGCTCCATGGCGAGACCCGCCTTGGCGAGATCCTGAGGCAGCTCGAGCCCGGCGAGCACCGCATGCGCGTGCGATTGCCGGCGGCCGGTGAGCCCGGCACCGGCTACTCGGTCTGGCACGAGTTCACCGTGCTACCGCACCCAGGCAACCGTGAGTTCCTGCGCCGGCTCGCGGCTGCGCCGCGGGCGGAGACCGCCGGGCTTGCGGCGGCGAGGTTCCTCTCCGGCGGCGCACGCAGCGGCTGGGTGGACGAGTCACGGGCGCGCGCGGTCGGGTTCCCGGTCGGGCTCACGCTGCGCGACTACCAGAGACACCTCCGCGCATTCGCGGTCGGCGCTGACCTATCGCCCGGCTTGGCGGCGGAACTGCAGCACGACCTGGTCGCGATCGAGGTGATTCAGGCGCATCACGCGCGGCACGCTGGCGACGAAACCTCGGCGCGCAAGCACGCCACGGCCGGCCTCGCGCTCCTCGCCACAATCGACCTGTCCTCATCGCAACGTCTGGAAACGGGCGGCCAGTCCGCGGGGATTCGGGAGAGCCGCATCGATCTACTGTCGTTCACATCCCCCGAGCTCGCCGCAACCGAGCGCCAGCGTTTGCAGAGCGAGTTCCCGCTACGGCGTGGCGCGGTGCGCGTCGCTTGCGAATGAAGACGGGAGCGCGGCATGTCCTTCGCTCCACGCGCTCTGCTGCTGGCGCAGACCTGCGGCGCCGCTGCCGTCTGATCGACGCGTGATCCTGCAGCGATGCATGCGCCTCTCGCGCCGCAGGCCACTGTCTCTCCGAGCTTCGGCAACGTCGCGTGCGCCAAGACGGGCATCGCGACCGTCGAGATGCTGACGCCGCGCGGTGCACCGGCCGTGCCGGCGCAGTTCATCTAGAGCTGGCTCACGAGGACCACGTTGGTCATCGTCACGTCGAGGAAGAGCGAGGAATTCGGGCCCAGCTCGTTATCGCTGGCGCAGAGAGTGCGCAGGCAGGTCTGCGCCGACGCCTCGACGCGGAGGAACGCGCGGAGCGCGGCGCCGACGAGAGCCCGCAGGGGTCGTCACCTGGGGAGATCCAGCAGTCGTGGCTGCGTCGAAGCAGCGCGAAGGAAGAGGCGATGAGGGAGACGAGCGGAGCCGGCATCACCTCGAGGGCGACGCCGGCTCCGCGTGGAGAGATGCGCTCGGAAGAGCACCTCGCGCGATCAGAACTGCATCTGGGCGTCGATCGCGTTGCTCATCGCGGACAGCGGGCCCGAACCCAGCGAGAGGATCTGGCTGTAGATATGGCCGCCCTGGAGCGTCGGGTCGAGCGGCACCGGCGCCGGCAGGAACACCGAGCCACCACCGCTGCCGAAGTTGAGGATGATGTCCGGCGAGACCAGCAAGCGGCAGCCCGGCCCGAAGATGCCCGTGCCCGAGAGATCGAACGGCAGGAAGCCGCCGAGGCTGGCGCTGAGGCCGAGGAACATCGCGGTCGGACGAGCCGGCTCGAGGCCGCTCGCCTGGAGACCGAAGGCGAGATTGCCGATCTGCGGCGCGCCCACGGCCGTGAGGCTCGGGGTATAGCTGTTGGAATCGGTGCAGCCCGGATCCATCAGAGCTCCCGTCGGGTTCTCGTGCAGCATGGCGTTCTGGATCTGCGCCTGCGTCAGCGCGCGGCTGTACATGCGGAAATCGTCCATATCGTAGTGCGTGGACGCCGGGCCACTGCCGAGCGTGGCACTGAACGCGCCGACGGCGAAGCGGGCCGTACCGCTGTAGGTGTAGCTGCCCGGGGCGTAGTTGCGACCCGCGTGAGGGACGCCGTCCTGATAGATCGTGTAGAAGCCCAAGGCGTCGTCGATCACGATGGCGTAGTGGTGCCACACCCCCTGCTGGAGGTGCCCCTGCCAGTTGACCGTGTAGGTCCCGGCCAGCGTGGTGCCCGTACCACCGCCGAAGCTGATGCCGGCCGCGGCGAAGAAGCAGCGGAAGTTCTCGTCGCCGAAGAAGTAGCCGAAGGGATTGGCGACGGTCGACGAGGGATCGCGGCGCGCCCACCACATCAGCGTGAGGCTACCGGTGTGGCGGAAGTTCGATCCGGTGTCCACCCAGTTGCGGGACGGCGTCGAGTTCGGCGTCTGCGAGAGGCTGCCGAAGCCGGCTTCGTTGCCCTTGAAGAGCGCACGGCCCGGGTCCTTCTGCCAGCTCGTGTTCGGGATGGTTCCCGTGGCGGGATAGAGCGCCGAGCTCGCCACGTTCGCGACCGTGGTGCCGCGCACTTCGTTGAATTGGTACTCGAGCAGGTCCGCCGAGACCGTGTTCTGCGTGGCGCTGACGACCTGGATGAAGTGGGTCTTGGTCTCGCCGTCGGCGAAGCAGGCGCTCGCCGCGTTCAGCGTCACGGTGTAGAAGCCCGGCGTCGTGTACGTGAAGCTCGGATTCCGGGCCGTCGAGTCGATGATCGAGTCGTTGTCGAAGTCCCAGGACCACGCCGTCGGGTTGCCGGCGGAGGTGTCGATGAAGTTCACCGTGAGCGGGGCCGCGCCAGCTCTCGAAGCGGCGCGGAAGTTCGCCGTCACGAAGAGCTGCGGGTCGGCGACGATGAAGTTGCTCTCCGTGCGCGTCGAGCTCGGATGCTGCGAGTCGGTGACGGTGAGCGTCACGTTGTAGTAGCCGCACCGGGTGTACGTGAAGCTGGGATTCCGGGCGTTGCTGTCGATGATCGAGTCACCGTCGAGATCCCACGACCAGCTCGTGACGCCGCCCGGGTCGCTGGTGGACGTCGTGTCGGTGAAGCTCACGTTCAGCGGCGTCGCGCCGCTGGAGGGCGTCGCGCGAAAGCCCGCGAAGAGGCCCGGTGCGAGGCTGTAGCAGATGGCGCCGTTCCACACGCGAGAATTGACCAGCGTGCCGGAGAAAGTGCCGCCCTGCGATTGGCCGAGGGCCAGCGAGAGGACGCTGTCGGAATACGTCTGGTTCGTGCCGTTGCCGACCGAGATGCTGCTGCCCCAGCCGCGGTAGACGAGGCACAGGCCGTAGCTCCCGGGGGTCAGCAGGAACGGATTCAACAGGTTGACGGGTGTCGGCAGGTTGAAGCCGGCCGTGACGGCGAGGCCGTCATCGACGCCGACCCGGGTCCACAACGCTTGCTGCGCGGTCTTGCCGACATAGGTGGTCGGCGTGAGCCAGACCTCCAGGCCGCAGGCCCTGTTGGACGGGGCGTTGTAGCTCATGTCGAAACGCGACACGAGCACCGCGGCCGAAGCGGTGATGTCGAAGAAGACCGACGAATTGACGCCGTAACCACCTTCGTTGTTGTAGATGGTCTGGAGGCAGCTCTGCGCTTCGGCGGCCGGCGCCAGCAGCGCGAGCAGAGCTCCGCACTGCAGGGACTTCGAGAGGGATCGCATCGGGTCAGTACCTCGGGGGGACGGGTGCGGCAGCCGTGGAGGAGAGGCGGAGCTCGCCGCGGCCCAGGAGCGTGCTTTCCAGCGTCGCGCGCGCGGGCCGAGCACGAGAGCAGGAGAACGCGTGGGGCGGAGCTTCGAGGGAACGGGGCGGCCGTACCCGGCAGCCTACTTCATCGCGCCTCGCGCGCGAGCTTCGCTCGGAATGCTCAGTCCCGCGGCCAGCCCGGCGGCAGCCCGAGCGGCACGACCGAGAGGCGTCCCACGTAGGCGCGCGCCGACGGCACGAGCAGCCCGCGCTTCGGCGCGTGAAACGTCACCGTCTCGTCGGCATGACAAGCGATGCCCCCCAGCGCCTCGCCGCTGTCGCCATCGAGCCCGCTCGGCAGATCGACGCTGAGCTTCGGACCCGCGGCGCGATCGAAGCGCGCGACCCACTCCGCTGCGCGGCCCGTGAGCGGTCGCATGAGCCCGGTGCCGAAGAGCGCGTCGATCCACACCACCTCGGACCCGTAGGCCGCGGGCTCGGGATCGCCGCGCTGGATCGCGAAACCCGCGCGCTCGAGCACGCGGAGCTGGAGCGCCGCGTCGGGACACTTCGCGGGATCGGGCGCGGCGAGCAGATGCACGATCGCGCCGTAGCCGAGATGCCGCGCCGCGGCGAGTCCGTCGCCGCCGTTGTTGCCGGCCCCGCAGAGGATCACCCAACGCGAGCCGAGAGCCCGCGCGCGCTCGGCGACGCCGCGGGCGGCGTTCTCCATCAGGAGCAAGGTCGGCAAACCGAGCTCGGAGACCGCGCGGCGATCGAGCTCGCGGGCTTGGTTCACGCTCAACGATCGCTGGCTCATGGCGGATTCGCTCGGAGATGCGAGAGAAGGTCCCGCAGCCTATGCTCCGCGCATGGATCGCGCAGCGTCGCTCTTCCTGCTCGACTTCTTCCTCCGGCTCCTCTTCAGTCAGGCCACCGACGACCGCGAGCTCTCGCCCGTTCGCCGACGCGCGCGACGTCGATGGCCTTACCGCCCACTTCGCGCTCGCCGCAGGAATTGACGAGGCAAGCGAACTGCCAGTTGCCGAGCCAAGAGACCGGACGGAGAAGGGACTTCTGCGGCTCGCCGATCGGGAGCGGGCGCCCGGTCGAGCAGCGCTGCTTCCAGAGCGACCGAGGAGTTGCGAGCCACGCGAGGATCTCCGCACCCGTGGCGTCGGCGATGAAGCCCAGCTCGTCAGCGTAGGTCCCGTCGATCACCCGGGCGTCGTCCTCGCGCTCGAACCCGACGGTGCGCACCACGAGCCCGGCCGGAGGCACCGTCATCCGATCCGAGGGCGGTGGCCAGATCGACGGTTCGCGGAGGCTCGGCTGCTGCCGCCGGCGCAGCGTCTGCCGGAGGGCCTTTGTACAAAGAGCCACGGCTCCTCGACTCAGCGTGCCGCCGACGCGATGCGGCGCTTGCGGTCTGGGGATCTGCTGCCGCTCGGTGAGCGTTGGCACGAGATCTGCTCCATGCATCCATTCGTTCGCCAGCAGCAGGAGCGTCTCGTCATGACCAAGTTCCTCGGATTCTTGTTGGGCCTCGCCGTCATCATCGGCGTCGTCGGTTGGGCCGCAGGGTGGTGGAGGATCCGCACCGAGCGGACCGGCGACGAAGGCGCGATGCACGTCGAGGTCGACGGTGGAGAGATCGGCCGAGACCTCCGCGATGCGCGCGACGCGATCGGGGAGACGGTCCAGGGCGCGAAGTCGAGCGCAAGCGCGAGCCTTCAGGACGCGCGGGGCGAGGTCCAGCTCCTCGACACCGCGGGGATCTCGATCGCGCTCGCCAACGCGGTGGTGCAGCGCTTCGAGTACGCCGACGGCTTGGAGGTGGTCGAGGGCAGCGCGAAGGTCGATCGCTCGACCCTCGACGTGGGCGACCGCGTCGCGATCAGCTACCGCGAGACCGACGGCAAGCGCTGGGCGCAGCGCATCACGATCGAGGGCGCGCGCCAGAACTGAGCGCGCGCCGGCGCCCACCGTACCGGCCAAGATCGCCATGGCGGCGGAGCGTATGCGCGGCGAGTTCCGTCACGCCGGACGTGATCGTCGCCGCGCCGTGCGCGTTCTGAGGATTCTTCGCGGCAGATGGTTGCCGAAGATGGGACGTGAGAAGGAAAGGACGCGGAGGGGCCGAGCGCCGCGGACCGCGTAAGCGCAAGAACCCACCGGAAGGCCAGGACCAAGATCGGCAGGTCGAGCTCGACGAAGGCGCAGCGATCGAGCTAGCGCGCTTCGTTCACGCTCGGGGGGATGGCTGGCTCGTGGCGCGTTCGCTCGCAGATGCAAGCGCGCATCGCACCCCCTATGCTCCCGCGATGGCCCGCGCACTGCTCCTCTTCCTCCTCGCCCTCCTCCCCCGCCTCCTCTTCTGGCAGGCCACCGAAGATCGCGACCTCGCCTGGTCGCTCTGCTTCGTCGGCGATGCTCCCGTCTGGCAGGACCAGGCCGGCGCGCTCGCCGCGAGCGAGTCGAGCCGGGACGAGAACCTCGCGCGCGAGCTCTCCCTCCCCCTCCGCCCGCCGGCGATGACCTGGGTGGTCTCGGCGCTGTGGGACGGTCGCGCGGACGGCGCGTGGAAGGT
>JAEUHW010000338.1 GCA_016793245.1 Planctomycetota bacterium
CGCCGAGAGGGGACTTCCCCGCGCCTCCTTTGCTACGATCTCCGCGCGCAACGCTGAAGCGTCGCGCGCACCAAGCGCTCCCCCCACGAAGCACTTCCAGGAGATCCCCCACCATGGCCGGCAAGTTCACCATCACGCAGGGCAAGGACCAGAAGTTCTACTTCAACCTGAAGGCCTCGAACGGAGAGATCATCCTCCAGAGCCAGGGCTACGCGTCGAAGGACACCTGCCTGAACGGCATCGAATCGGTGCGCAAGAACTGCACCGAGCCCAAGCACTTCGAAGTGAAGCACGCCGCGAACGGCGAGATCTACTTCGTGCTGAACGCGGCGAACGGCCAGATCATCGGCAAGAGCGAGACCTATAAGTCGAAGGCGAGCTGCGAGAACGGCATGGCCTCGGTGACGAAGAACGCGCCGGACGCGAAGCTCGTCGAGGAGCTGGGCACGAAGGGCGCCGGCGCCTGATCCCGCGCACTTCGTTCCGCCTCGAGAAGAACGAGCTCGCGAGCGCCCCGTGCGCTCACGAGCTCGTCGCACTTCACGAGCCCACCTGCAGACGCAGCCCCGCGCTGAGATCGAGCGTGTCCGAGAACGCGCCGCCCGGGCTGCGGAAGACCGCCGCTTGGAAGTGGAGATCGACCCCGCGCAGCGCGGGGAAGTTCGGCACCGCGATCGGCGGCGCCGCGCACGAGCGCCGCAACATCGCGATCACCGTCGCCCTCGAGGCAGAGTAGTCCCACTCGTTCGCGGCAAGGGGCGAAACTTCATCTCCAGCTCGACTGCCGATAGCGGCGATCTCTCCTATGGCTCCGCTCTCCCCCCAGGGGCCGAGAGAGATGACGCCGTGATGAGTATTCGAACCCGCTCGCTTCGTAACGCCGCGGTCGCGCTGGTCGCGACTGCGGCGCTTCTCTTCCCGCAGCAGCCCGCGGCCCCGCAGCCGGAGGGCTGGAGCCAGCTCGCACTGCGCGAGGCCTCGCGCCCGCTCTTCGTGGAGAACCGCGGGCAATGGGATCCCGCCGTGCTCTGGGCCGCGCGGTCCGGCAACACCTGGCTCACGCTCGAACGCGACGGCTGGTCGATGATCCTCGGGGCGACCCTGCCGAGCGACACGCGCGCCGTGCTGCGTGTGCACTTTGCGCTACGCGGCGCGGCGCAGGTGCTGCGCGTGGAGCCCGAAGGGGAAGGCACCGGATCGCGCGCGTTCTTCCGGGGCAACGATCCGTCGCGTTGGGTCACCGACCTCGCCGCGCATCGCAGCGTGCGCCTCCTCGGCGACGGCTTCGCCATCCGCTTCCGCGAGAAGCACGGGAGCTTCGCGTACGACCTCCTGCTCGATGAAGGAGCGACGCTCCGCGAGCTCGCGATCGAAGTGCAGGGCCACGCGGGTCTCCGCCTCGAGGAGGATCGCTCGCTGGTGATCGAGACCGCGCTCGGCGCGATCCGCCAGCCTGCCCCTCTCGCTTGGTGCGGGGAGACGGCGTGCGAGCTGCTGCGCGACGCGCGCTTCCGCTTGCTCGATGCGAACCACTATTCACTCGATCTCGCGGCGGCCGAGCTGATGCGCGAGGTGGTGCTCGATCCGGAGCTGCGGACGTCGACCAGCTTTGGCGGACCGGCCTGGGAGATGGCGTGGGACGTGCATGCCTCGAGCGCCTCGCGCCTCTGGGTCTGCGGCGAGACTGCGGATCTCCAGTTCCCCAGCACCACCGGCGCGGTCTTCGCGTTGTCACCGGCGCGAGGTACATCGTTCGTATGCTTGATCGACCTCGCGTCTCCGCCGGAACAGCAGCTCGTCTACAGCGCGCTGATCGGCGGTAGCGAGTACCAGGTCGCCACCTGTCTCGCAGATGCCGGAGCGAATGCCGTCTTCGTCGGCGGGACCACGATCTCCCGCGACTTCCCGACGACGCCCGGTGCCTACCTAGCTCAGATGCAGGGCGTCCAAGCGCCCTGGATCGCGAAGCTCGACCTCAGCGCTCGAGGGACAGGACAGCTCGCGTGGAGCACGATCTTCGGTGGGAACCACAATGATCGTCTCCAAGCGCTCGCCGCATGCGGCAACGGCGCGATCGGTGGCGTTGTGTCCTGTTACTCGGTGAACTTCCCAACGACCCCGGGGGCCTTTCAATCCCATGCGACGGCTGCGAGCGGAACGGTTCTCTTCGAGCTCGACCCGCGTGTCCTCGGGAGCGCGCAGCTCCGCTACGCCACGCGCTTCCACGGTAGTGTCGCGGACTCCGCCTGGTCCTTGGCGCGAGATGGAGAGCGGTGGGTCATCGCCGGCGCCTCGAGAAGCCTCGACCTGCCTGTGACCGCCAACGCGTTCGCAACGCACCGATCGGCGACGCAGATGCACTGGCACTTCGATGGCTTCCTCGCCGTCCTCGATCCGCGCCTCATCGGCCGGGCTCAGCTCCTCTACGGAACCTACTTCCCTGGCTCCGGCAATGACATGATCCGCGCCGTGCGCGTTCTGGATCCCGGCGTCTACGCCTTCGCCGCAACCAGCGACTCCCTCGATCTCCCCACCACACCGCGTACTCTCCCGTCGAGCCCTCGCGGAGAGAACGAAGCCGTCGTCGGCATCCTCGACACGAACGCTCCACCGAGCTCGCAGCTCAGATACGTTGCGATCTTCGGCGGGGAAGGGATCGACCACGCGATCGACCTGCAGATCGATCCCAGCGGCGCCCTCGTCTTGATCGGCTCGACGACCTCGGAGCATCTGCCGACGACCGCGGACGCCCACCAGCCGCGCGCGCGTTCGTTCGGCAACAACGACCACGAGAACTTCTTCGCCCGCATCGATCCGACGCGCTCACCGGAGAAGCAGCTCGTCCACTCCACCTATCACGGCGGCGACGGGGGAGACCTCGTCAACGGCGGAGCGCTCGCTCCGCCGTTGCTGGCGATCTCCGTGGGCACCACTTGGTCCTCCGACTTCCCCGAGACTCCGCGCGCTCTCGGCAGCGTTCATCCCGGCAACGCGACGCTCGTCGCGCTGGATCTTCTACCTCGCGGCATCACCTCCATCGGGACGCCGACCTCGAGCTGCGCGCGCCAAGCCTGGCTCGGCGCCGATAGCGAACCACGGATCGGCGTGCGCGCCTTCGAGCTCTGGTGCGGTGGCGCCCCCAGCAACGCTCTCGGCACGCTGCTCTTCGCCCTCGACGTGCTCCCGCGCCCGCCCGCGCTCGGCTCGCTGACGCTCTACCTCGATCCCGCGCAGGCCCTCGCCGTTCCCGTGCAGAGCGATGCCAACGGCCGTGCGCGCTGGAACCTCTCGATCCCGCAGCAGGCGAGCTTGATCGGAACGCCGCTGGCGCTGCAGTGCCTCTGGAGCGAGGCGCACGCCGCCGGTGCGTGCGTCGCGAACGAGCTCTCGGCGTCGAATGCGCTGCGCGTGGTGTTCGCGCGCTGATCCGGGCAGCGCAACCGCGAGACCCAAGAGGCGCACGCAATCAGCGACGGACGCCCGCAACAGCGCTCGCATTCGTACGAGCACAAGAGGGTTCGCCGCCGAGAGGTTGGCCGCCAGGTTACCCAGCGAGAGCCCGTGGCCGTGCATGAAGATTCCAGACGGCGGTCACGACCTCCACGACTTCGTTTCGGCGCAAGCCGCGCTCGCGAGACGGGAACGATCCGCTATGGCGAACGAGTGCCGGGCGGCGTACTCTGGGAGCACGTCCCGCCTACCGAGGTATATCCATGTCCTATTCTCCCGCACGAGCTCTGCTCACCGCGCTCGCGTTGCTCGCGCTCGCAACGCCGAGCCTCTTCGCCCAGTCGAACTTCTACGTCAACGGCCAAACCGGCCTCGATCTCCCGAGCCAGGGATCGAGTTCAGCCGCGCCGTGGAAGACGATCTCTTACGCGCTGAGCCGCATCACGCCGCCGACGCAGGTGCAGGATACGCACACGCTGCACATCGCCGGAGGCCAGACTTACTCGCCGAACACCAACGGAGAGAGCTTCCCGCTGACGATGCTCTACAACGTCGCGCTGCTGGGCTCGACCACGAGCGCGCGCGCCGTCTTGGCGCCCCGCTCCGGTGAGACGGCGATCGTCTTCGACCGCAACACCATCTACAACCGCAACCAAGTCACGCTCCGCAACCTCGAGATCCGCGGCGGTCGGATCGGCGCGCTCCTGGGTGGAAACCTCGGCATCCGTCACCGGCCCCGCTTCTGGAACTGCGTCTTCGACGGGCAGAGCGAAGCCGGAGCTTGCATCGACGAGCGCGGCAACCAGATCACCGACCCGCGCTTCTTCCAGTGCATCTTCCGCATCACCTCGGGCGCTCCGGGCATCGATGCCTTCGCTCAAGGCAACAACGCGGTGGTGCGCCCCGACATCGAGGAGTGCGAGTTCACGGGATCTTGGCCGAGCACGAACGGGAATGGCATCCGGATCCAAGACACCAGCGGCACGGGCTCGGATGTCGGGGGAACCGTCTCCTACTCGACCTTCGTCGGCTGCAACGCAGGCGTTTCCTTGTTCTCGGGCAACAACGCCTTCCTCTCCCGGCTGGACGTGCGGAACTCGCACTTCCGGTCTTGTAGCTTCGGCGTCGTAGTACAGGTCGGCCGTCCCTTCGACCCGGTCGTCACGGTGGAGTCCTGCGTGTTCCTCGGCTGCACCTACGGCTATCGCCTCGATGGCAATTTCACGCCTGGCCAATACAGCTTCACGCTCCGCGACAACGTCGCGCGCTCGAATTACCAGGGCTTCCGACACGACGTCCGCGGATCGGGAGACGTGCGCATCATCTCCGAGAACAACCTCGCCATCGACAACCGCGCGGAAGGCTTCCTCGTCGATCGCCCTTCGTTCAGCCCTGTGAACCTGATCCTGGATTCGATCGGCGACCGCGCTCTCCGCAATGGCGGCAACGGGTTCTACCTCTCCCTCGGCAGCACGAGCTCGAGCAGCGTCGCGATCCAGAACGGGATCTTCTGCACGAACGCCAGCAGCGGCCTGGTCGTCGCCAGCGGGAGCTCGTTGATCTCGCAGTTCCTGACCTTGGCGGACAACGGGCAGAACGGCCTCCACGTGGAGTTCTCCGCCTTTCCCGCATCCTGGCAACTGGATCACTGCATCGTCGCCAACAACGCCGCGGGCGAGCTGAACACCAGCGTGCCCATCACCTACT
>JAEUHW010000346.1 GCA_016793245.1 Planctomycetota bacterium
GGTGCGGCCCGAGTCGCGGACGTCGGCTTGGTCGACGTCGGCGCCCTGGGTGCTCACCACGTCGGTGCGCTTCCAATTCGTGCCGCCGTTCAGCGTGCTGAAGAAGGCCATGCTGTTCGTGCCGAAGGGATTGCGCTGCGCCGCGACGACGGCGGTCAGGCCCGAGGCCTCGAGCGCGCACTCCTGGCCGGCGCGCGTCGAGTCGAGGGCGACGTCGGTCGTCCACGACGCGCCGAGGTCCGGCGAATAGCTCACGTAGAGCTGGCGGTTGGTCGAAGTGCCACCGTTGTTCGGGTTGGTGTTGTTGTACGCGATGGCGTTGAAGTCGCTCACGAAGCAGGCGTAGAGGCGCGAGCCGGTGACGACCGCGTCGATGTAGTTGACCCCCGCGCCGCTGACCGCGGTGGTCGCCGGGCTCAGGTTCATCTCCTGGCTCCAGGTCTGACCGCCGTCGACGGAGAGCATCGCCGCCAGCGTGTCGGTCGTGCTGATCTCGTCGTCCTGGTAGTAGACGAGGATCTTCTGGCCCTCGACGTGGACGCGGACGTCATCGACGTCGCCGAGGTCGCCCGCGGGGTCCTCGATGTAGAGGGGGCCGACGAAGTTCAGGCCGCCGTCGTTGGAGATCGCGATGGCGACGTCGTCGACCGAGGGATTGGTCGTGGTGAGGCTCAGGTACTCATCACACCAGCCGACGACGACGAGCTGTCCGTCGGCGTGGACCCAGGTGTTGTCCGTGTCGTTGATGTCGCAGAGCACGGGGTCCGTGATCTGGTTCAGGCGCTGCGGCGTCGAGAAGTTGCGGCCGCCGTCGATCGAGCGCGAGAAGAAGATGCCCTCGTCGCCATCGGTGCAGCCGGGGTTGATGCCGTCTTCTTCCCACACGACGTAGACGTTGCCGTCCTCGGCGTAGGAGTTGATCTCGTCGACTTCGCGCTGGACCACCTGGCCCCAGGTGCCCTGGCCGAAGTTGAACGCGCCCGCGTTGGCCGAGCCGGCGACGGAGGACAGCGTCCAGTTGACCCCGTCGGTCGACCACGCGCCGAAGCAATCGTCGCCCGCGCCGTTCCCCGTGGGCGTCGCCTGGAGGCGCGAGTCCTCCCAGGTCACGAAGTAGATGAGCCCGCCGGGGGTCAGCGGGTCGGAGGTGACGTTGGCGCGCGGCTGGTTCGAGTCGGTGAGGTTCAGCGCGTCGCCGACGTCGACGCGGGACGGCGCGCTCCAGGTGAATCCATCGTCGCGCGAGACCGCGGCGTAGATGTCCTCGGTCGCGTCCGTCGTGCCGTTCTGGTCGGCCCAGACGGCGAGGTAGGTCTTGCCGAGGCGCGCGATGCTGCGGCCGTTGTTCGCGTTGTTGCTCGACGGGTTCCCGGCGAGCGCGGTGTTCAGGCGGAACGCTTCGCGCGCGGATTGCGCGGGAGCCAATCCCGCGCCGAGGACCAGCGCGGCGCTGGCGGCGATGAGAGTGCGTTGCATGGAGCTGAGCTTCCTGGTTCGAGGTTCTCCGCGAGACCCGAGGGGGCGAGCGGCGCGAGCATGCTCGTCGTCGCGTGTGAACCTCTCTCCGGGATCCATGTGAAGCACGAGCGAGTGCGCTCGAAGCGCTGACCCAGCGTTCATGCGCGGTACATCCGCGGCGAGTCCACTGCGCACTCCGGGTGAGCTCTTCGGCGCCTGAGCCGAAGGCGCCGCCTTCGATTCCGCATCTTCACCAAGGCGATCCCATGAGCTTCACGAACGTCCGGAGCGCCGCCGTCGCGCTGTGTCTCCTGTCCCCTCTCTCCGAGATCTCGGCGCAGGGGCTGCGCCGCGTAGACAACGTCGAAGTGCTCGCGCAGACCTCGATCCCCACGGGAACGCAGTTCGCCGGCACGGAGTTCGGCGGGATCTCCGGCTTGGCCTACGATCGACGCAACGCTCGCTATCTCGGCCTCTCCGATGACCGCAGCCAGCTCGCGCCCGCGCGCTATTACGGTCTCGACATCGCCTACGCGAACGGCGCGCTGAACGTGGCGATCGCGAGCGTCACCACGCTCCGCGACGCCAGCGGCCAGCCCTTCCCGGCGCTCTCCGTCGATCCCGAGGGACTGGCGCTGCTGCAGAACGGGCGCCTCTTCGTCTCCTCCGAAGGCGATGCGAACGCGCTGATCGCGCCGTTCGTGCGGCTCTTCGGGCGCGACGGTGGCGAGCTCCGTTCCCTGCCCGTCCCGCAGGACTACCTGCCGGTCGCCGGCGGCGCGAGCGGCATCCGCAACAATCTCGCGTTCGAGAGCCTGACCCTGACGCCGAACGAGCGGCTGCTCTACACGGCGACGGAGAACGCGCTGTTCCAGGACGGTCCGGCCGCCAGCCTGATGCAGGGCTCGCTCTGCCGTGTGCTGCAGTATCACGCGCACAGCGGTCGCGTGCGGCGCGAGTTCGTCTACGAGACCGATCCCATCGTCGATGCTCCGGTGCCGGCGAACGGCTTCGCGACCAACGGGCTCGTGGAGCTGCTGGCGCTGGACGACTTCGGCACATTCCTCGCGCTCGAGCGCTCCTTCTCCGTGGGCGTCGGCAACGACGTGCGCCTCTACGAGATCCGCTACCCCTTCGCTTGGCTGCCCTTCGGCTTCGGTCCCGCGGTTCCGCCGACGAAGCGCTTGCTCGTCGACTTCGGAGCGCAGGGCATCGTTCCGGACAACCTGGAGGCCATGGCCTTCGGGCCCCGCTTGGCAGATGGTCGAGAGCTGCTGATCGTCGCCGCCGACAACAACTTCAGTCCGACCCAGGCGAGCCAGTTCGTCGCGCTCGCCGTGCGCTTCCGTCGCCACGGCGTCTGAGCGCCCGCCTCCGCATCCGCTCCGTCCCCTCTTCCTGCCGGCTGGCGTTCCCGCCTCCCGCGAAGAGAATCCCTGCGGCCTGCGCTCCTCCAAGAGCGCAGGCCGCGTCCGTTCGGAAGGGAACCCGCGTGAGCGTCGCGAGCGATGAGCCCGAGAGCCGCCTGCCCGAGAGCGAACCGCGCCCGCGCGCGGACGCGCTGGATTCGCGTCTCCATGCCGAGCTGCACGAGCTCGCGCGCGCGCGGCTGAAGCGCGCCGCTCCGGGGCAGAGCATCCAGGCCACGGCGCTCGTGCACGAGGCCTGGATCAAGCTGAAGGGCGATCCCAGCTTCCCCGACCGCGAGCGCTTCTTCGAAGCCGCGGCGCGCGCGATGAAGGACGTGCTCGTCGAGCGCCTGCGGGCGCGGCTCGCGCAGAAGCGCGGCGGCGGCCGCGAGCCGCTCGCGATGGAAGAGGTCGAGCGGATCGCCTTCGCCTCCGCGCCGAACCTGGATCTCCTCGCCCTCGACGAGGCGCTGCGCGCCCTGGAGCGCCAGCATCCCGAAGAATCTTCTGTCGTGCTCCGGCGCTTCTTCGCGGGACAGACCATCGCGGAGATCGCGCGCGACCTCGGGGCGAGCGAGCGCACCATCGATCGCCGCTGGCGCTTCGCGCGCGCCTTCCTCGCGCGGCATCTCGAAGCACCGCTGCCCGACGTGGACGGCGGCTGAGAGGCGGAGCAGAAATCGATCCTACAGCCTCTCAGGTACTTGCTGGGGCAGCGCCTGACGGCGCTGCCGCCCGTTCGCGAGGGATTCCTGCTCATTCTCTGAGCGCCGAGCGAACGAGCCCGAACACCGCGCCCGACGACTCCCTTGGCAACGCGCACCGACTCCGCTCGCCTACGCGAGCTCTTCGATCAGGCCTTGGACCTGCGTCCCGAGGAGCGCGGCGCGTTCCTCGATCGCGCGTGCGGTGAGGACCGCGCGTTGCGCGGGGAGCTGGCGGCGCTCCTGGCGCACGACCAAGGCAGCTTCGCCGCAGCACTCGATGAAGCGAGCGCGCTCGTCGCGCCGCCCGAGAGCGCGCTGCCCGCGCCGGGCGAGCTCCTCGCCGGGCGCTACGAGATCCTGCGCGAGCTCGGCCGCGGCGGCATGGGCGTCGTCTTCGAGGCCGAGCAGAAGGAGCCGCGCCGCCGCGTCGCTCTGAAATGCCTGAACCCCGCGACCTTCGGCGCGGACCTCGCGGCGCGCTTCCGCCGCGAAGGCGAGGCGCTCGCGCGCCTGCGCCATCCGGGCATCGCGCAGGTCTTCGAAGCCTTCGTCGTCGAGGAGCCGCGACCGCAGCCTTTCCTCGCGCTGGAGCTCGTCGAAGGCGTGCCTCTCGACGAGCTCGCGACGAAGCTCGATCTGCGCGCGCGCCTCGAGCTCTGCGCCGCCGTCTGCGACGCGCTCGCGCACGCGCACGCCCGCGGCGTCGTCCACCGCGATCTGAAGCCCGCGAACATCCTCGTCGAATGCGGAGTGGAGAACCCGCGCGCGAAGATTCTCGACTTCGGCCTGGCCCGCCTCGTCGATGCGAGCGAGTCCGAGGTGCTGACGCGCGATCACTCGCTGATGGGCACGCTGGCCTACCTCGCCCCCGAGCTCCTGGAGCACGGCTCGGCCGATGCCGACGCTCGCAGCGACGTGTGGTCGATGGGGGTCATCCTCTATCAGGTCCTGAGCGGGCGTCTGCCGCTGCCGATCGAAGGGCTCTCGTTCGCGCGGGCGACGCGCGTCGTGCTGGAGCAGGAACCCTCGCGCTTGGAGCAAGTCGCACCCGCGCTGCGCGGCGATGTCGCGATCGTCGTGCATCACGCGCTGGAGAAGGAGCCCGCGCGGCGCTACGCCGGCGCCGCGGAGCTGCGCGACGATCTGCGGAGGATCCTCGCCGGCGAACCGATCCTCGCGCGCGCGCCGAGCTCGCTCTACCGCGCGCGGCTCTTCGTGCGGCGCCATCGCGCGCTGGTGGCCGGTGCGCTCGCGACGCTGCTCGCGCTCTGCGGCGGCTTGATCGCGGCCCTCGTGCTCGCGGAGCGCGCGCGGGACGAGCGCGCGCGCGCCGAGCGCCGCGCCGACGAGCTGCGCGAGCTCGTCGCGTCGCTGGTGCTCGAGCTCGAGCCTGCGCTCGCCGAGCTGCCGGGGGCCACGACGGCGCGCGAGCTCGTGCTGCGCACGGGGCTCCGCTTCGCCGAAGGTCTCGCGACCGAAGTGGGGAACGACGCCGCGCTCGCGAGCGAGGTCGCGCATGCGCTCGCCGTGCTCGCGAAGGTGCAGTCCGGCCCGGGTCCGAACCACCTCGGCGACTACGCGGGTGGGGCGCGCACGCTGGAGCGCGCGCTGGAGGTGAACGCGCGCGCTCGCGCGCTGCAGCCCGCCGATGCGCGCTTCCTCGTGCAGCGCATCGGGCTCCTGCTGCAGCGCTCGGCGGCGCTGCGCGCCTCCGGCGACGCGGCCGGCGGCTCCGCGGCGCTCGCGCTCGCGATACGCGAAGCCGAGGCTCTCGACGCGCAGGCTTCGTCTCCGGACGTTCATCGCGTGCGCGCCTACGCTTCGTCGCATCGCGCTCGCGCGCTGGCGGATCGCGGCGAATGGGCCGCGGCCCGCGAGGCGCTCGAGCCGCTCGAGTCCTCGCTGCGCGCGGAGCTCGCGCGGCGCGAGGATCTCTTCGAACGCCACGAGCTCTCCGCGTTGCTCCGCCACCGAGCCTTCTGGAGCTTGCAATCGGGCGAGCTCGAGATCGCCGAAGCGGAGTTCGGCGCTTCGGTCGAGGAAGCGCAGCGCGCTTTCGAAGTCGCCTCCGCTCGGAAGGACCGCGAGGTGCCGGTCGCGGTCCGAGGGGCATTGGCCGAGGCCCTGCAGGGGCGCGCGACGTTCTATCTCGAGCGCCGCTCCGATCCCGCGCACGCGCAGCCCGACCTCGAGCGAGCGCGCGAGCTCTTGCTGCCGCTGGTCGAGGCCGACGCCGCCGACCGCGCGCTCGCGCGCGTGCTGGCACTCGTGCACCTCGGCCTCGCGCGCGTCTACGAGCTCGGCCAGCGTCCCGACTTGGCGCTCGCGGAGATCGAGGCCTTTCGCGTCGATGCCGACCGCCGGTGCGTCGCCGCACCCGGCGAGCTCGAGGCCGAGCGCGATGCGCTCGTCGCGCGCCAGATCGAAGGGCGACTCCTGACTCGCTTGCAGCGCGATGCGGACTCCGATCGCGTGCTGGCGGAGGCGCTGGAGCGCGCGCGCGCGGCGTTAGCGCGTCAGCCCGACGCGGCCCTCGCCGCCGACGACCTCGTCGTCACGCTGAGCGGGGTCGCCGATGTGCACTTGAAGCGCTCGGAGCGCGCGGGAGTCGATCCCGAGGTGCAGGTCGAGGAGTGGGACGCGGCGGCGCGTTGGTTCGCGGAGCAGGAGCAGCTCGTGCGCGAGCTCGATGGCCGAGGACTGCTCGCGCCCGCGCGCGGGCACCTGCTCGAGAAGCTGCCGCAGTGGATCGGGCGGCTCGAGGCGGCCGTGGCCGGGCGGCGCTGAGGGCTCTTCGGCGCGCCGCCGCCACGGAATTAGCTAATCCACGCGCCTCGCAGGAGCCGCGAGCGCCGGCGGCCCGCAGGGGCGGTGGAGGGGCGGGCGTCGGCGCCCCCCCAGCTCCCCCGGGCGGCGAACCCTCGGGGGCGGCGGTGGTCGCCTCGATTCCAGCCGCGCCCGAGGGGTTCCGGCCCATCTCGGGCGAGTAGGCTCTTCCAACTCCGCGCGAGTTCACTAGCATTCCCGCCATGGAACGCAAGCCTTCCCAGTCGTCCTCGAAGGCATCGAAGTCCTCGAAGGCAACGAAGTCCGCGAAGTCCACCCCGAAAACGAAGGGGAAGCCGGCCGCGGCACCGGCCAAGGCCGAGCCGTCGAGATCGGCCGCGCCGAAGCCGGCCGCTCCGAAGTCCGCCGCTCCGAAACCCGCCGCGCCGAAGCCATCCGCGAAGGCCGCGGGAGGGAGCAAGGCGTCCGGAGGGCTGCCAGCCGGCGAGAAGGAGAAGCCGAGCAAGAAGGCGAAGGCGCCCGCGGCGAGCTCGACGCCGCCGGCTGATGCGCCGTCTTCCTCAGGCGCGAAGAACGCCGGGGCGAAGAGCTCGCCGAAGGCGGCGGCCGCGAGCGGCGGCGGCGCGAAGGGGACCGGCGACGCACGAGCGACGAGTTCGAAGAAGGGGAACGCGCCCGCTGCGAAGGCCGCGGCGCCCGCTCCGGTGGGGAAGCCCTCTCCGAGTGAAAAGTCCGCCCGAGCGCCCAAGGCCGCCTCCGCGGAGAAAGCGCCGCCGGTGGAGACGGCGGAGCAGGTCGGCAAGGCGGAGCAGGCCGGTAAGGCGGACCAGGGGACGACCTCCGCGAAGTCGGGCAAGGCCGGCGCCTCCTCCAGCGCGCCGAAGCCCGGCACCGGAAATCCCGGCGCGAACGGAAAGCCCAAGTCCGCCCCGAAGCAGGAGGCTTCTTCCCCGTCCGCACGCGACGCGGCTTCGGTCGAGTCGGCGAAGCCCGCCGGTCGCGAGAAGTCCGCGAAGCGGAAGGCGGATGACGACGCGCCGCGGCAAGCGAGCGGGGCTCCCGCCGACAACCAAGCGACCGCGCCGAAGCCGACCGATAAGCAACCGACCGATAAGCCGTCGACCGAGAAGAAGGCTGCCGACCCCAAGTCGGCCAAGGTCGGTGAGGCAACCAAGCCGCCCAAGGTCGCCAGCGCAGCCGGGGCCGCCGGAGCTTCGGGGGGAGCGGAGGGCAGCGCTGCGTCGGAGAGTGCCGCGAAGCCCGCCGGATCGTCGAAGCCCGCGAAACCCGCCAAGAGCGAGAAGTCGGCGAAGCCCGAGAAGAGCTCTTCTTCGTCGAAGAACGCCTCTTCCTCGAAGAAACCACCGCGCTCCGAGGACGACGAGGATGGCGGAGGGGGCGGCGGTGACGACGACGACGACGACGAGGTCGCCCCTCGCCGCCGCGAGAGCGAGCTGAAGCGGAGGGTCGCGCGCACCGTCCCCTTGAGTCCGCTCCCTCCGGTCGGCAACCCCGAGGTCGAGGCCTTCCTGCACGAGCTCCAGCATCCGCGGCGCCGCGAGATCGAAGTCGTGCGCCGTTGGATCCTGGCCTGCGATCCCGAGATCCGCGACGCGATCAAGTGGAGCGCACCGAGCTTCCGCACGAAGGAGTTCTTCGCGACCTTCAACCTGAAGTCCGAGGACAGCGTGCAGCTGATCTTCCACCTCGGCGCGAAGGCGAAGGACAACACGCGCGAGCTCGCGATCGAGGACCGGGTCGGCATGATCCGCTGGCTCGCCGCCGATCGCTGCATGGTGAACCTCGGCGTGGGAGAGACGCTGCTGATGAAGCGTCACGCGTTCGAGGACTTCGTACGGGAGTGGATCGCGTACGTGACCTGAGCCGCCACCAGCGGATTCGCGCGAGAATTGGTGGCATGAACGGCAACGACTCAGACGCCTCCGTCTCGCCGAGCGAGGGCGACAGACCATGTCCTGCCGCCGGAGGCTTCGCGGACCACTACGAGATCCTGAGACGGCTGGCGCAGCGCTTCCTCGAGGAGCGCGCTCCCTCCGGGACCCTCCAGGCGACCGCGCTCGTACACGAGGCCTTTCTGCGCATGGCCGACGCCGAGGCGCGGGATTTTCGTAGTCGTTCGCATTTCTTCGCTTCGGCTGCCCAGGCCATGCGGCACGCGCTGATCGACCATCTGCGTTCGAGGGCGTGCTCGAAGCGCGGAGCCGGAGTTCAGCGGCTGGAGCTCACCGATCCGCATTTGGCGGTGCTGAGCGAGGAGCGCCTCCTCGACTTGGACGACGCCCTCTCACAGCTCGGTCGCCAGGACGAGCGGGCTTCGCGCGTCGTCGTGATGAAGGTCTTCGGGGGGATGGGCGAGCGCGCGATCGCGGAGGCGCTCGGCGTCTCCGAGCGCACGGTGCGCAACGACTGGACCTTCGCGCGCTCTTGGCTGCGCTGTGCGCTCGCGGACGAGGAGCCGCAAGCGTGAAGCTGCCCGGCCACCGTTACGACGCGCTGAAGGAGCTCTTCGGTCGCGCCCTGGAGTGCGCGCCCTCGGAGCGAGAGGCGTTCATCCTGCGCGAGACGGAGGAGACGCCCGAACTGCGCGGCGCGCTGCTGCGCCTCTTGGTCGAGGTCACCGCATCCGCGGAGGCCGAGTTCGGAGCCTTACGATCCTCGCCGCAGCTCGAGCGCTATGAACTCGGGGAAGTGATCGGCGAGGGCGGCGGTGGGATCGTCTTCGAGGCCTGGCAGCGGCAGCCTCGCCGCAAGGTCGCGATCAAGTTGCTGCGGGCGCACGGATCGATCTCGGAGCAACGCTTCTTGCAGGAGATCGAGATCCTGGGGCAGCTTTCGCATCCAGGGATCGTGCAGATCATCGAAGGGGGCGTCACCGACGGTGGGCAGAGCTTCTACGTCTGCGAGCTCGTCCCTGGGGCGCGATCGATCACCGAGTACATCCAGGTGGAGCTGCTCGGCTTGCCGCAGAGGCTGGATCTCTTCGCACAGGTCTGTGCCGCCGTCGCGTACGCGCACGAGCGCGGCGTGCTGCATCTCGATCTCAAGCCGAGCAACGTACTCGTCGATCGGGACGGCCGCGTGAGGGTGATCGACTTCGGGATCGCGAAGCTCGCGGCGGAGTTGGACGGCGCGGCGGCGCCGGTCGGCGAGCGTGCGAGCCACGCGCCCTCGGCGGGGAGCCTCGCGTCGATGGCCCCGGAGCAGGCGCGAGGCGGCCCGAGCAGGCTAGCTTCCTCCACCGATGTCTATGCGCTCGGGTTGCTGCTCTTCGAGCTCGTCACTGGAGAGCCCGCTCGAACGCTCGATGGCTGCGACCTCGCGCGAGCCCTGCGACTCGTGCGCGAGGGGGACTTACCTCGTGTCGTGGCGCGTGCGGGCGAGCTGTCACCCGCGGTGCGGCTGGCGATCGAAAGTGCGACCCGCATCGATCCAGCGGCTCGGGTCCGATCGCCGGTGGATCTGGCGCGCCTCGCCCTGACAAGTAGAGACCCGAGCCCGGGGGAAGCGCGTCCGGGAAGTTGGACCGTGGCCTGCGCATGCGCGCTGCTCGTTGGTGCCGCGATGACCTTCGATGCGACCTACGCTCCACAGCGACGGTCGCTCGAGCGCGAGCAGGAGGCCGGCTCCGGCGGGCCCGTCAGCGCTTCGGCGACGGGGTCGATGTCGCTCGGGAGCTACGGCGGTCCTCCTCCGAAGTCTCCGCAGACCGAGGCGAAGCCACTCGACACGCCTCGCCGCGGAGCGCGGTCTTCCGGCTCGAAAGTCTTTCGCGAGCGGGATCGAGCGTGGTCGTTCGAGAGTAAGGTCGCCCGTGCGCGGGAGCGAGACCACTTCGCGATGCTGGCCGAGCAGACGGAGCAGCTCTGGGAGCAGCATCGAATGGATCAGGGCAGCCTCATGAGGGACCATCGCCTGGCGGATTACGCGATCCTCTGCTTCCTGACCGATCGAGAGGAAGAGGCGCTTCGACTCGCGCGCGAGGCATTGGAGTCCCCTCAGATGCGCCCGCTGAGGGCGGATCGCCTGCGAGCGATGCTCGGCTGGATCCTGCTGCGCCGAGGCGCGCGCGAAGAGGCTCGTGCTGTCGCAGTTGAGCTTGCGGGGATCACGGCAGGGCAGGACCGCCTGGAAGAATCGCGGGCCCAGGCGGAGATCATGCTCGGCGTGCTGCGCGCGCAGGACGGCGAGGAGGAAGCCGGCCGCGCTGCGGCGACCGAGGGGCTGCGGACTCTCGAGGCCGTGCTGCTGCCGCTCGATCCGCGCCTGGACTGGGCTCGCGAAGCGCTCGCCGCGCTCGATCGGCGACGCTGAGAGGTACGCCGAAGCGAACGTGCTGCGCATCGTGGGGAACCTGATCGTCAGCAATAACTCCCATGGGATCCACCACCACTGCAAGGGCACCTTCCTGAACGAGCTCCTCGCGGACGACAACGACGTGGCCGGCAATCGCAGCGGGAACTTCACGACCACCGTCGCGCTCGGGCAGACCGCCTATCGCATGCCGTTCCAACTGGCCCCGGGGCCACACGACCAGACCGCGCCCAGCTTCGACAGCTCCTGGTTCGTCGATAAGCTGAGCGACGACTTCCGTCTCGTGCCCAGCTGCCCGCGGCGAGACGCGGGCGACCCCGTGCCATCGCCGATCTGGTTGCGGACCGATGTGGATGGCGACCCGCGGTCCGTGAGGATCTCGCTCGCGGGGCCGATCTAGGGATGGGTCCTGGACATCGAGTCCGATGGGATTGCGCTCTCGCGGCTAGATTCCGTGAGCGAGGCACCAGCATCGCCTTCGTGACCCGGGATGTGCGGCGCCCGCGTCGACATGCAGGCGCTGGTGCTCGATCTGGGCACGCTCGAGGGCTATCTCACGAACGCGATGGCCTGCACGACGCGCTGAAGCGGCGTCGCGCGGGCGAGCTCACTCCTCCTCGCGCGGCGCGAGCGCGAAGAGCAGCACCGCCGCGAGCGCCGCGCCGCCGAGGCACGCGATCGCCTGCACGGTCTTGCCGAAGATCACGGCACCGATCCCCGGCAGCGTGAGCCAGATCACCGCCGTGCCGAGCACCGCGCAGCCGATGCCGCGGAGCAGCACGCGCTCGGGGTGGACGTCCGGCGCCGCCGCGGCGATCGGCTTCCACCCCGGGCCATCGGGGCGGATCTTGCGGTAGAACGCGACGAGATGCGCGCGGGGCTCGGGGCGCGTGAGGTAGGTCGCGGCGAGCCACGTGAGCAAGGTCGCGGACGCGACGATCAGGCTGCGATACTCGGTCGGCAGCTCGTTCGTCGCGGGCGAGAGCTTGAAGAGCGTGAAGAAGAGCAGCGAGCCGATCATCGCCACGATCTCGCTCCACGCGTTCACGCGCCACCAGAACCAGCGCAGGAGGAACACCGCGCCCACGCCCGCGCCGAGCGCCAGCAGGAACTGCCACGCCGCGTCGATCTTCACGTTCGTCGCGATCATGTAGTAGCTGACGCCGCCGCTCAGCAGAAGCACCAGGCAGGTCGCCATGCGCGAGGCGCGCACGAGCTGGCGCTCGTCGGCCGAGGGATTCACGAAGCGCATGTAGAGGTCGTTCACCAGATAGCTGGCGCCCCAGTTGATCTGCGTGCTGACCGTCGACATGTAGGCCGAGGCGAAGGTGACGAGCAGGAGCCCGCGCAGGCCGACGGGGGCGAGCTCGCGGATCAGCTGCGGATAGGCGAGCTCGGGGTTCGGCACGCTGGAGGGATCGGCGGCCAGAGCATAGCCGCGGATCTCGGGGTGCATCGCCAGGGCCGCAAACGCGACCAGGATCCACGGCCACGGCCGCAGGCAATAGTGCGCGAGCTGGAAGAAGAGCGTCGCCTTCACCGCATGGCGCTCGTTCTTGCAGGACGCCATGCGCTGCACGATGTAGCCGCCGCCGCCGGGCTCGGCGCCGGGATACCAGCTCGCCCACCACTGCGAGAGCACGAGTGCCGCGAAGACGCCGAGCGGCATCCAGGGATCCACGGCGGCGAAGTCGGGCAGGAACGAGAACGCCTGCTCGCCCCCGCCGAAGCTCGTGCTCACCTTCTCTTCGAGGGCCGTGATGCCACCGACGTGGTTCACCGCGACGATCGCGAGCAGCACGCAGCCCAGCATCGCCAGCACGAACTGCACGAGGTCGGTGACCGCGACGCCCCACATTCCCGAGAGCCCCGCGTAGAGCCCGGTCAGCGCGAGCATGCCTGCGACGAGCCAGAAGTCACCCATGCCCGCCGATACGGACGCCGTCGCGCTCGGGTCGTAGAGCACGGTCTCCTTCAGCACGCCGGTCATCGCCTTCGTCACCCAGCCGATGATGATCGAGTTCATCACGATGGCGACATAGAAGGCGCGGAACCCGCGCAGGAACGCCGCCGGCTTACCGGTGTAGCGCAGCTCGATCAGCTCGACGTCGGTGATCACCTCCGCGCGCCGCCAGAGGCGCGCGAAGACGAACACCGTGAGCATCCCGCCGAACGCGAACGACCACCACAGCCAGTTGCCCGCGAGCCCGTACTTCGCGATGCGGCCCGTGACCCAGAGCGGGGTATCCGCAGCGAAGGTGGTCGCGACCATCGAGGTCCCCGCGATCCACCACGGCAGTGCGCGCCCCGAGGCGAAGTACTCGACGAAGGAGGAGCCCGCGCGCTGCTTGAAGGCGAGGCCGATCAGCAGCGAGAGCGCGAGGTAGCCGATGATGATCGTCCAGTCGAGCGGGGCTAGGGGCATGGGGCGGGCAGCTCGCGGGGGAGGTGCCCGCGATGCTGCCCAGCGCGTGGGGGCGGGCGCAACGACAAAGCAGCGGGACGCGCTCTCGCTCGCGAGCGCCGCAGGTCGGCTCCGCAAGGAACCGCGCTGCACCTGAAGTTGCTCAGAGCGGTCCGAGCTCGAGAGCCCGCTCCTCCGCAACGCGGAGCTCTGCGCTCTCATCCGTTCCTTCCAGCCCGAGATGCCCCAGCGCGAACCCCACCCAGGGTCCGTCGTGCGCGAGGCTGAGCTCCCAGCCCGATGCGTCCGTCGCGGAGCCGACGATGCGCGGAGGTCCGAGGCGGCCCTCTCCGAGCTCTTGGCGCTCGATCGCCGCATCGCGCAGACCTCGCCGCGCGAGCTCGTCCAGGACCAGGAGGCGCACGCGCGCGCTGTCGCCGCGCTGCACGCGCGCGACCCAATGAGGATGATCGCTGCACACGCAGCAGAGGAGCTCGGTCGCTTCATCGAAGGCGTGGGTGAAGCGCACGGCCGCGGGGAGAGCGAGCACGGCGACGTTGCGCCAGCTTCCGCGCTTCCACGGGCCGTGTTGCTGCCGGGCCTTGTAATAGCTCTCCTTCGCTGCCCACAGCGTCCAGAGCTCGCGCTCGGGATCGGCGGCGCGATCGATGCGCGCGTTCTCCTCGTAGGTGAACACGCGCGCGCGCCAGCGGAGATCCGCGGACTTCCGGAGCTCGCGTGCGGCAGAGAGCTCGACCAAGTCGATGCCGAGCATCAAGAGTGCGCGCGATCGAGCTCGCGCAGGGCGTCGCGCACGGCGAGCGCCAGCTCGCGGACGGCGCGCAGTCCGGAGTGCTTCGTCGTCGGAGCCACGACGCGATGATCGAGCGCTCCGCGGCTTGCGCGCACGCAGAGCACGCGCGTCGCGGGCATGGACTCGAGCGTGCGGCCGACGAGATAGGAGTAGGGCTCGTCCTCGTCGTCGTCCGCGTCGCCGGCGGGGAAGAGGAGCACGGGTTCACCGCCCGCGAGCTTCGATTGGATGCCGAGCGCGGCTTCGATGTGGGCGAAGAGGCCGGCGCCTTGGCGCACCGAGATCACGCGGCCCAGGCGATGCCAGAGCGGAGCGAGTCGGCCCGCGAAGCGCGAGCGGGGATCGGCGACGATCCACGGGCGCCGGCGCGGATGGAGGAGGAACGCGCCGGGTGCGGCGAGGAGGCAGGGCAGCAACCAGCCGTCGGAGGCGCGGTGATGGCGAGCGCAGACGAGGAGCGGTTCGCCTTGCTCCGTGAGCTCGCGATAGCGCGCGCGCAGCGCGCGCAGCGCCGCGCGCGGGGGCCGCTCGCGCAGCGCGAGCCAGGCGTTGCCGAGGGGCAGCGCGCAGGCCGAGAGGCCGTGCAGCGGATCAGGGCTCACGCCGCGCGCGCTCGACGGCGTCCGGGTTCTCCGCGGCGAAGCGCAGCACGAGCTGCACGACATCGCCGACCGTTGCGATGTCCTCGGCCTGCTCCTCGTCGATCGCGACGCCGAGGCGGTCCTCGAACGCGAGCAAGATGTCGATGAAGCGCGCGGAGTTGATCTGCAGGTCCTGCCAGAGGCGCGTGGCGTGGTTGGCCGCCGCCATCTGCTGCTCGTTCCGCGCGAAGGGTCTCAGGATGCCGAGGACGACCTCGAGCGCTTCGTTCTCATTCATGCTCGCTCCAGGCGCGGAAGACCACGCAGGCATTGACATCGCCGAAGCCGAAGCCCGCCTTCACGGCCACGCGCGGCGGATTCGCTTCGCACTCGCTCCCGAGGCTGCGCGCGAATGGCGCGAGCGCGGGGTGCAGATCTTCGCAGTTCAGCGCGCGATGTACGAAGCCGCGCTGCAGCTGCAGGAGGCTCGCGATCGCTTCCCAGGCCCCCGAGGCGCCGAGGCCGTGGCCGAGATAGGCCTTGGTCGCCTGCAAGCGCGGCATCTGCTCCGGCGCGAGCTCGAGCGCTTCGCGCCACGATTGCACCTCGGCGACATCGAACGCCGTCGCGGTGAAGTGGCCGTTCACGAGGTCGATCTCGGCGGGCGCGATCGCGGCGTCGCGGAGGGCCGAGCGCACGCAGCGCACGACGCCGTGCGGATTGGGCGCGGTGATGCTGCCGCCTTGACGCTGGCCGCCGCTGTTCACGTGCGCGCCGCAGAGCTCCGCGTAGATGCGCGCGCCGCGCGCGCGCGCGCTGTCGAGCGTCTCGAGCAAGAGCAGGCCCGCGCCCGCCGAAGGAACGAAGCCCGACGCCGATGCGCTGAGCGGACGCGAGGCGCGCGCGGGTTCGTCGTTCCAGCCGCGCGCCAAGACGCGCATCGCGTCGAAGCCGGCCCAGACGTACGGCGCGGTCGCTTCCGTGGCGCCTTCGGTTCCACCCGCGAGCATGCGTCGCGCGCGACCGGCGCGGAGCTGGAAGTAGGCCTCCGCGATCGCCTCCGTGCCGCTCGTGCAGGCGCTGCTCAGCGTCGTGATGCGGCCGCCGAGCCCGAGTAGGCCCGCCAGCTTCGCGCTGGCCGCGCTCATCATCGTCTGCTCGATCACCGCGCCCCCGAGCCGGCGCACTTGGCCGCTCTTCAGCTTCGCTTCGTAGTCGAGCGTGGTCAGCGTCTCCATGCCGCCGCTGCCCGTGCCGAGCACGAGGCCGCTCTCCCAGTCCACCAGGGGTGCATCCCACGCCGGGACCTCGAGCCCCGCATCGCGCCAACAGTCGAGTCCCGCGATCACGGCGTAGCGCATGTGGCTGTTCGTGGCATAGCGCTGGTCGGTGCGGAGATAGGCCTCGAGCTCGACCTCCGGAGGCAAGCCGCCGACTTGGCAAGCGAAGCCCGCGGCGCGCAGCGATTCCCAACGACGCAGCGGCGCGCGCTCGCCGCGCAGCAAGGCCTCCAGCTCCGGGAGTCCATGAGCACCCGGGCAGAGAAAGCCGAGGCCGGTGACGACGACGCGCGGCGGCGCGCTCATGTCTCGAGGACTCCGATGGCGCCCGCGTGACCGGCCGCGAGGAGCTCACCCGCGCTGCTCCGCAGCTCGAGCGCTGCCCGGAGCTTCCGGCCCCGCCAGAAGACCTTCGTCGCTTCCCCGATCACCGTCTCGCCCGGAAGGACCGGGCGATAGAACTCCGCTTCGACATCGGTGAGCACTGCGCGAGCGCGAGCTTCGGCGTGCATCGCGGGCTCGAGCGAGAGCAAGTAGAGCCCGAGCGGCAGCATCGCCGTTTGGCACATGGTCTCGATCAGGATCACGCCGGGCGTCACGGGCGACTTAGGGAAGTGGCCCGCGTAGAACGCTTCGTCGATGCGGAAGCGATAGCTGCCGCGCGCTCGCTCGGCCGAGACTTCCAGCACTTCGTCGACGAAGCGAAACGGCGGCGCGTGCGGAACTCGCGCCAGGATCTCCGCCGTCGTCCAGCCGAGCGGTAAAGCGCCTTCCGCACCGGAGCTCGGGCTGCGCACCGATTCAGCCAAGATGCAGCCCTCCGTTCACGGGGATCACGGCTCCGGTGATGTAGGTGCCTTCGTCGGCGAGGAAGCGCACCACGCGGGCCACCTCTTCGGCGCGACCCATGCGCGCGAGCGGAATGCGCGCGACGATCTCCTGCAGGGTCGCGGCATGCACCGCTTCGAGCAGCGGGGTATCGATGAGCCCCGGCGCCACGGCGTTCACGCGGATGCCGTACGGAGCGAGTTCGACGGCGAGCGAGCGCGCGAGGTTCTCCAGCGCGGCCTTGGTCATCGCATAGACGCTCTGCATCTGGTTCCCGCGCTCACCCACGATGCTGCTCACGAAGGTGATGCTCCCGCAGCGCGCGCGCACCATGCGGCCGGCGACGCGCTTCGCGAGGCGCCACGCGGCGGTCAGGTTCACGGCGAAGACGCGCTCGTAGTCGTCGAGCGAGCTCAGCAGGAACGGGCGCTGATGCACGACGCCGGCGTTGCTGACGAAGAGATCGAGGGGCGAGCGCTGCTGGATCTCTCGCCCGAGGGCCTCGACCTGCTCCGGATCGGCGAGATCGGCGCGCACCAGCCACGAGCCCGCGAGCTCCGCGTGCAGCGCTTCCGCCGCGGCCTCGCTGCGATGGAAGTGGATGCCGACGGCGTAGCCTGCGCGCGCGAGCTCGCGGCAGCAGGCGGCGCCGATGCCGCTCGCGCCGCCCGTGACGAGCGCGGTCTTCGTGCGGGAGTCCGGCGTCGGCGTGGCCATGCCGGCGGAGTGTATTCAATCCTCCGTGATCGGCAACGCCGCGATGCTCTCGCCGCCGTCGACGGGGATCACCGCGCCGTTGATCCAGCGCGCCTCCGGCAGCGCCAGGAGATAGATCGCGTTCGCGACGTCCTCGGGCAGCGTTCGCCGCCCGCAGGGATTGCGGAGCGCGGCCCGCTCGAGGAGCTGCTCGTGACCCCTGATGCGCCGCAGCGCCGGAGTGTCGGTGACGCCGGCTTGGATCGCGTTGCAGCGCAGCCCGCGCGGCGCGAGCTCCACGGCGAGGGAGCGCACGAGCGACTCCAAGCAGGCCTTCGCCGCGCCGACCGCCGCGTAGCTCGGCAACGCGAGTCGCGCGCCCTCACTCGTCAGTGCGACCACGCTCGCCGCGGGTGCAAAGCTCTCCTCATCCAGCAGCGCCTGCACCCAGGTGACCAAGCTCGTCCCCATCGCGTGGAGGGTCCCCGCCAGCTCCTCTTCCCCCAAGCGCAGCGCAGGCTCGCTCGCGTGCACCAGCGGTCGCAGATTCCCGAGGGCGATGGAATGCAGCAGGAGCTTCACTTTCCCGCGCTCCCCGCGCGCGGCGCGGAGCTGCCGAAGGATCTCCGCGCGCCCCGCGGCGGAGAGGGCATCGGTGTTGATGGAGAGGAACGCACCTCCTGCCGCACGAACCGCGTCGAACCCGCGCTCGACTCGCTCCGTCGCCGAGCGCAAGTCGCGATGCACGACGCAGACGCTCATGCCGTGCGCGGCGAGCTTCTGCGCCGTCGCGAGACCGAAGCCGCTGGAGCCGCCGAGGATCAGGGCCCAGTCTTCGGTGCCGAAGTCGCGGCGGAGGGACGGCGCGTCCATCTAGCGGGACCTATCCGTGCTCGACGCACGCAGCACCGCGCATCGCGTCGGCGAGGTCGATGCGACGGCGGAGCGACGGATGGCGAGAAACGGCATGGCGAATCAGGAGCCTCCGGTGAGGTCGCGGGGGCGCGTAGCATGCCCCAGGCCGGCGGTCTTGTCGCATGGAGCTGCGACGGCCGTTGGCCGGGGGCTGGTGCCGCGCTCAGCGCGGTCGCAGCACCAGCGTGTCGCTCGCGCGGAGTGCTATCGGCAGCACCGGAGCGCCACAGCCGTTGGCGAGCGGAGCGTTCGCGATCTCGAGGCCCTGAACGGCGATGCTCGCCGCGAGCAACGCCGGATCGGCGGGGACGCCGATCGCGATCTGGGAGCTACCGGGCAGCCAGACGTAGATCGCGCCCAAGCCGAGCGCGCAGGATGCCTGGGCCGCGCACAGTGGCAGGGGAACGGGTGCTTCCGCGCCCACGAGCAGCACGGGGAGCGCGGTCGGATCGACGCTGAGTTGGAAGAGCACGCTCGTACCGAGCACCGCGCTGCCGCTGGCGGATAGCGTCGGAGCATTCGCACCGCCGCAGGCCGTCGAGCGCGAGGAGACTCCGCTCCCCGGGGCACCGGCGTCGTAGATCACGGCTTCGATGTCGTCGGCCCTGCCCAACGGTGCGCCCGCGTTGTCGACGGTGTAGGCGATCAGCGCGCGCGCGGGCTCGGTCGAGAGCTCGGCCGGCTCCATGGCCACGGCCGGCATGTTCTCGTAGAGGGGCGAGCTCGCGATCGGCACGCGCCCTTCGAGGAAGAGCAGCGGGACCGTCCCACCCACGAGCGCTCCGGCGTAGACATCGAAGAAGGTCCCGGGATTCATCTCGGCGTAGACGTAGGCATAACGCACACCATCGGTCGCGACGCGCGGCTGGAAGACGTCGCGCCAGGGTCTGCCGCCGGGCTCCGCGCTCGTGAGCAGGAAGGGCGCTCCCACAGGCTGCAGCGTTCCGCTCTGCCGGAGGAACGCGGCGTGCATTCCCGCGGGTGTCGTCGTGCTCCAGACGGCGAGGAACTCGATCCCGTTGCCGGCGATGTCCGGTGAATTCGCTCCCTGGGCGCTCGCGCCGATGGGGACGTCGACTTGCAGCAAGGTTCCCGTCGTGTCGATCGAGCTCGCGCGCACTTCGCCATCGCCGATGTAGACCGCGATCCATGCGTTGGTCCCCGTCGAAGTGCTGCGGACCCACTGCGGCACGCTTGGAGTCTGCGCGGCGTTGCTGCCCGGAGAGAGGCGTAGGACGGGACCGCGCGCTCCGCTGGCGTGTGCGATCGTGCGCGCGCGGACTTGCCGGAAGACGCTGCCGGCCGGCTGCGCATCCCAGACCACGAGGAAGCTGCCCTCCGTCGCTCCGACGTCGGGGTGCAGCTCCGCGGCTCCCGCGGCGGCGATGTCGAACGCGGCTCCGATCGGAGCGAGCGCTGCGGCATCGATCAGCAGCCCTCGGATGCGATTCGTCGTCGTGCCCGACGCTACATCGGTCCAGACCACGAGGTAGCGATCGGCGAGTCCAGGGGTCGTGCTGCGCGCGAGGGCGATCCTCGGGGCAACGGACTGCGCGGCGCTGGTGTCGACGGGGATCTCCGCGAGCAAGGCACCCGCGCGCGTGAAGGCGCGGAAGTAGATGTCCGCTCCGACTCGGAAGGTTGCCGCGAAGCGATCGCGTACGCCGTCGATGGCGACATCTGGATGTGCATCGTCGATCGGTCCGTTCCGCATCGAGAAGCCGCGAATCACGGGGTCGAGCGTGATGGGGAACGCGGCCCGCGCCAGGAACTCCTCCGGCACGCGGAGCTCGATCTTCCCATCGACGAAGCGCGTCCGTTGCTCGAGGCGCTCGCCGCGCGCATCGATCACCGTGAGGTCGCCGTAGGCGATCTGCGCCTTCCCGTCGCGCGTGCCCCAGAGCAGGCCGGTCTCGCTCGGGAGCAGCGTGAGCTCCGTCTCCACCGCGAGCCGCACCACGAGGTCGCCGAGGCCGGCCGGGCGAGTCGCGAGCACGAAGTCCTGCTCGACCTCGTCCGAGCGCGGCGTCCAGCGCTCGATCAGCGCGCCGTGGTCGAGCTCGACGCGTTCGTCGCGAGGTGCGATCTCCGGCGCAGCGAGAAGAGCGATCCCTCGGGCGCCCGATCGCAGCTCGGCGAGTCGCAGGGTGATCTCGGGTGCCGGCCGCTCGGCGTCGCTCGATGTCGTTGTCAGGAAACGCACGCGCGAGCCCTCGACCGCGAGCTCATAGCTCGTGCTGCACACGCGGAATCCGCCGTTCGCGCTGCGGCTCCAGCTCACCGAGCTCCGCTCCTCGGCGACCGAGAAGCGCTCCGACACCGAGGAGCGCTGCGTTTCCGCGCTCTCGCGATTCTCCTGAGCCTGGAGCGTTGCGAATCCGGCGAGCCACGCGACGAGCGAGGCGAGGCGGCGCCCGCAAGGGCGAGTTCCGGCGCGTAGGTCGCGTGCGCGATTCTGGTACGGAGCGGAACCTAGGGGCAACGAGGAGCAAGGCATGGCGGAACCTCGAGGTTGATGCATAGCAGGGAGTCCTCCGAGCCGAAGCCAGCGCGCTGCTTCCCTGCAGAGGTCGCTCTGGGGCCGGAGTCGAGGGTAGCTAGTCGCTGGCGCCAGCGAATCTACTCGGGCGCAGCAGAATTCCTGTGCCGGGGCGCGCTGCCTGGACTCCTGGCGCCGTTCCTGCGTCGACGAGCTCCACCCGCACCCCGCCATGATCCGACCCCGGCAGCTCGAACACCTCCCGCGCCGCAGCGCGGAGAGCGCTCCCGTGCAGCACATGATCAATCGGCACACCGAAGGTCCGCGGCAAGCGGGGAAACCGCCAATAGCTCGGCTGCCGGCCATGACCCACGAGCGAATCGCGGAGTTCGGTGCGCTCGAGCAGGTGCGCGAAGCGCGGCGCGCTCGGCGTCAGGTTGAGGTCGCCGAGCAACACATCGCGCTCCGCCCAGTCGAGGCCTTCGAGATGCGCGAGCCCTTGCCCGCGCTGCGCGAGGCGCCACGGCTTCCCCGGACGTTGGAGGTGCACGACGCGGAGGCGCAGCGCGCCGGCCGGCGTATCGAGGGCGGCTTCGAGCCCCGGTGCATAGCTGACCGTGAGGCCGAGCGAGCGCACTTCGCGGAGCGGTGTCCGCGAGAAGAGGCCGAGCCCCGCGCCCTCCTCGGGCCACGCTTCCGCCGGGGAGAACGCGCGATGCGGGAGCTCGCCGAGCTCGCGCTCGAGGAGGCGGCGGAGCGGAGGTGTCAGCTCCTGCAGCGCGAGGACATCGGCGCGCGTAGCCCGCAGCGCATCGAGGAGCGCCGCCTGGTTCCCGTTCGAGAAGAGCACGTTCGCGGTGACGAGCACGACGCGCGGTGAGGTGGCGTCCGCGGGTTCCACCGGCCAGGAGAGCCGCGCTTCGGGCCAGAGGTGGAACGCGGCCAGGAGCAACGCGAGCGACGCGCGGCGCGGCGTGCGCGCGAGAAGCAGCGCGAATGCGGTGGCCGAGCTCGCGAGCCCGAAGTGCCAGCGCAGATCCTGCAGGATCTCCCCGATCCAGAACCAAGGCGCCGCGAAGAGCGCGAGCTGGAGTGCGACGACGACGAGGAACGCCCCGGTCGCTCCGCAGCGCCAGAGCCGACGGAGGAGCTGGCGCACGGGAGCGCGCGAAGCGGCGCTGGTCGATTCGGTGCTCACGATGGGGCTCCTAGGATGCTCGCCGCACGAAACGGACGCGAGCTTCTGCTCGCGCGCGCCTCTCGCGGCGCGTAGGAGCGGTCGCGCTCCGCGTCTCGAGTGCTCCTGCTGCGATCCGCCCCGCGGCAGCTCCCTTTCGCTCGCGCGCCGAGCCCGGACCTCCGCCATGCCCGTCCCGCCTCTGGTGCTCTCCCTGCCGCGCCGCGTCGCGGCGTTCCTGCTCTGCAGCTCCATCCTCTGCGCCGTCCCCGACGACTGGCCCACCTGGCGCGGTCCGCACGGCGACAACGTCTCGCGTGAGAAGGGCTGGAGCGCGGAAGGTGCAGCGACGCCGCTCTGGCGCGCGGAGATCGGGCGCGGCTACTCAGCACCCTCGATCGCGCGCGGCCGGCTCGTGATCGACGGCTACTTCCCGGGTGCCAGCGACGAAGGCGAGGGCGAGGATCGCGTGCAGTGCTTGGATGCCGTGAGCGGAGAGGTGCTCTGGACGCAGCGTTACCAGGCACTCGCGTATGCGAACGAGCATCGCGGCGGAACGCTCGGCACCTCCACGATCCACGAGGACAGCGTCTATCTCCTCGCGCGCGACGGCGTGCTGCGCGCGTTCGCGCTGGAAGACGGTGCCTTGCGCTGGAGTGCGAACCTCGTCGAGCGCCACGCGGTGGATCCCGGACGCTACGGCTTCGCGAGCACGCCGTACGTCGACGGCGAGCTCGTGATCGTGAACGCGAGCCGCACGATCGCGCTGGAGCGCGCGAGCGGGGCGACGCGCTGGATCTCGGAGGCGCGCGATGCCAACTACGCGACCGTCGCTCCAATCCAGCTCGGCGAACGGCGCGGCTACGTCGTCTTCGGCGGAGCGGGGCTCGCCGTGCTCGACGCCGCGAGCGGCGAGCGGCTCCGCGATTACGTGTTCCGGAAGTCCCCGAAGAACGTCGAGGGCGCGACGCCGATCGTGATCGGCACGCAGGTCTTCGTCTCCAGCGCCTACGACCAGGGCGCTGCTCTCATCGACTTCGCCACCGATCCGCCGCGCGAGCTCTGGCGCTCACGCGCCATGCGCACGAAGCTCGCCGGCTGCACGCTCTTCGAGGATCACTTCTACGGCTTCGACGAGTCGATGCTGAAGTGCCTCGATCTCCGCGGCGAGGAACGCTGGCGCGTGCGCGGCCTCGGACAGGGCGCGCTCGCCATCTCGGGCGGACGCCTCCTCGTCACGACCTCGGAGGGCGAGCTCCTCCTCGCGCGCGCGACGCCCGAAGGCTTCGTCGAGGACTCGCGTCGCGCGCTCTTCGACGACGGCGTCTTCTGGACGGCGCCCGTGCTCGCGAACGGCTTGCTCTACGTGCGCGCGAGCCACGGTGGCTTGGTCTGCCTCGATCATCGGCTCGCTTCCCAAGCGCCGCGTACGACGGAGCCCGCGGCGCCGACGAACGTCGCCCCGCAGCTCGACGAGCCGACGAGCGCTGCCTTACCAACGCCGGAGGAGCTGCTGCGCCGCTATCGCGCCGCGGCGGCGTTCCCCGAAGAAGCGCTGCCCGCGCTCACGTGGCGCGGCAAGCTCCACATCGTCGGCCTCGGCGTCGAGGACTCCGCGGCTCTGTGGTCGATCGACACGCGCGGCCGCTGGCACGCGCGCTTCGATCTCCCGCCCGGCATCGGCGGCGCGATCGACCGCGTCTTCGATGGTGAGCGCGCGTGGGAGAAGAACCCCTATCGCGGCAACAAGCTCATCGAAGGCGACGAGCTCTCGGAGCTCCAACGCACCGCGGGCTATCGCGATCTGCTCGATCCCCTGCCGCGCGGCGTCCCGGCGATCACGCGCGGCGAGGAGCGCTTCCGCGGGGCGCGCTGCTTCGCCGTCGAGCTCGAGCTCGCGCGCGAGCCGCGGGTCGTGCGAACGGTCTACTTCGATGCGACGAGCGGACTGCTGGCGGGGCGCAGCGCGCCGCGCGAAGCGACGGTGAGCTTCGGCGCTTGGCGCGCCGCGGGGCTCGAAGGCCGCGCGCTGCGCTTGCCGTTCGCGCGTACGGTGTTCGATCCCGAGACGGGGATCGAGCAGCGTTGGACCTTCGATGCGGTGCGGATCGAGGCGCCTGCGGAGGAGGTGTTCGAGATGCCGGTGATGAAGTAGGGCTCGGCCGCAATGCGATCGCCACGCTACAGCGGGAGGCCCAAGCTGCCGTTCCGCATGATTCGCTAGCTCAGTCGGGATGTTGAGCCGCTTCCAGCTGCCTTCCTTCTGCCTGAGGAGCGCGGCCGCGAGGCCGAAGTTCCGCCGTCCGGAGCCGTACGCCGCTCCCGCTCCGATGGCAAGGCAGCTACATGAGTCGGTGGGCGCCGAAGCTAATCGTCGAGAATCGACCTCGGGATGAAGAGGCGGGCGACCGACGAGCTGTCCTGGGTACGCCAAACCAGCTCGAGCAAGCGGTGGTCTTGGGTGCGCCGGTCTCGAGTGCTCATGGGTAGACGATCGTCTGGCAGGCCGTCAGGTAAAAGGCGCGGAGGCCCCCGGAGCTCGCATGGATGCTGGGGTGCCGGGCATCCGGACGGAGAGGTCTCGGAGGTCGTGAGATGGAGCGACGCAGATTCGAGCGCCCTCGCTCAACGCGCGAGCTGCACCTCGAGCTTCCACGCTTCGCTCCCGGGCGACGGCTCGATCTCCGCCTCGGAATCCGG
>JAEUHW010000168.1 GCA_016793245.1 Planctomycetota bacterium
CCCATCCCACCAGCCAAGGCCATTCACTCCGTCTTGCGCCTACGTAGCTAGTCCGCGCAACGAAGAGCCGGATGCGTGAAATGCGCACGTCCGGATCTGTGGGAGCCCAGGGTCGGCAACGACCCTGGGCCACCCGGCAGCCGCCGAGCAGCCTCGCGCTGAAGCACGCCACCCTACCGCCGCGCGGGCGTGGAACTCGTGTCCATCGACGTCGTTCACGCATAGACGTCCGATCGTCCCCATGAGCATGAGTCTCGGAGCCCCCGCCTCCAGCGGGCTCCGAGACGGCGCACGACGTCTATCGACGAAGCGGAGCCGCGCCCGGAGGCGCAGCAAGCGACGTGCACGACGCGCGAGGCTCCGCGTTTCTCGTTCGCGTCGTTCGCGCGTCGACTTTCGAACTCCATCGACGCAGTTCACGAGCGTCGGGCGCGGCGCTTGCTTCGCCGTAGGGCCGGGCGCAGCGCATGCGCGGTCTTGCGTTCGAACGCCTCTCGCTCTCGCTTTCACGAGCGCGCCTAGCCGCTCTGCTGCGCAGCGAACTCGAGACGTCCTTGGGTTTGGAACTTGACTCGAGAGCAACGACGATCGTGGCCCGTTGCAGAACGGCAAGAAGCACGGTGTCGTGCAGCGCAGCTCGATCGACCTCTGCTCGAGTGCGCCCGTGTTCGATGGTTGGCAGACGCGCCCGTCGATCGCCTCGATCCCGGCGACCCCGGTCGTCGCCAGCGTTGCACCCGCTTCGACCTGGCTGCTCACCACCGGCTGGCGCCTCCACGGATTGCTCGACATCCACGAGCTGTCGCAGCACCAGAAGCACGCCGGTCGATCGCGAACGAACCTCGTGCATTCAAGCCGCCGAGGATCCTCGCGCTAACGCGCTCGGCCGCCGCGCGGGCGTGGAACCCCGTGTCCATCGACGTCGTTCACGCATAGACGTCCGATCGTCCCCATGAGCATGAGTCTCGGAGCCCCGCCTCCAGCGGGCTCCGAGACGGCGCACGAGGTCTATCGACGAAGCGGAGCCGCGCCCGGAGGCGCAGCAAGCGACGTGCACGACGCGCGAGGCTCCGTGTTTCTCGTTCGCGTCGTTCGCGCGTTGACTTCCGAGCGTCATCGACGTGACAGGCGCGCGTCGGGCGCGGCGCTTGCTACGCCGTAGGGCCGGGCGCAGCGCATGCGCGGTCTTGCGTTCGATCGCCTCGCGCTCCTCGCACCGCGCTTTCGCGAGCGCAACTAGCCGATCCGATGCGCCGCGCGATCGAGAGCGCCCGGTGTGAGCTCGCTCGCGGTCGCGGGAGAAGCCAGCGAGAAGATCCGGCGAAGAAGCGCCTCTCCAGGCGGCGCAGCATCGACGGGGCCCATGCGTTTCCCTAGGTATGCGTCTTCGCCGCCGCGAAGCCCGCGCGGCGAGGAGGCCGCGTGTTCGTCTGGGGTCCGCTCGCATTCGAGAACACTTGCGCGGAAGCGTGGGTCGAGAGCCTCGACGAGCGACGCTTGCAGGCCCAGATCCAAGCCGCACTCCGTCCCGCGGAGCTCGATCGGCCGCTGCGGCTCGAGGAATGCGTGGCGCTCCTCTGCGCCAGCGAGATCCTCGCCGCGTGCGGCGGAGAGCCCGCCGAGCCGCTCCCGGATCGCGTGCGCCGGCTCCTGATCCTGGCGATGCGGCCCGCGCGCGAAGAGCTCGTGCTCGCGCGTGCAGGCATCGGTCGCGTGCGGGAGGACTCCTCGCTGCGCGCGGTGTTCGAGGCGCGCGGCGATCTCTCGGCGTGGTTGCTCGCTCTGGACTCGCTCGAGCGACGCTTGGGTTGAACCTGCGTCGAGCTCAGCGCGACGCGAATGGCGCGAAGCGCTCCGGCCAGCGCGCGACGAAGCGCAGCGCTTCTCCGCTCCGCGGATGCTCGAAGGCGATCTCGGCGGCATGCAGGAGCTGGTGCTCGGCGCCGAAGACGGTCACCGCATCGAACGGCGCTTCGGCCTTCACGGCGTGGACCCACGCGAGGTAGCGCTCGTCGGGAACGCCGTAGAGTTTGTCGCCGACGACCGGATGCCCGGCGGCTTCGAGGTGCACGCGGATCTGATGGGTGCGACCCGTGTGCGGCGTGCAGCGAACCAAGCTGCGATCGCCGCGCCGCTCGAGCACCTCGAAGCTCGTGCGCGAATCGCGGGCGTCGCGCGCCTCATGGCTCGCCGTGCGGCGGATCGCGATCTCGCTCCGGGTGGAGAAGCCGATCGGCAGATCGACTTCGAAGCGATCCTGAGTTGGCGCGCCGCGCACGACGGCGAGATAGCGTTTCTCGACGAGGCCGCCGGTGAACTGCCGCTCGAAGGAGCGCGCGGTCTCGGCGTCGCGCGCGACGACGAGGAGACCGCTCGTCTCGCGATCGAGGCGGTGCGCGAGGCGCAGCAGCACGTAGCTCTGTTCGCGCGCGGAGAGCTGGCGTTCGAGCTCGCGCAGGAAGGTGTTCTGCTGGAAGGCACCGTCGGCGTGGCAGACGAGGCCCGCCGGTTTCTCGACGACGAGGAAGCTCGCGTCCTCGTGCACGAGGGGGAGCTCGCGCGGGATCTCGGGCTCGGCCGCGGGCGGCTCGAACGAGACCAGCGCGCCGCGTGCGACGAGCTGACTCGGACGCGCCGCGCGTCCGTCCACCGTGACGCGCCGCGTCTCGATGAACCCGCGCCACGCGGCTTCATCGTGGTAGCGGAAGCGCTGCGCCAAGTACTCGAGCAGCGAGCGACCGGCGAACGCGGGAGGGACGCGCGAGCTCAGCAAGGGCTCACGGCTTCGCGCCGAAGCAGAAGAGGTGGCGCTTGCCGCGGATCAGGATGCGTCCGTGCGCGATCGCCGGCGTGGCGTAACACTCCTGGCCGAGCTCACCGCCGCCGAGCCGCTCCAGCGTCGGTCCCGCGCGAAACACGTCGATCTGGCCCTGCTCGTTCACCGCGTAGAGCTTGCCGTCGCCGGCCACGAGCGAGGCCCAGTGAGGCCCCTCCAGGCGCTCGCTCTTCAGCGACTTCCCCGTCTCGGGCTCGAAGCACGTGAGGATGCCGGTGTCGGAGAGGGTGAAGAAGCCGCCGTTCACCAACACCGGCGAGCAGACCTGAGCGGCTCCGCGCTTCGTCTCCCACACGACCTCGCCCTTCGTCTCCTTGCCCGTGCCCACGAGGCGCACGCCGGCCGTCATGCGTCGCACGTGCGTACCACCGGAGATGAGGAGCAGATCTCCGAGTGAGCAGAGGCTCGGCACCATCTGGAAGATGTCGAGGGGGAAGGTCCAGAGGCGCTCGCCACTTCGCGGGTCGTAGCCGAGGACGTGTCCCGTCGTCATGGTCACGAGCTCGTCGCGCTCGCCGCGGCGCAGGATGAGCGGCGTGAGATAGGCATCCATCGCATCGGAAGGTTGCACGCGCCAACGCGGCGCGCCCGTGCGCTTCTCGAGAGCCATCCCGTAGGAGGGCCGCAAGCTGCTCTCGCCGTCCTGCATCAGGAGCACGGTGTCCTCGTAGAGCACGGGCGAAGTCGATGCGCCGTAGCGGCTCGCGCCGGTGTACTCCTCGTCGCGCCGGAGCCAGCGCAGCTCGCCTTGCAGATCGAGACACGCGACCCCGCCGCCGAAGTTCGCGAAGAGGAGCTCGCCGTCGGTGCACGGCGTCGGCGTGGCGTACGAATTCACTCCGTACTTGCGCTCCTCCGGAGCGACGAAGAGCGGCGTTTCCCAGCGCTTCTCGCCGGTCTTCAAGTCGAAGCAGAGCGCGGCGCGCACGAGCCCCGCGCTCGGCAGCCAGAAGTTGTAGCTGAGGAAGAGCAGCGCCGCCGCCGCAGCGAGGCCGAGGCCGCCGATCGCCTTCGGTCGTCGCGCGCTGGAGCTCGCCGTTCGTCGCAACACCGCGAAGAGCAGCAGGAACCAGCCCGCGCCGGCGACTCCCGGCGCCACCATCGCCAAGCGCACGACGCGGGAGAACGGCGCGTTGTACTTGTTGTTCGGAACTTGCAGGAAGAGGTAGGCCGCGGCGGCGAGCAGCAGCAGCGCGCCGAGCACGCGCAGCGGCGAGCTCGCGCGCGACCAAGCGAAGCCGGCGAAGCCGCCGGCGAGGGAGAGCATCGCGGAAGCGACCCAGATGTCGCCCTTCACGCCGTCGGCCCAGAGCAGGTCCGGTTGGAAGGTCGCGACGAGGGCGAGTGCCGCGAAGCCGAGAGAGGCGAGCACTGCGATGAGCGCATCGACGACGACGAGCCAGCGCCGCCAACCGAAGCTACCGGCGAGGAAGGTCGGCGCCGCGCGACGGCGCAGGCCGAAGAGCGCGAACAGCGCGGCGAAGCCGAGCAGCGCGCTCACGCCGACCAACTTCAACGTGCGCATCTGCGCGCCGAGCTCTCCCGGATACGCGGTGGTGAGGAAGATGCGCTCGCCCTGCACGATCGGCGAGGAGATCCCCTCTCCAGGCACCTCGACTTTCCAGAGGAGCTGCTGCGCCTCGGCGCCGAGCTCCACGGGCAGAGGCGAGGAGCTCGTGACCCCGGTGCCGTCCGGCCCGCGCCAGCGCGGCCAGTCTTGCGCCGCAGCCGGCGACGCGAGCAGGAGCATCAGCCACGCGGATAGGAGCGCGGAGCAGAGCGAACGAAGCATCGTGATGGTTGGGAAGGTGCGAGAGCACGCTCGATCGCAGCGCTCGCGGTAGGGGCGAGCGATCGAGCTCTCTCGGGGCGAGGTGCACGGGGAGCCTTACGCGGCGCCGTCGCGTGCGCACCTAGCAGAACGGACCACGGGCCCGGCCGTCAATCCGCTCGACCGCACCGCGCTCGCAGGTCCGCTGGATCCACGAGCGCGCGAAAAGCTTTCCCGAGCTCCGTGGTGCAGTGGTCGCGCCGCTACGCTTCCTCGAAGTCCCATGCCGTTGCCCTCTACGACGAGCACGGAGCGCGCCTCGTCTGCGCCGCGTCCGGTCGAGCTGCGGCTCTTGCCTGCGCGCTCAGGTTCCCTGGGGCTCGAAGCTCTCGGCGAGCGCGCGCTGGTCCGTGTGGCGGCGTGTGCGCTGCTTCTCGCCACGGCGCATCTGCTCACGGCGTTCGTGCGCCGCACGAGGAGCCTCGTGCCGGAGGAGCTGCTCTCGCTCTTCGACATGTCGCAAGAGCGCAGCTTGAACTCCTGGCTCTCGGTGAGCTTGCTGCTCCTGCTCGGCGGGTCGATCTGCGTGCTCGCGCGCGCGCTGCGCGAACGTCTGCTCTACGTCGTCGGGAGCTTCTTCCTCTTCCTCTCGCTCGACGACCAGACGATGCTGCACGAGCGCGTCGGCGCGCTCTGCCGGAGCCCGCTCCGCGACTCCGGCACCTATCCTTGGCTGATCGCCGTGGCACCGCTCTTCGCGCTCGGCGGACTGCTCGCCTTCGCGCCGCTCTGGCGGCTCACCGCCGACCGGCGCGATCTGCGCCGGCGCTTGGTCCTCGGCTTCGCCTGTCTCGCGCTCGCGTTGCCTCTCGAGTGGATCGAGAGCCGCATCGCCGCGCTCGATCTCCGTTGGAACGGCGTGGGCCTCGGGCAGCTCACGATCCCGATCGAGGAGAGCCTCGAGCTCCTCGGCCCGGCGTTGCTGCTCGCCTGTGTCGCGGGATTGCTGGAGCGCGCGCTTCAGCGCGGCAGCCGGTTCAGCGTGTAGTACGCCTGCGTGTGCACGAGCGGCGCGCCATCCGCGGCGCGCAGCGCGCCGAGGTCGAACTCGTGCACGTGGCCGAGCACGAGTCCTTCGACGACGAGCTCCGCGCTCCGAGCGTCCTCCGCGAGTCGTACACGCGTCACGCGCGGCGCCGTGTGATCGACCTCGGGGCTGCCGTAGTGCTCCTGGTAGATGTGCGTGTAGGTCTGCAGGCGGTAGCTCGAAGGCTCTCCCGCGAGCGCGCGATCGACGGGCCGCGTGAAGCGCACGAGGAAGCCGTCGGAGCGCGCCGTGATGCGCTCGATCTCGAAGGGCGTCTTGCCGGTCCACTCGAGGCGCTCGAGCACGAAGTGGCGATTGCCGCGCACGGGCCAGCCGCGATTCGTGCCGCCGGCGAGGAGCTGCCCCGCGCGCGTGAACTCGACGGCGAGGATGCCGGTGCCGAAGCCTTCGCGGAAGGGATAGCAGGCACCTTGCCAGACGCCGTCGACGAGCTCGGTCGTCGCGCGCATCACGAGCGAGAGGCTGTAGTCGCCGAGGAAGAGCTGACCGGCGAAAGGACCGAAGCGACCCTGCGATTCGTCGATGCGGAAGGTCGTGATCGACTGGCCCATCTTGCGATAGGGGAAGACGACCGAGTACGGCACGAGCTGCGGGATGCGCTCGCTCTCGGTGCGCAAGCGCGAGGGGCTGTTCGGCATCGCGGGCTTGCCGCCTAGCGCGTGCGCGAGCGGTTCGTCGTAGCCGGGGAAGCTCGCCGGGTGCCCGACGAAGCCGCCGGTGCGCAGGTGCTTCAGGGAGCAGGAGCCGTTCCAGGGGCCCTGGCTCTCGACGTAGAACGGGACGCCGTGCTCGTTCCTCGCGACACCGCCGGCGCTGCGGATGCCGCTCGCGATCGGCAGCGCGCTTCCATCGGCGCGGATCTCGAAGGCCCAGCCGCGGAAGCGCGCCTTCATGCTGTAGGAGTCCGAGAGCCCGAGCACGACGTACACGCTGCCGTTCGGGAAGACCGGCGAGCCCCACGCGAACTCGTGGTAGTGCTCGAAGCCCCAGGCGTCGCAGAGATTGTCGAAGCGATCGGCGCGCCCGTCGCCGTCGCCATCGGTGATGCGGGTGAGCTCGGTCTGCTGCGTGGCGTAGAAGGCACCCTCGCGGAAGCCGAGCCCCAGCACCTCGTCGAGCCCGCTCGCGAAGCGCGTGATCTGCGGCTGCGGCTGCGGCAGATCGAGACCGCTCGCGATCAGGATCTCGCCGCGGCGCGTGCCCAGCGCGACGCGACCATCGGGCAGCGCGCACATGCTGCCGACCTCGAGTGCGAGCTCGCTCGGCAGCGGCACGTCGACGATGCGGTAGAACTCGTTCTCCGCGTGCGCGGTGCCCCAGCGTTCGCCGAGCTCTTGTGCGGGGAGCGCGCTCGCGAGCGCGCCGAGCAAGCAGAGTGCGGTGTGCGTTCTCATCGGCCTTCCTCCGCGGCGAGGTACTCGAGGACGAGCTCGGTCGTTCCGGCGGGAACCTCGATCGTCGCCAGGAGCTCGCGCGCTCCGGCGCCGTCGCGCACACGCAGCGCACCTGGCTGCGCGCGCACGCGCAGCTCGTTGCCGATCTGCCAGAGCCCGCTTACGCGCTCTTCGATGCGCTCCGCGCGCGCGACGAGGAGCTGCAGCGTGCGCGGTGTCGTGCTCGTGCAACGCAGCGTGCGCTGCAGGCTCGGCTTCGTCGCTGGCGGCTCCGCCTCTCGATCGAGCAGCGCGTCGGCGATCTCCACCTCCGCGCACACGTAGCGGAACGTCGGTCGCTGCGCCGCATCGAGCTCGTAGCCGAGCCAGCGCTGGCCGAGCTCGCGGCGCGTCATGCTGGGCCACGCCGCGAGCGCGCTCGCGAGCTCCGCGAACGCGGGGCCCTCGGGCAGGAGCACGCGCGGCTCGCCGAGCGGGCGCGCTTCGCCGCTGCCCTGCGAGGTGAAGACGCCGGAGGCCTCGAGGAAGCGACCCCACCAGATCTGGCGCAGCGCGAGGCGTTCCGCATCGAACGAGTAATGCACGCCGAGCGGCAGGCCGACGCTGATGCCGCGCTTCCCCGTGTTCTGCACGCTGCGGCGCAGCAGCACCGCTTCGCTGCCGACGGCGAGCTCGATCGGCGGGCGACGGAGGCCGCTCGGCTTCCGCACGTTCCGTCCTTCCGCGAGGTAGTGCCAGAGCGCCGAGCTCTGGCGCAGCACGTCGCCGCCGCCGAGCTCCGGCCGCGTCGAGACGCCGCCGGGGAAGAACTGCGGCATCAAGGTGTTCGGCCGGAAGCGCAGCGGCTCGCGCAGATAGTGGAGGAACCAGCTCGGTTGCAGGCGCTGGCCCGTGCTCTCGACGAGATCGAGCGCCGCGAGCGAGCCCGCTTTCTCACCCGCGAAGGTGTGGCAGGTGATGCAGCTCATGCCGCGATCGCCGACGAGCTCGCGCCCGAGGTCGAGCATCTCGCGCTTCGCCGCATCGTCCTCCGGCAACGGCAGCAGCTCGAGCGGCGGCAGCACGTCGACGCGCTCGAGCCGCGTGCTGAGATGCTCGGCGAGCGCCGTTCCGAACGCGGGCATGCGCGTGCGGAGATACGGGCGCGTCGAGGTGCCGTGCGCGATCACCTCGCGCAGCCAGCGCGGCTGCAGCTTCGCGCCGACCAGCGTCAGCGCGGGCGGCACGCGGCCTTCTTCGCCGAGCGTCGGATCGCTGGTCTGGAACGCGCGCTCGCGCGCTTCGTTGCGCGCGGGCAGGCCTTCGCGCTCGTGGCAGGCGAGGCACTGGCGCGCGACGAGCGTGCGCTCGATCGCGCTCGCCTCGCTCGGCGGCTCGCTCGTGCGCAGCGCGAGCGAGAGCTCCGCTCTCTGCTCGGTGCTCAGCGCATAGCGCGCGAAGGCGCGCGCTTCGTCGCCGAGGCAGCCGCGCGTCGCGTCGAGCTGCGCGAGCGGTGCCGCGGGCGCGAGATCGATCCGCTCCGGATCGGGCAGCTCGTGGCATGCCGCGCAGCGCAGCTCGGCGAAGAGGGCGCGTCCTTCGCGTACGCGCTGTGGATCGACGGGCGCGCTCGCCGGGGACGGCGTGGCGACGCTCGCGCCGAGCAGGAAGCGCGCGAGGTCATCGGCTTCGCCGGGTGCCAGAGCGAGCGAAGGCATGCGCCCGGACGGGCGCGCTTCGTGGGGTGCTTGGAGGAACGCGCGCAGCGAGCGCAGCGTGTACTTCTCCGGCAGCGGACCGAGCGGCGTCGAGCCCGCGAGCGCGAGCTCGGCCCCGGCGGCATCGCGCGGCGCGTGGCACGCGGAGCAGCCGATCGCGTGGAAGAGCTCGCGGCCGCGCTCGGCGGCGGCGGCGTCGAGCGCCGCGGGTTCCTCCGTCGCCTCGCCGAAGGAGCGCAGGTAGTGCGCGAGTGAATCGCCCGCGGCGCGCCGAGCTTCTTCATCGCTCGACCCCAGGAGATCGGGCATCGCGGTGCCGGGCTCGACGTGCCGAGGTGCGGCGAGGAAGCGCGCGAGATACGCGGGCTGCACGCGCTGCGCGACCTCGGCGAGGCGCGGGCCGCGGGTTCCCGCCGAGGGGGCCGCGGTCGCGTTCTCGGCATGGCAGGCGGTGCAGCCGAGCTCGTCCTGCAGGACCGCGCCGCGCAGCGCGGCGGCGAGCCCCGCGCGTTCGAGGCCGGCGACCGTGGGAGGCGCGGCGGGCGGAAGGGTGCGCGGCGCGGGCTCGGGATCGGCGCAGCCGAGGAGCACGGCGGCGGCGAGGAAGGAGAACGTCGAGGGGGCGGTTCGCATGGGGCGCCGCAGATCGTGCCCCGCGGCGGACCCCGGGAACAGGGGCGAGTTGGTGAGCGCGCGAGCCTTGTCCGAGGGGCCGCCCTCGAGCCGCGGTCCGTGACGAACTCTCGCGAGGGGCTCTACCGAGTAGCATTCCCGGGCGGTCCGTCCCTTGCCCTCGGTGTTCCCATGTCGCTCCTTCGCAGCCTGAGTGCCCTGCTCCTCCTCGCCTCGCTCGCTCCCGCGCAGAGCAGCTCGCTCTGCGTCGCCGTTTCCGACAACGCCATCTACGACAACGGCATCAGCATGGGCGGTCCGCTGTTGCTCGCGATCCAGCTCCAGACCACGACGCCGCTCAACGCGACGCGCCTCGAGGTGTGGACCGGTGAGTACACCGGCACGAGCTCGATCGGCATCTGGACGCACGACCCCGTGACCAACCTGCCGGGAGTGAACCTCGGCACGGGGCAGTGGAACATGGGGCAGGTGAACGGTTGGCAAGGCGCGCGCTTGCCCGCGGCGATCGCCGTCCCCGCGGGCACGTACTGGTTCGTGTGGGGCAATCCGGGCGGTGGTCAGGCGAGCGTCGAGATCGGCGGCACACCCAACGCTCCCGCTCCGGGGGCGCAGCTCTATCGCGCGAGCTTCGACGGCGGCCAGAGCTGGAACGGCGGAGCCTCGGGCTTCCGCAGCCATCTATGGAAGCTGCGCATCCGTTGCGGCGGGAACCCGGGTTCGTACGAGGTGTACGGCAGCGGTTGCCGCGGCTCCGGCAGGTACACCCCGATCCTCGGCTTCAGCGACGTGCCGACGCTCGGGCGCACGATGGAGGTGAACCTCACCGGTGCACCGCCGACCACGAGCGCGGCCTATCTCGCGATCGGCGATTCGGCCCAGACCTGGCTCGGGCTGACGCTGCCTCTCGATCTGGCGCCGTTCGGTGCGCCGACCTGTACCCTGCTCTGCAGCGAGGTCCTCTTCCTCCCGGTGCAGCCGACGAATGGAACGGCGGGCGTCGGGCTCGCGGTGCCCGTCGACCCTTCGCTCTTGAGCGCCGCCTTCTTCAGTCAATGGTGGGTGGTGAGCCCGTCGGCGACGAGCTTGGGTCTCATCTTCAGCAACGGCGGGCGCGGGATCGTCGGTAACTGAGCGCGGCGTGGGGCTCGCTCGGCTTTGTCAGCTGCTCATCCCAAAGTAGCGGAGTCGGGCGCTGCTACTCGCGCTCCCCCCTGCGGCAGGAGGAGCGCGAGTGCCTTGGGGTGCGTGAAGTACTCGAGATGCGAACGGCCGCTCCAGCGCCTCCAGAGGCTCACATCGAACTCGATGAGGTGGCCGCCACCCGGCAGGGGAGATGCTTCGCGGGCTGGATGCGCAGCGCATAGCCAGTCGTTCTTCGAGTAGACATCATCCCATTGCTCGAGGTCTGCGACGCTTGTGAAGGCGTCGAGCTCTTCGCGAAGCCATCGAGACCGATGCTGCAGAATGGCGATGGGCGATCCCCAAGTCACGAGGCGCACGCGCTGGCCGTGAGGTGGCTTGCGGCGCTGAGCGAAGATGTCCGTCGCGATGACGGTTCCGAAGCTATGGGCGGCGATCACGATGTCCTTGTAGCCGTGCTTCGTCAGGGCGCACACGCATGACTCGACGCGCTTGCGAATCCTGCTGCGCAGCCCGATCTCCTTCCCGGCCTGCTCGTCTTCCAGGTAGCGCTTGGCGAAGGATGCGAGACGAGCGATCTCCTCGGCGTGCAAGACCGGGAGAAGGATGGAGATGGTCGCCCAGAGCTTCCAGCCGCCGATGTAGGCTCCCGCGGCGACGATGCTGTCGAGAATCCACCTTGGGATTCCTTGCGAGCTCCAGGACTCGTCTGCGCCTATGGCCTCGGCGGCCAGGACAATCGTGCTGAGATACCACAGCAGGAGAATCATCCCGCTCAGGATCAATCCGAGAGTCATGTATCTCGATGAGCGGAGGGGGCGCAGCATGCGGTAGTTCATCCAATACACCATGATCTGGAAATCGCGGAGTAGGCGACTCCAAGGGGTGGAGGCGGTAGGCTCTTGAAGCATGTCCGCCCAATAAGCCTCGAATACATGCAGCTCTTCTCCGTCGGGTTCGCACGTGGTGCGGAGGACGAGCTTCCTTCCGGCTGCTCCGGGGATGGATAGGTCTCCTGCGTCTTCTATGTCGTGTCCCTCGAGAGCGCAAAGGGCGCTGATCAGTCGATCGCGTCTCTCGAAGCTCTCTGCTCGACCGAAGCCGGGCACGAGGAGAATGGCGGTTGGTCTTCCTACGAGTTGGTCCGCTGGCGGCATGTCGCCTCCTATCTCTCTTGTCTCGGCTCCAAGAAGTGCGCGCGCCCTGAATCGCTCATCGCCGCGGCTCGGTCCGAGAATGGACTGGATGCCGATCCTCCGCGCGAGCTCGTGACTCAGCAAGTTCCATCGAGACTACGGGCGGCTGGGTGCTTCTAGCTGAGGTCGCGATCTCTCATGCCAGAGGCCCCCGCGATGTGCAAGCCGGGCTACGCAATTCGCCGCTCCATTCCTCTGCTCGGGCGAGGCCGCATGTGTTCGTGCGTTCGAGTCCCTCGACAGCCTGGAGTGCAGGCGGCATCCTGCGAGGTGCTGAGTTCTACGTACGGCTCGGACGCCCCTGATCTCGTGAGTTTGATGCCATGAGCGCTTCTAGAGCTGCCTTCGGCGTTGCCGCTCTCCTGCTCGTCGTCCTACTGCTCTGGTTCGGAGTCGCGCTCTTCTCCACCGAGGATGGAGCGGGAGTGGCGCAGCTCTCGCCGGGCTCGAGCGCGGAAGCGCGCGCGCTGGACCCACTTGTCGCCGAAGCGCGCGAAGTACACCGCGAGTCCACCGCCGTCGTGCCCGTGGCCGAGGCTCCCGCCCCGGAGACGAAGAAGCCATCGAGCGACGCTCCGCGCGCGCCGCGGGGGACGGCGCCGCTGCCCGATGACCTGCGTTTCCGCGTGCTCGATGGCGCGACGCGGGAGCCTCTCGAGGACCTCGAGCTCGAGATCTCGTGGGTCGTCGAGATCGCGAACTCGCGCAGCTCGGTCGGGATCGCGACGCAGCGCACCGCGGGGCCCGAGCGAGAGGTGCGAGTCCCGCGTGCGGCGATCGAGGAGCGCCGCAAGCAACGCGGAGACGAAGGTCTCGTCCTCGCGCGTGCGAGGGGCGCCTTCGCGCAGTCGGTCGAGCTGCGCGTGAAAGCGGAGCCTTGGCCCACCGCCGTCCAGGAGCTCGTGCTCCCTGCGCATGGCTGGCTCGAGCTCGAGGTGCAGGACGAGCTCGGGCGAACGCTCGCCCAGGACGGGACGATCACGCTGCGACCCGCGGGGGAGAACGCTTGGGCGAACTCGCAGCTCGTGGCGGTGCAGGCCGGCGTCTCGAAGAAGTGCCTCTGCGGCGTCGGTGTCTCCCTCGACGCGACGGGCGAGCTCGAGGATGGATCGAAGCTCGGGCCGAGCGTCCTGCGCGGACCGCTCGTCGCGGGCGAGACGCGCCGCGAGTCGCTGCGGCGTGTCCAGGTGGGCTCGAAGCTCGCCCTGCGCGTGCTGCTCGCGCCGGACGAGCCGCTGCGCTCGAAGTCGATCGATGTTTCCGTGGAGGTGCGGCGCAGGACCGGCAGCGCTTCGATGTCGAGCAACTCGATGTCCACCCAGAAGACCGATGCCGAGGGCTGGCTGCGCTTGGTGGTCGAGGATCCCAAGGGCGGCGAGGGCTTGCAGCGCCACTATGAGCTCAGCTATCGCCACGCGAAGCGCGGTCAGCTCGCGGCGTTCTTCGAGGCCAACGACACCTTCGCACCCGGGGAGACCTCGCTCGGCGATGTCCTGCTCCAGGCGGAGCCATTGCTCGCTTCGGGGGTGGTGTTGCAGCGCGGCGGCAAGCCCTTGAAGGGGATCGAGCTCAAGGGCTATCCGCTCGATGCCAACGGAGAAGAGATCGGTATGGCAGCCCCGCAAGCCAAGACCGATGCCGAAGGTCGCTTCGCGCTGCACGGCAAGCGCCCCGCGGCGCGAGTGCGGATCGAGGCCGAAGGCAAGGGCTACGCGTTGCCGGCGCCCGTGGAGGTGCCGGCGGGCGCGAGCGAAGTCGCGATCGAGATGGAGGCTGCCTCGCGATTGATCGGCTCGGTCATGCTGCCACGCGGTATGGATCCCCGCGCGATCCTGGTGCGCGTCGAAGGCGAGGCTCGCCAGCGGAGAATCTCGCCGCGGGCCGCCATCGGTGCCGATGGCGCCTTCGCGATCGAGAATCTCGCGCCGCAGATCGCGACGGTCGTGTTCTCCCAGCAGAGCGGCGGCGAGCTCGCGCGCGTTTCCGATGTGAACATCGTCGCTGGTGAGGAGAATCGCGACCCGCGTTTGCAGGAGCTCGAGCTCTGCCGCGATTGGCGCGAGCTCGCACTGCGCCTGCTGCGGCCCGAGGGGACGGCGCTCGAGTCCACCAACTTCGAGCTCTCCTGGGGCTCCGGCCCGATGCGCCGCGGGATGCGCACGGATACGGAGGGCCTCGTGCAAGGATGGTTCCCACCGGAGGCCACGCGCTTCGATCTCCGGCTCGCCGCCTATCGACCGCTCTCGTTCGACTGGGCGCCGCAGCGCCAAGAGCTGCAGCTCCGCGCGGGCATCCGCGTGGTGTTGCCGCTCGAGGCTCCCAAGATCGAGCCCATCGCGCGCTTGCAGGTGGCGCTCGCGCGCTCCAGCGGCGCGCGCTCGGCGCAAGTCGACGTGGTCGACGGCCTGGCCGAGCTCGTCGTGCCCGAGCCGGGGACCTATGAGGTCTTGCCTTCGTTCGTGATCCTGCAGGACAGCGCGATGCTCGTGAACGGCTTCCAGCTCGAGCAGCGAGTGCACGTCGAGGTCGGCGAGGGCGACCAGCAGCGGCTGCCCGTCTGCCGCATCGATGAAGCCGCGCTGCGTGCGGCGTTGAAGGCGCGGTAGAGCGCACGCGGCGCGCTTTCGATCGAGGCGGCGCAGGATGGCGCCGCAGGAGTCTCGCTCGTGTTGGCCATGAGACCCGCGCTCCCGCGCGCTCCCGTGCTCCGTCCACGAGACGCGGTTCTCCCTCTATCGATCGCACGAAGCTCCCTGCTCAGCAAGGGTGGCTGGGGCATCGCAGGGAACCAAGTGCGCCGCTCGACAGATGCGGCATCGTCGTGGATTCTCGCTTCGCGATCTCGAGGTTCTTGCGAGAGCACCATGAAAGCTGCCTTCGTCAGCGTCGGCTTCCTCCTCGTCGTCCTCCTCCTGTGGTTTGGAGCCGGCTTCTTCTCCTCCGAGGATTCCGCGGGAGCGTCGCCGCTCTCCTCGGGAACGAGCGCGGATGCGCGACCGCTGGATCCGTTGGTCGCCGAGGCGGGCGAGGTGCGGCGCGAGACGAACGCTGCAGCACCCGAGGCCGCGTCGCCCTCGACGGAGCAACCGGCACAGAGCGCCGCGCCAAAGGCGGAGCGCAGCGCGCCGACGCCGCTGCCCGATGATCTCCGCCTCCGTGTCCTCGATGGCACGACACGGGAGCCGCTCGACGGCATCGAGCTCTCGGTCTTCTGGCTCGCCGAGACAGCGAGTTCACGCGGCGCCGAGTGGATTGTGTTCGAGAAGATCGCGGGTCCGGAACGCGAGCTGCGCATCGCGCGCGCTCGCGTCGAGGAACGCCGTCAGCAAAGCGGTGGCGCAGGTGTCGTGCTGGTGCGCGTCGGAGGTCTCTTCGCGGAGCCGATCGAGAAGCGCGTGAAGACCGAACCGTGGCCGACGGCGGTACAAGAGCTCGTGCTGCCTCCGACGGGCTGGCTCGAGATCGAAGTGCAGGACGAGCTGGGGCGAACCCTCGAGCAGGACGGCCGAGCCATCGTGCGATCGACGGGGGAGCATCGTTGGTCCAGCTCGCAGACCTTCGAGGTGGAGCGAGGACTCACGGCGAAGTGCATCTGCGGTGTCGATGTGTCTCTGGAGGCGACGGGCGAGCTCGCCGATGGATCCAAGCTCGGCCCGAGCCGCATGCGCGGACCCCTCGTCCCGGGTGAGACGCGACGCGAAGCGCTGCGGCGCGTGCAGTTGGGCTCGAAGCTCGCGATTCGCGTGCGGCTCCCTTCCGGAGAGCCGTTGTGCTCGAAGCTGGTCGATATCAGGGTCAACGTGGAACGCAAGCTCGGCAACGCTTCGACCTCGTTCCAATCGGGGTCCCGCGAGACGACCGATGCCGAGGGGTGGCTGCGCTCCTTGATTCCCGAGCCGCAGGGCGGCGAAGGATTGCGCCGGTCTTACGAGTTCTACCATCGACACGCAGAGCAAGGGCTGCTCTTCGCGTCGCTCGAGGTCAACGATGCCTTCGCGCCAGGTGAGACTTCGCTCGGCGATGTGCTGCTCCAGGCGCCGCAACTGCTCGCGTCCGGCGTCGTGGTGCAGCGCGGAGGTCAGGCGTTGCAGGGCGTGCGAGTCTCGGCGCAGCTTCTCGATGCTGCGGGAGAAGAGCTCCGCTCTGAGAACTTGACGGTGGAGACCGACGCCGAGGGGCGCTTCCTGCTGCGCAGCCGACGACCTGCGCCGCGAGCGCGTCTCCTCGCACATCACAAAAGCTATGTCGAGCAAACGCCCCTGGAAGTCGAGTGCGGAGCGAGCGACCTTGTGATCGAGCTCGATGCCGCGGCGAGCTTGCGCGGTTCCGTCGTTCTGCCGCGAGGCATGGATCCGCGCGGGATCAGCGTGCTCATCGAAGGCCTCACTGGGCCGCATGGAGAAGTGCCCCAAGGCAAGGTCGATGTCGACGGGACCTTCCTGGTCCAGGGCATCGCACCGCTGATCGGGACCGCCGTCCTCTCGCTGCAGGGTAGCGGCGAGCTCGTGAGAATCCCGGAGTTGCGCTTCCTCTCGGGGGAGGAGAACCGCGACCCGCGCCTGCAGAAGCTCGAGCTCTGCAGTGATTGGCGAGAGCTCGCCCTGCGCCTTCTCCGCCCCGAGGGGAGGGTGTTCGATGGCTGTCGCTTCGAGCTCACCGCGGATTCTCTGCAATGGCGCCGCCGGATGAGCACGGATGCGGAGGGCTTGGCGAGCACGTGGTTGCCGCCCGAAGCGGTGCATTTCGAGCTGCGCGTCGAGGGCTATCGCACGCTGAAGTTCGATTGGGCCTCGCAGCGTCTCGAGCTGCAGCTCCGCGAGGGGATCCGCGTCCTGATGCCGGTCGAGGCTCCCAAGGTCGAGCCCATCACACGCTTGCAGATGGCGCTCCAGAAGCGCGACGGTACGCGCTCGGCGCAGGTCGAGGTGCTCGACGGCCTGGCCGAGCTCGTCGTGCCGGAGCCGGGAAGCTACCAGATCATGCCGGGGTTCGTGATCGAGCAGGGCGGCGGGATGGTCGGGACGAACTTCCTGCTCGATCCGCCGGTGGAAGTCGAGATCGGCGAAGGCGACCAGCAGCGGCTGCCCGTCTGCCGCATCGACGAAGCGACGCTGCGCGCGGCACTGAAGGCGCGATGATGGCGAGAGCCGTCTTCCGCGCGCCTCTTGGCCTCGCGATCGCGAGGAAGGCTCGGGCTCCTCGTGGCGAAAGGCTACTGCTTGGCATCGGTCTCTCGTCGCGCACTTCGTTGCACCGCTGGGTATGACGCGTCCCGCTCTCTTCGCCGCCGGTCTGGCGATCCTCTGCTCCGCGCAGGGCGATCTACGCGCGCAGTCGCTGAGCCAGCTCCTCGCCTTGCTCGAGAGTCGCGTTCTCGAGCCGGGCTGGATCGGGAACTACGTCGCGCGCGGCGTCCTGCACGATCAGGGCTGGGCGCTGTGGGAGATGCCGGAGAGCTACCTCGACGCGGCGGGCGAGGAGCGGAACGTCGAAGGCGGCGGCTACAACCACGCGCTGCGGCGCCTGGCCCTCGATTCCGCGTTCTATCGCTCGTTGCTGCGCCCGGGTGTCGCGCCGTTGCTCTACGATCCGCGGGACTTCCTCGAAGCGGAGGAGCTCGGCTTCCGCCGACCTTTCTCGCGTCTCGACGCGGCGGACTGGAGCGGCATCTACGCCGCCGGCACTTCGATCGCATTGCAGAACTTGGTCTTCGCGCCGGAGCGAGCGGCGAACGGAGCGTGGAGCTTCTGGACCTATCCGGAGCTCGCGGGGATCGTGCGTGCCGCTTCCGCCGCGGGGATCGGCGGTCTCTACGGGAACATCGGCTTCGCGAACAACCGCCGCTTCTATCACGGCGAGTGGCGCTACAACGTGGAGCACGGGCAGCAGGCCGCGAGCCCGAGCCCGGCGTGGCAAGTGCTCTTCCACGCGCCGAGCGGAGTCTCGCTCCACACCTACGTGGAGGTGCGCCAGCCGTGGGACTTCTCGACCTCGCGCGTGCCGCGTCCCGACTATGTGCATGCGGTGCTCGATCCGCTCGATCCGGTGGTGATCGGCGACTGCCTCGCGAGCGTGCGCCACATGGCGAGCACCTGGGGGCGCGAGATCGCGTTCTTCGTCGGCGGTGAGACCGAGCTCGCGATCCTCGAGCCGAAGTCGCAGGACTTGACGCAACCCGAGCTGCCGCCGAGGACGGGCTACTCGCCGCGCGCGATGGCGGGGTTCCGCACGTGGCTCGAGCGGCGCTACGCGGGCGACGTGCAACGCCTGAACACCGCGTGGCAGCCGACAGCGCCGTTCGCGTCGTTCCAGCAGGTGACGCCGTCCGCGATCGGCGTGCCACCGCGCCATCCCTCGCCTTCGGTGCGCGACTTCGAGGCGTATCTCCGCGAGCTCGCGGGCGAGCTCCGACTGCTGCAGTACACGACGGCGAAGGCCGCGACACCGCAGGGGCGTTACGGCACGCTCGGCTTCGGTGCATTGGAGCTGGAGGAGAGCTCGCTGCGCTCCGACTTCGCCGTCTCCGGGAGCTGGTATGGAACGGAGGACGACTACTTCCGCGCCCTCGGCAACGAGCTCTACTTCGAGGCCGCCGCGGCTCGGCTCTCGGGGACGCCGACGGCGTTTGCGATCTCCAGCCCCGCCACGCACGAGAGCGCCTGCACGATCCACACGCCGACGCCGGCGCCCTTCTGGCAGCGCTGCCTCACCGAAGCGCACGCGCACCTCCTCGTCCACGACGTGCTCACCTCCGGCAGCCTGCACGTCGGCTACTACAAGGCGCCCGGGGGCTACGCGACCTACGGCAGCAGCGCCGCGGACGAGCTGCGGCGCGCGTTCTCAGACTTGAAGGCGCGGCGGCGCGATCATCTGCGCTTCATGACGCCGTATCACCGCGTGCATCTGCACGTCGATCGGCAGCGCCTCGCGAGCTGGCGGGGAGAGCCCGCGCTCACGCGCCTCTTGCAGCACCTCGAGAGGCACGTCGCGCCGTTCGCGCTCTTCTCGGACACGGGAGTCTTCGAGCGCGCGTTCGCGCAGCACGCGCTGCGGCGGGGCGTCCTCGTCTCGGTCTTCCATCGCGAGCTCCTGCGCGACAACGCCGCGCCCTTCCGCGCGATGAGAGCCTCCGCCGCGCGCGCGCCGCAGGCCGCGACCGCCGTGCTGGTCGATCTCCCGACCGCGATCGATCTGCTCGCTGCCGGTCAGCTCGCCGGCATGAGCGCCGTGGCGACCGCGGGCTCCGCGCTCGTGCTCGCGGATCCGAATGCGGCCATCTATCTGATCGTCTTCCCCTCGGAGACGCCGGCGGCGGGCGAGCTCGAAGCCGTGCTCGACGCTCTGCTGCGCACGACGCCGGACGAGCCCACGCAGCCGGTGGAGCTCCGCGGTGGTGGAACGAACGCCGCCGCCGTGCATGCGAACGTCGTGCACGACGGGCTCAACTTCTTCGTCGCGCTCGCCAATCGCGATCCCCAGCGCACGGTGACGGGCCTCGATCTGCGCGTGCATCCGGAGATCGCCGCCCGCTTCGCCCCGGCCGTCACGCATTGGGTGCCCGATGTCGCGGGCCCCTACGTGCTCGCGCCGCGCGCGACGCAGTACGTACTGCTGCGAGCGGTGCTCGCGGGCAGCACCACGGCCGCCGATCTGCGCACCGCGCTCGCGCAAGCTCTCCTGCGCCTCCAGAGCTTGCAGAGCGCCGGCTTCGACGTGAGCGCCGGTCTCGAGCAGCACGCCCATGCCGCGGCCATCGACGCGTCCGCGCTGCCGAGCCGCGCGCTCGCAGGGCTCCTGCGCCTGCGCCGCATGGTCTTCCTCGCGGTCGCGCGCACGGGCGCGAACGCGCGCGTCGAGGCCTCTCGTCTCGACGGCACGCCCGTCGCCGGGGCGCAGGTGCAGCTCGTCCATCTCTCCAATGGCCGCGAGGTCGAGGACGTCGGGCGAACGGATGGGCAAGGCGTGTTGCCGCTCCGCATCGGGACGAGCGCGGCGGAGCGCTGGGACTTCTTCGCCTCGGCCTATCGCGTTCCGGCGCAATCGCCGGCCGTCGATGCGATCGAGATCCACGTGCACGATCCGCGCACGGGCGAGCAGTCGTTCGTCACGCGCTGACGGCGCGCTGCCGCGGCGCGAGGGAGGCGCTGGCGCGCTCCGCACGACCCGCACTAGGATGCGATGAGCTCCCGCTCCTAATCCCAGGATCCCGATGAAGCTCTCGCCGCTCCCGGCCCTCGCCTCTCTTCCCGCGCGCCTCGCGTGCGCGCTCCTCGGTTGCACCGCGCTCGCCTCCGCGCAGGAGAGCGCCGCTCCCGCGGCAGCGTCGCTCGCAGCTGACGCACAGCTCGCGCAAGTGGCGACGGGCTTCCAGTTCACCGAAGGTCCCGCGTGGTGCGCGCAGGGCTACTTGCTCTTCAGCGACGTGCACGCGAGCCGCATCGTGCGCTGGGACGAGAAGGAGGGCGTCGCGACCTTCCTGCAGCCCTCGAGCAAGGCGAACGGCCTCATGTTCGACGCGCAGGGGCGGCTCGTCGCGTGCGAGAGCGAGTCGCGCCGACTCGTGCGCATCGATCCCGCGACGAAGGAGGTCACCGTCCTCGCCGAGAGCTTCGGCGGCAAGAAGCTGAACAGCCCGAACGATCTCACGATCGACGCCGAGGGCGGCGTCTACTTCACCGACCCGCGCTACGGCAACGGCGAGCCGCTCGAGCAGGACGCGATGGCGGTCTACTACGTCGCGGCGGACGGCAAGCTCGCGCGCGTGATCGGCGACCTGCCGCGGCCGAACGGCATTCATCTCTCGCCCGACGGTGCCTTCCTCTACGTCGCGAATCCGAACCTGCGACAGATCGTGCGCTATCCGGTGGAAGCTCCGGGCAAGCTCGGCGCCGGCGTTGCATGGTTCACCGGCGATGAGAAGCTGGATGGAACAGGGCCCGACGGCATGACCATCGACGAGCGCGGCAACGTCTACGCGACCTACGCGGGCCTCGTCGTGATCGCGCCGAGCGGAGCGGTGCTCACGCGCCTCGCCGTGCCCGAGCGCCCGACGAACTGCGCCTTCGGCGGCGCGGACTTCCAGACGCTCTTCGTCACCGCGCGGACGAGCCTCTACTCCGTGCGCGCGCAGGTGCGCGGCATGGGCCTGCCGAAGAGCGCCTCATCGGAAGCGACGCAGACCGTCGTCACCGGCGAGCTCTCGCTCGCCGTGCCCGCGAGCTGGAAGTTCAGCGAGCCGACCTCGAACATGCGCCTCGGTCAGTTCGCCGTGCCGGGACCCGGCGGCGAAGCCGAGCTCGTCGTCTTCTACTTCGGTGCGGGCGGCGCCGGTGGTGTCCGCGCGAACATCGAGCGCTGGATCGGCCAGTTCGCGGCCGAAGGGCGCACGACGCAGATCGCGAAGGGCGCGTGCGCGAGCGGCGATTACGCGGTCGTCACCTGCCACGGCACCTACAACCAGCCCGTCGGCCCGCCGATCCGCCGCGAGTCGAAGGCCATGCCTGGCTCGGCGATGATCGCGCTCATCGTGCCGACCGCGAAGGGGGACCACTTCCTGAAGCTCGCCGGGCCGCAGAAGACGGTCGAGGCGGCGGCGAGCGCGTTGCGGCGCGCGATCGGGGTGAAGGGCGCGGAGCGCGCGGTCACGCTCGAGGAGCTCGGCGGCTGAGCACGGCGCATCGAGGAGCCCGCGCCCGTGAGCCGAGCGCAGAGTGAGTGGCGGGGCGATTGACACCCCGAAGAGGTGAAGCTCGAATTTCTCGTGGGCGCTGAGCGCTCGTGCGAGACGGCGATGGCGCCTACTGCGGTCGCTGGACAGACGCGGCGCCCTTCTGGGGCACACGGTCTCTAGACGAGAGCGGTGAGATGGACGAGAGGAAGAGAACCACACGGCGAGGGAAGACGAGCGAGCCCCAGCAGCGCGTCGAGCAGGAGGTTCTCGACCTCCTCGTGAAGGTGAACCTGTGCGAGCTGCGCGCGATCGGCCATCGTCTCTTGCGCGCAGAGCGAGCGGATCACTCGTGGCAGACGACGGAGCTCGTATCGGAAGCGTACGCCAAGCTCCGCGCCTCGATGCCGCCCCATGCACTCGTGGAGAAGTACTTCTTGGGGATCGTCAAACGCGCCATGTACCAGGCGTTGAGCGATCACGCGCGGCACCGGAACGCAAAGAAGCGCCAACCTGGTGGAGAAAGGGTGCTGCTCGAGACTGTTCTTGCGGACAGAGACGCTGATCCAGAGCTCGTCGCGCAAGCGTTCGAAGCGTATCAAGAGGTCGCTCCGCTCTTCACACAGCAGCAGCGCGACGTCTTCGAGCAGCACTTCCTGTTCTTGGCGCCTCTCGAGGACATCGCGGGCGCGCTGCACGTCGATCTCGACGAGGTCGCGAAGATCTGGGCGGCTTCTCGCGTTGCCGTCGAGCATTTCCTGCGTATGCGTCCATAGCGCACCGACGCGAAGTATCGACGAGCGTTTTCCGGAAGGGATGCGTTCCTCTGCTGGCGAGTGAGCCTGGAGAGCGGTTCCCGAGCCTGGGGCGTACGCGCTTCATGCGCTACCTGCCCTCTGCCAGAGATCATCCGGCGATTTCGGACGCGGGTCCCCGGCCAGGAGGAAAGTGGTCATGAGCGATCCCGATCTAGAGCAAGACGTACAGATCCTGCTGGCGTTGGCATCTGCGGATCCCTTGCGGCGGGAGACTCTCCTGCGAGAGCTACGCGAGCGTTCGAGCGAGCGCTGCTCGAGAGTCGAGGGTTTGCTCGCCGCATTCGAGCGCGAGCTTCGCGACTGCCGAACGAAGTCGTCTCGCGGATTCGCGGGGGAGCTCGTGCCCGGTCTCGATCTGGGTCAGGATCTCGAGCTGGAAGAGCTGATCGCAGCGGGCGGCATGGGGGTCGTATGGAGGGCTCGACAGGAGACGATGCGGAGGTCGGTCGCCGTGAAGATCTCGCGGCGTTGCTTGGCGCAAGACGGCGGTGCCAGGCATGCGGACGAGATCGAAGCCCAGGCATCCCTCTCGAGCCCCTACATCGCGCAAGTCTACTTCGCGGGAACGCTCCGGCTGGGATCGAACGAGCATCCGTGGATCGCCATGGAGCTCATCGACGCCGGAAGCGGAAGAGCGCAGAGCATCTGCCAGTTCATGCATGGCTCGACGAACGGTCTGCGCGATCGGCTGCAGTGCTTCTCGAAAGTCTTGGAGGGCGTCGCCGCGATCCACGACGGAGGACTCCTGCATCGCGATCTCAAGCCCTCGAACGTCCTGGTCGATCGACACGGGAACCCCAAGATCATCGACTTCGGGATCGCGCATCGCGGGACACGACCTACCGCGCCGGAGCGCACGAGTGGCGCAACCATCACGGGGACCCTCGACTACATCGCGCCAGAGCTGCTCGCAGGGGCGGAGCCCTCGCAGCGCAGCGACATCTATGCGCTCGGGCAGATGCTGCGGGATCTCCTCGGCATCCTCGTGCCACCGCTCGAGCGCGAAGCCGACCTGGCACGGGATGCCGGGGCGATCGCCGCGATCGCTTGCCACGCGGATCCCACTCGACGCTACGCGAGTGCGCAGGACTTCCGCCGCGATGTGGAGGCGCTGCTCGAGGATCGGCCCATCGCCTCGCGGCGCGGCGCCTGGCTGCATCGCGCGCGGCTCTTCCAGCGCCGTCATCCTCACGGGGTGTGGTTGGCGGGCCTGGTCGTTCTCCTCGGGGTTCTGGGCGCGACTTGGCTCCATCAGTCCCGCGCTCATCTCGAGGAATCTCGAAGGCAACGTCGACTCGAGCTCATCGATTCGATCTGGCGCGAGCTGAACCTGGGCGAGGAGGAGCTGCTCGATCGAGAGGAACGCGCCGCCGCGTGGCGCAGCACGGAGGCGCGGAATCTGCTCGCGCAGCTCAGTCCGGAGGAAGAGCGGTTGCCCGAGGTGATCGTGGCGCGCTTCTTCCTCGGCGTGCTCGTGGGTGAGGCAGAAGGTGCCGATCTCCTGCCCAGGACTCGAGACCAGCGGGAGATCGTCGGTCGCGCGCTGGAAGTGCTCTTCCAGCGCGCGATGGAGCGCGGCGCACCGGGGCAAGCGATCCGCTGCGCCGACCTCTGTATCGCGCTCGCGGACCAAGCCGTGCTAGAGCAGGACAAGCAGCAGGCGGAGCAGCTCCTGCGCACCGCGCTCGCCTTCGCGGACCAGGTCGATCCAGGCCACGTCGATCAGGCGAAGTTCCAGTCACATCGAGTTCTCTGTTTCATCAGCCTGGGACTCCTGGCGAACGAGCGCGGCGATCGCGGTGCCTTGGAGATGCTCGAGTCGGCTTGCCAGCTCGGAGAGGCGCTGACGCGCGGTGCGACGGCCAAGGCCATCGACTTCAACAACACATGCCGCGCGTTCCTCGGCGTCGCGCACATCGCCAGCGGGCTTCCCGAACGCGACCTCGGGCGCGTGGCTCGAGCGCTCGAGAGGGCATCCGAGTACATGCGGGACGCCGCGGCGCGATTCGGATCGACTTGGATCGACGAGTACGCGGTCACGAACTACAACGAGCTGGCGACGCAGTGGCGCGCGCTCCGCGAGTATGAACGCGCACTGCCCGCGGTCCGTTCCCTCGTGGAGGCGGTCGATCGGGTCGGCGAAGGCGCGATGCCGCCCGTGCTGGAGTACAAGGATCGCGTGCTCGCACGCTTTCTGCTGGGAGACACCCTCCGATGCGCCGGACGTGCGACGGAGGCATCGCATGAGCTGCGTCGTACGCGCGAGCTCCTCGACGCTTGGGATGCCGTCGCACCGGAACGCGACGAGGACATCGAGAAGGTGAGGGCCGGAGTCGGATTCTGATTTTCTTCGCTGAGGAGGCTCGCGTTCTTCGCACTTGGCCTTGCGGGCGCTCACGCGCTCGTGTTTCCGGTCCCCTTTCCCTTCGAGGTGAGACGCGTGCGTTCGAACCCCTTCCAGGCCTTCTTCCTCGTCTTCGCGCTGGGCTTCGCCCCGTCCGTCGGTGCGCAGGCACCCTGCGCTTCCCGCGTA
>JAEUHW010000394.1 GCA_016793245.1 Planctomycetota bacterium
GGAGGCGATCCGCGACTTCCACGACGCGACCGGCAAGGTGATCGGGATGAAGCCCGCGGGCGGCATCCGCGCCGCGAAGCAGGCGATCCAGTACCTCGTGCTGGTGAACGAGACGCTCGGCGAGCGCTGGCTCGATCCCGATCTCTTCCGCCTCGGCGCGTCCTCGCTCGTGAACGACATCCTGCGCCAGCTCGCGAAGGAACGCAGCGGGCGCTACACGAGCCTCGACGACTTCGCCATCGATTAGGGATCCCTGGAAAGCAACCTGCCCATGGCCACGAGAATCAAGCGAGAGAAGCCCGCCGCCGCGCCGGAGAGCCCGCGCACGCAGCGCTTCGTCTACGCACCTGCGCCGGAGACCGCGGACCACGTCCGGCGGCTCGAGCGCTACGACCTCTTCATCGACGGCAAGTTTCGCCCGGCGAGCTCGGGGAAGCGCTTCGCGACGGTGAACCCCGCGACCGAGGAGACGCTGGCCGAAGTCGCCGAAGCGGGCGCGAAGGACGTCGACCTGGCAGTGCAAGCCGCGCGGAAGGCCTACGACAAGACCTGGAGCAAGCTCTCGGGCGCGGAGCGCGGGCGCTATCTCTTCCGCATCGCGCGCCTGATCCAGGAGCAGTCGCGCGAGCTCTCGATCCTCGAGAGCCAGGACGGCGGGAAGCCGATCAAGGAGTCGCGCGACGTCGACCTGCCGCTCGTCGCGGCGCACTTCTTCTACTACGCCGGCTGGGCCGACAAGCTCGAGCACGCGTTTCCCGGTCGACGCGTGCGCTCGCTCGGCGTCGCCGCGCAGGTGATCCCGTGGAACTTCCCGCTGCTGATGGCCGCGTGGAAGATCGCGCCCGCGCTCGCCGCGGGGAACACGGTCGTGTTGAAGCCCGCCGAGACGACGCCGCTCACGGCGTTGCATCTCGCGCGGATCTGCCAAGAAGCGGAGCTCCCCCCCGGCGTGGTGAACGTGCTGACGGGCGCTGGTGAGACGGGTGCGGCGCTCGTCGCGCACAAGGACGTGAACAAGGTCGCGTTCACGGGCTCGACCGAGGTCGGGAAGCAGATCCAGCGCGCGATCGCCGGCAGCTCGAAGCGCTTGACCTTGGAGCTCGGCGGCAAGGCCGCGAACATCCTGCTCGAGGATGCGCCGCTCGATCAGGCGATCGAGGGCATCGTGAACGGCATCTACTTCAACCAGGGCCACGTCTGCTGCGCCGGCTCGCGCCTGCTCGTGCACGAGTCGATCCTGGAAGAGGTGCAGCGCCGTCTCGAGCGCCGCGTGAAGACGCTGCGCGTCGGCGATCCGCTCGACAAGAACACCGACATCGGCGCGATCAATTCGAAGCCGCAGCTCGAGAAGATCCGGACGCTCGTGCAGAGCGGCGTCGACGAAGGTGCGGTGCTGCATCAGCCGGCGTGCGAGCTGCCTAGGGCGGGCTACTGGCACGCGCCCGCGTTCTTCACGGGTGTCACGACCTCGCATCGCATCGCGCAGGAGGAGATCTTCGGGCCCGTGCTCGCGATCCTCTCGTTCCGCACCGAGGCCGAGGCGATCGCGAAGGCGAACAACACGACCTACGGGCTCTCCGCGGGCATCTGGACGCGGAAGGGCTCGAAGGTCTTCGAGATGGCGTCCAAGCTGCGCGCCGGCGTGGTGTGGGCCAACACCTACAACCGCTTCGATCCGACCTCGCCGTTCGGCGGCATGAAGGAGAGCGGCTACGGTCGTGAAGGCGGGATGCACGGGCTCGCGCCGTACGTCGAGGTGCAGGCATGAGCGCGCCGCTCCGCGTCTGGAAGACCTGGAAGCTCTTCGTGAACGGGCAGTTCCCGCGCAGCGAGTCGGGGAGGTACGACGTGGTGAAGGATGCCAGCGGAGCCACCGTGGCGAACGTCTGCCGCGCGTCGCGGAAGGACCTGCGTGACGCCGTCGAGGCCGCGCGTGCGGCGTTCCCCGGATGGGCCGCGCGCAGCGCGATGAACCGCGGGCAGATCCTCTATCGCATCGCCGAGATGCTGGACGGACGGAGAGCGGAGCTCGCGGCGCTGCTCGGCAAGGGCGGCGAGCGCGAGGTCGACGCCGCGGTCGAGCGCTGGATCCACTACGCCGGCTGGACCGACAAGTACCAGGCGCTGCTCGGCACGGTGAATCCGGTCGCGGGCCCCTGGTTCAACTTCTCGATGGCCGAGCCGAGCGGGGTCGCGATCGCGTTCGCGCCCGAGGACTCCCCGCTGCTCGCGCTGACCAGCTTGGTCGCGCCGCTGATCGCGGGGGCGAACACCTGCCTCGCGATCCTCTCGGAGAGCGCGCCGCTCGCGGGCTTGCTCTTCGGCGAGGTGCTCGCGACCTCCGACGTCCCCGCGGGCGTGCTGAATCTGCTCTCCGGCCGCCGCGCCGAGCTCCTCCCGCACGCCGCCGGTCACCGCGACGTGAACACGCTCTTCGTCGCGAGCCCGACCGCCGCCGAGGCGAAGCTCGCGCAGGAAGAGGGGGCCGGCAACGTGAAGCGCGTGCACTGCATCCCCGCGCCGACGGGAGGCTGGGGCTCCTCCGAAGCGCAGGGCCTCGCCTGGATCGAGCGCGGTCAGGAGATCAAGACCGTCTGGCACACGATGCAGCTTTGAGGCTCCTGCAGCTTTGATACACTCCGCGGCCCACTGTACAGAAAAGGTGCCAGGCACCTCTTCTGTACAGTGGGCCGTGTTTTCCCTCCGGATCTCTGCGACCCAGCCGATGCCCGCCCGCACCCCGAATCTCTCCCTCGACAGCAAGCGCTACGAGCCCCAGACCGTGGAGGGGCCGATCTATCGCCTCTGGGAGGAGCGCGACGTCTTCCGCGCGCGGCCCGAATCGAAGAAGCCGCCGTTCGTGATCGCGATCCCGCCGCCGAACGTGACCGGGCGCTTGCACATGGGGCACGCGCTCAACAACACGATTCAGGACCTGCTCATCCGCTACAAGCGGATGGACGGCTACGACGCGCTCTGGATCCCCGGCACCGACCACGCCGGCATCGCGACGCAGACGGTGGTGAAGAAGAGCCTCGACGCGCAGGGCCTCGACTTCAAGACGCTCGGCCGCGAGAAGGTGATCGAGAAGATCTGGGAGTGGAAGCAGAAGTACGGCGACCAGATCCTGAACCAGCTCCGCCGCATGGGCTGCTCGTGCGACTGGTCGCGCACGCGCTTCACGATGGACGAGGGGCTCTCGCGCGCGGTGAAGGTCGCGTTCAAGCGCCTCTACGATGACGGCCTCATCTACCGCGGCAAGTACATCGTGAACTGGTGCCCGGTCGACAAGACCGCGCTCAGCGACGACGAGGTCGACACCACGCCGGGCGGCGAGCCCGGGCATCTCTGGTACTTCCGCTATCCGCTCGCGAGCGGCGCGGGACATCTCACGATCGCCACGACGCGCCCCGAGACGATGTTCGGCGACACCGCCGTCGCGGTGAACCCGAAGGACGAGCGCTACCAGCGGCTGATCGGCCAGAAGGTGCGTTTGCCGCTCGAGGGCCGCGAGATCCCGATCATCGCCGACGACTACGTCGACGCGAGCTTCGGCACGGGCTGCCTGAAGGTAACGCCCGCGCACGACCAGAACGACTTCCAGATCGGCGTGCGCCACAAGCTGCCGCAGATCGACGCGATGAACGACGACGCGACGATGAGCGACGTCGTGCCGGCGCGGTTCCGCGGGCTCGATCGCTTCGCCTGTCGCAAGGCCGTCGTGGCCGAGATGCAGGCGCTCGGCCTGGTCGAGAAGATCGAGGATCGCATGGTCCCGGTCGGGCGCTCGTATCGTTCGAAGGCGATCATCGAGTACCGCCTGAATGACCAGTGGTTCGTGAAGATGAAGCCGCTCGCCGAGAAGGCGCTGGAAGCCAGCGCCGCCGGTCGTGTGCGCTTCTTCCCCGAGCGCTGGGACGGCATCTACCGCAGCTGGCTCGAGAACACGCGCGACTGGTGCATCTCGCGGCAGATCTGGTGGGGACACCGCATCCCCGCGTGGTACCACCGCACCACCGGCGAGATCCTGGTCGACCTGGAGACGCCCGCGCGCGTCGCGGCCGATCCCGCTGCGTGGCGCCAGGACGACGACGTGCTCGACACCTGGTTCAGCTCGGCGCTCTGGCCGTACTCGACGCTGGGCTGGCCGGAGGCGACGGCGGACTTCGCGAAGTACTACCCGACCAGCGTGCTCTCGACCGCGAAGGACATCATCTTCTTCTGGGTCGCGCGCATGGTGATGACGGGGCTCTACAACGCGAAGGACGTCCCGTTCCGCACCGTGTTCATCCACCCCGTGGTGTGCGATGAGCAGGGCGAGACGATGTCGAAGTCGAAGGGCAACGGCATCGACCCGCTGCACGTGATCGAGGGCGCGACGCGCGAGGATCTCGAAGGTCCCGCGCGCGAGGCGCGCCCCTCGAACATGAACGAGGTGCTCGCGCGCATCGCGAAGACCTTCCCGAACGGCTTCGACGGCGTCGGCGCGGATGCGCTGCGCTTCACGCTCGTGACGCTGGCCACCGAGCAGCAGCAGATCTCGCTGGCGCTCCAGAAGTTCGACGAGATCGGGCGGCGCTTCTCGAACAAGGTGTGGAACGCGGCGCGCTTCGCGCTCACGAACTTCGCCGAGATCCCCTCCCCGGAGACCGGCGAGACCGAGCCTAAGCTCGAGGATCGCTGGATCCTCGGCTCACTCGATCGCTGTGTCGCCGAAGTGCGCCGCAGCTTCGATGCGTTCCGCTTCGATGAAGCGGCGCAGACCGTCTACCACTTCTTCTGGGACGAGCTCTGCGACTGGTACTTGGAGCTCGTGAAGCCGCGCCTCACGAACGGGACGCCGGCGGAGCGCCGCCGCGTGCAGCTCACGCTGGGCGAGGTGCTCTCGGCGGTGCTGCGCCTGCTGCACCCGATCGCTCCGTTCCTCACCGAGGAGATCTGGGGGCATCTGCACCCGAAGCTGGCGTCGGGCGCGCTGATCCCGCCGGGCGACGAGCCGCTCTTCAACGCCGACCTCTGCGCGACGGCGCCGTTCCCGAAGGACAAGGGGCGCTTCTCGGAGGCGCTCGCGAGCGAGTTCGAGCGTCTGCGCGAGATCGTGCGCGCGGTGCGGAACCTCCGCGCCACCGCGAACCTGACCGAGCGCACCGCGGTCGAGGTGTGCCTCCGCCCGATGCGCGCGGAGCTCCTCGCTCCCCTGCGCGCCGGCGCCGGGGTGATCGAGCGCGCGGCGATGACCGGTTCGCTCGCGTTCGTCGACGCGAAGCCCGAGCGCATGGCGACGGCCGTCGTCGAAGGCGTCGAGGTCTACGTGAACCTCGCCGCCCACATGGACCTCGGCGCCGAGAAGGCGCGCCTCTTGAAGGAGTGCGAGAAGATCGACGCCTACGCGGCGAAGATCGAGCAGAAGCTCTCGAACGAGCGCTTCGTCTCCGGCGCTCCCGCCGACGTCGTCGCCGCCGAGCGCGCGCGCCTCGACGAAGCCCGCGCGAAGCGCGCGAAGCTCGACGAAGCCCTCCGCGAGCTCTCCTAGCTCCTCTCTCCGTCGTTCCTCCTCTCTCCGTCGCTGAGTAGCTGACCCCGGACGTACGGGGCCCGGAACATTTTAAACGGGGTCGGAGACCCCGGTGAAAATGTTCCTGGCACCGTACGTCCGGGGTCGACCGGAGAGCCGAGAGGGTT
>JAEUHW010000169.1 GCA_016793245.1 Planctomycetota bacterium
GCGCTCGCCTTGGCCTTCAGCGCGCACGCGCTCCTCGAAGCGCTGCCGCACACGCAGCCGACCGAGGTCTTCCTGCCCGCGGTGCGCGAGAAGTTGGGCTGGATGTACACCTGGGACTTCGCGCGCTGCTTCGCCGCGATCGCGCTGGCTCCGCTCTGCTGGGGCGCCGCGTTCCCTCTCGGCGTCGCGGCGCTCGCCGGCGGCGGGCTCAGCGCGGAGCGCGCGGTGGCGCACGCCTGCGCGACGAACACCTTCGGTGCGATCGCCGGGACCGCGGCGGTGAGCTTCTACGCGATCGCCGCGCACGGCACGCACTTCGCCGTGCAGGGCCTCGTCCTCGCGAGCGCGCTCGCGGCGGCGCTCGGCGTGCACGCCGCTCTCATCCGAGGTGCAGCGGTGCCCAGGCGAACATTGCGCGCGACCTGCGCCGCGCTCTGCATGCTCGCGTGCGGTTCGCTCCTCGCGTGGCGCGGCCTCCCCGAGGTCCCGATCGGCCTTCTCGCCTACGGTCGACGCGTCGAGCGCTGGAACGACGGCGCGCGCGTGCTGCACGTGCGCGAAGGACACAGCACTGCGGTCGCCGTCACCGAGCAGGACGATGGCGCGCGTAACTTCCACGTGAGCGGCAAGATCGTGGCCTCCGGCATCCCGCTCGACATGCGCCTGCAACGCTTGCTCGGGCATATCCCCGCGCTGCTGCATCCGCATCCGCGCTCGGTGCTGATCGTGGGCTGCGGAGCGGGCGTCACCGCGGGTTGCTTCGTCGATCACCCGAGCATCGAGCGCATCGTGATCTGCGAGATCGAGCCCGTGGTCCCCGAAGCCGCGCGCCTCTACTTCGACGAGGAGAACCGCGGCGTGCTGCGCGATCCGCGCACCCAGGTGATCCGCGATGACGCCCGGCACTTCCTCGCCACCTCGCGCGAGCGCTTCGACCTCGTGACCTCGGATCCGATCCATCCCTGGGTCGCCGGCGCCGCGGCGCTCTACACCGCCGAGTACTACCAGCTCTGCCTCGAGCACTTGGCTCCTGGGGGCATCTTCACGCAGTGGGTCCCGCTCTACGAGACCAGCGAAGCGGCGGTGAAGAGCGAGCTCCGCACCTTCTTCGATGCGTTCCCCGAGGGCTCGATCTGGAGCAGCGACCCCGACGAGCTGGGCTACGACGTGGTGATGCTCGGCTCGCGCGAGCCGCTGCGCATCGACGCCGACGCGTTGGAAGAGCGGCTCGCGCGCGCGCCCGAGGCCTGGACCTCGCTCGAAGAGCTCGATCTCGCCTCGGCGCAAGCGCTCCTCGAGACCTACGCCGGTCGCGGTCCCGAGCTCCGCGGCTGGCTCGCCGACGCCGAGCCGAACCTCGACCGCAGCCTGCGCCTCCAATATCTCGCGGGGGCCAGCGTCGAACGCCAGGACGGAGAGCGTATCTTCTCCGCCATGCTGCGCTACCGACGTTACCCCGAGACCTTGTTGGTCCCGCCTCCCTACTGCGAAGCCGAGCTTCGCGCGCGCTTCGATGGAGCCCCGCGGTGATCGCGATTACCCACCGCATCTCGCCGCGCATGAGCGCTTGCGAGCTCAGCTTCGTCGAGCGCACTCCGATCGATCTCGCGCGCGCCGAGGCGCAGCACGGCGCCTACCTCGCGGCGTTGCGCGAGGCCGGCGCCGAGGTGATCGCGCTCGCGACGCATCTCGAGCACCCCGATGCCGTCTTCGTCGAGGACACGGCCGTGGTGCTCGACGAGCTCGCGATCGTGACGCGACCGGGTGCGAGCTCTCGCCGCGGGGAATGCGCGGCCATCGCCGAGGCGCTGCGCCCCCACCGCGAGCTGCGCGCGATCGAAGCGCCGGGAGTGCTGGAGGGCGGCGACGTGCTGCGCGTCGGACGGACGCTCTACGTAGGCCTCGGCACGCGCAGCGATCGCGAGGGTCATGCGCAGCTCGCCCGGCTCGTGCGCCCGTACGACTATGAAGTGCGCTCCGTGCCGCTGCGTGGCTGCCTGCACTTGAAGACCGGCGCCACGGCGCTCGACGAGCAGACCTTGCTCGCGCAACCGGAATGGATCGATCTCGAGGCCTTCGCGGGCTTCCGCGTCCTGCCCGTCGATCCGCGCGAGCCCTTCGCCGCGAACACGCTGCGCGTCGGCGAGACCCTGCTCGTCTCGGCCTCGCATCCGCGGACGCGCGAGCGGATCGAAGCGGCGGGCTTCGCCACGCGCGCTCTCGCGATCGGCGAGATCGAGCGCGCGGAAGGCGGCCTCACCTGCCTCTCGCTGCTCTTCCGGAGCCGCAGGGCCGGCGCGCCGTAGATCGCGCCGCGCCGAGCGGGCATCCTGGGCGCCGGACCTCGGCACTCGGAGCCCCATGCCCTCTCCCGCGTTCGCGCTCGTCCTCGTCTCGTTCTTCGCGTCCCCTTCGCTCGGCGTCGTCCCGCGCGACGAGCGCCTCGCCGCAGCCCTGGAGCGCGCGAGCGAGAACCGCGCCGCGCTCGAAGCGGCCCTCGCCCGCGTGCCCGCGGAGCAGCGCGGCTCTCTCGAGTTCTTGATCGCGCACATGCCCGCGCGCGACTTGCGATCCCTCTCCGCCGAGCGCTTGCTCGAGGAAGTCGCGCACGCGCACGCCGCCCGCGACGCCGCGCCCTGGAAGGAGCGCCTGCCCGAGGCGATCTTCCGCGAGCACGTGCTGCCGTATGCGAACGTGAGCGAAGCGCGCGATCCGTGGCGAGCCGAGCTCCGCGCGATCGCGCTCCCGCTGATCGAGGGCGCCGCGACGCCGCTCGCCGCGGCGCAGAAGCTGAACGAGCAGCTCTTCGCCAAGGTGAACGTGCGCTACTCGACGGCGCGAAAGCGCGCCGATCAGTCGCCGAAGGAGTCGATGGAGACGGGCCTCGCTTCGTGCACGGGCCTCTCGATCTTGCTCGTCGATGCTTGCCGCAGCGTCGGCATCCCCGCGCGCCTCGCCGGCACGGCGAACTGGGTCGACAAGCGCGGCAATCACACCTGGGTCGAGGTGTGGGACGGCGAATGGCACTTCACCGGCGCCGCCGAGCAGGACCCCGCGGGCTTCGATCGCGGCTGGTTCGTCGGCGACGCGGCGAAGGCGGAGCCGGGGCGCGAGCACGGGATCTTCGCCGTGCGCTGGGAGCGCACTGGGGTCACGTTCCCGCTCGCGTGGGCGCGCGGCGCCGACGAGGTCGCGGCCGAGGAAGTCACCTCGCGCTACGCGCGCGCATCCGAGCCGGCGGCGAAGACCTCGGCTGAGCTCTTCGTGAAGGTCGTCGATGGCAGCGGTCGCCGCGTGAAGGCGTCCGTCGAGCTCGTGCCGGATGCGACGAGCGGAGGAACGACGCAGCGCGGCGAGAGCCGCGGCGAGAGCGCCGACACCAACGATCTCCTGCGCTTCGAGCTTGCCCTCGGCGCGCGCGCGACGCTGCGCGCGAGGCAGGGCGAGGCGAGCGCCACGGCTGCCGTGGTGATCGAGCGCGGCGGCGTGCAACACGTCACGCTGCAGCTCGCGCAAGAGCCGGCGGCAACGCCGCTCGCCGCGCTGGAGGCGCAGATCCTCGCCTGGTTCGACGCCACCGCCGAAGCGCGCGCGCAGATCGCGTTCTCGCCCGAGCAGGAGGAGCTGCTGCGGAAGGACCCCGCCGCGGTGCGCGAGGCCGCGTGGCGCGCGTATCGCCGCTCGTCGATGCACGAGTCCGCGCGCGCGGACTTCGCCGCGCGCAAGGTGCGAGGTATCGATCAAGAGGCGCCGTTCACGCTGCGCGAGGTCGGTGTGAAGCCCGTTCACGGCTGGCCGCTCGTGATCGCGATGCACGGCGGCGGCGGCGCGCCGCAGCGCGTCAACGACCAGCAGTGGCAGGTGATGCAGCGCTACTACGCCGACCAGCCCGATCTCGGCTACCTCTACCTCGCGCTGCGCGCGCCGAACAACGAGTGGAACGGGTTCTACGACGATCGCATCTGCGTGCTGATCGAGAACCTGATCCGCGCCGCGGTGCTCTGCGCCGACGTCGATCCCGATCGCGTCTCGCTGATCGGCTACTCGCACGGCGGCTACGGCGCGTTCGTGATCGGCACGAAGATCCCGGACCGCTTCGCCTCGATCCACTCGTCGGCGGCGGCGCCCACCGACGGCGAGACGCGCGGCGAGAACCTGCGCCACACGATCTTCACCTTCATGGTCGGCGGCAAGGACACCGCCTACGGCCGGCGCGAGCGCTGCGAGGCGTTCGACAAGTCGATCCAGGCACTCCGCGGTGAGCGCACGGACATCTATCCCGTGCGCTTCGAGTTCATCGCGGAGAACGGGCACACGGGGCTCCCCGATCGGCAGAAGGTGCGCGAGCTCTTGCAAGCGCGCCGCGGCGTGCGCCCGCCCGATCTCGTCTGGAGTCCGAGCGACGAGGTGCTCACCGACTTCTTCTGGGTGCGCGCGCCGAAGCCGCGCGATGGCACTCGCATCGAGGCGCGCCGCGACGGCGCGCGCATCGAGCTCCGGCTGGACGGAGTCGAAGAGCTCGAGGTGCTGCTCGACGCGAGCTCGCTCGCCGGCGCCGAGGAGCTCGAAGTCGTTCGCGGAGAAGAGCGCCGGAAGCTCCCCGCTCGCCCGAGCCTGCGCGTGCTCGTAGAGTCGCTGCTGCGCCGCGGCGATCCGCGGCTCGCTCACGACGTCGTGTTGCGCTGGGGCAGCGCGCGCTGATCCCGACCTCTCTGCTTCCAACCGAACGCCAAGCATCATGCATCGCCATCTCAGCTGTGCCGCCTTCGCCTGCGCTGTGCTCACCGCTCCGCTCGTCGCGCAAGCACGGGGGCTCGGCTACGCCGTCGATTCGGATGACACGAATCACCTCTGGGCGATCGATCTCTCGAGCGGCAACGCGGCGGATCTCGGCCCCACCGGCCGCAGCGACATCGAAGCGCTCGCGTTCCACCCCGATGGGCGGCTCTTCGGCATCGAGGACGGCGAGGAAGAGGACCTGCTGGTGCTCCTCGATCTCCGCTCGGGTGCCGCCACCGTCATCGGCAGCCTCGGCGCACCAGTCGCGAATCCTGGCTTCGCCATCGATGCCACGGGCGCCGCTTGGGTCGCGAGCGACGGGACCACCACCGGAGAGCGTCCGTTCTACGCGCTCGATCTCGCGAGCGGGCGCGCCACGCTGGTCGGCGATCTCGGCCGGGACATCCAGGGCTTGATGGCCGCCGGTCGCTCGATCTACGGCATCAATGACGAAGAGCCGGGGCTCTTCCGCATCGACACGCGCCGCGGGACGGCGGAGCTCCTCGCGACGCTCGGCGCGCCGTTTGAAGGCGAATGCCCGTCGCTCGAGATCGCGCCGAACGGCGACTGGATCGCGCTGAATGACGCCGGCGCGATCTTCCTCGTCGATCCCGCGAGCGGCAGCGCGGCGCAGAGCACCTCGACGCGGAGCGGCTTCGAGTCGCTCGCGATCCCGCAGAACCAGGTCTGCGCGTACGCCGTCGACAGCGACAACGCCGATCAGCTCCACGCGATCGATCTGCGCACGGGCGCGAGCGTGACCATCGGCAACGTCGGCTTCACCGACGTCGAGGGGCTCGCGTTCTCCAGCGAGGGGCGGCTCTTCGGCATCGACGACGATGGAACCCCGGAGCTCCTCGAGATCGACCTCGTCACGGGGATCGGCCGCTCGATCGGCGCGCTCGGCGTCGCGATCTCCAACCCCGGCTTTGCCATCGACGCGAGCGGCGCGGGCTACGTCCTCTCGGATACGTCCACGGGCCCGCTCCACCGCATCGACCTCGCGACCGGCGCGGCGACCTTCGTCGGCAATAGCGGGACCTCCGGCGTCGGCCTCGCGTTCCTGCGAGGCGAGCTCTTCTCCCTCGACTGGGATCCCGATCAGCTCGCGCGCCTCGATCCCGCGACGTCGAACGCCACGGTGATCGGCGCGCTGCAGAACATCAATTTGACCTGTGGAGGCCTCGACGCGACCTCCGATGGCACGCTGTGGGGCCTCGACGATCTGGGCCGGATCCTGCTCGTGAGTCCCACGAGCGGCACCGCGCTGCACGTCGCGAGCACCTTGCCCAACTGCGAAGGGCTCGCGATCCCGCCCGGCTGCGGCGCGGGCCCCTACGATGCGCGTTGCCTCGAGCTCGATCTCGAGCTGCCGTTGCCCACCGTCGCGGCTCTCGGCGGTCCGGCGCAGACGATCGCGCTCGAGCTGGAGCTCCCCTTCGCGACGCTGCCCGAGAACCTCGCGGGCCTCGGCGTCGAGCTCTTCGCGAACGGCCTCGCCATCTCGCCGATCATGGTCCTCGACGAGAAGGGCCGCGGACGTTCGGAGGCCGGCTCTCCGCTCGCGTTCGACGTCGCGCTCTCGGCGAAGAAGCGGACACTCTCCGCATCGCTCACCAGCCTCGGCTTCCGCGCGATCCTCGGTCTGCCCACCGCGGTGGGCCGCGGCTCTTCGATCGTCGAGCTGCGCGCGCGCGTGCTGGTGCCGATCGACGGCTTGCCTGGGACCCGCGTCGCGCGCTGCCGCGTGCCCTTCACCTGGGAGAACCTCGCGGGCGACGAGATCACCGGCGGCTACGCTCCGAAGTCGGAGGGTCCGAGCACCAGCGGCTTCGCGCGCACGACGAAGCTGCAGGCGCGCCAAGTCGGCGACACGCACGATCTCAGCCTGCAAGCGACGCTGCTCCCGAACGGCGGCGCCTATCTCTCTCCGGCGCTCGCGACGCTCGATCTCGAGCTCGGCCTCCCCGCCGTGCGCGTGCGCATCGGCGACGCGGCGCCGATCACCGTGCCGGCGAGTGCCATCGAGCGTAAGGGAACGGGAGCGAAGGAGACGTGGAGCCTCCGCCGCTCGGCCGGCATCCCACAGCTCTCGAAGCTCTCCTACAGCGCGAAGAAGGGCGTGCTCTCGCTCGCGGTGGAGGATCTCGCCGGTACGGGCATCCCGTTGGCGCTAGCGAAGCTTACCGCGGAAGGCGGCGCGCTCGCGCATCCGCTCGAGGTAGCGATCGAAGTGCTCACCGCAGGCGGTTGGCAGAGCTTTTATTGCGGCTATGTGCTGACGCGGAAAGACGCGAGTGCTACGAGCTGGAAGTGAAGGTCGTGGTTCTCGAGCCAGGTTTCGAACCCGAGGACAGCTCGATCTCGCTGCGCAGCGGCGAGGCGCACCCGTGAAAGCGAGAGCGAGAAGCGAGAGGCGAGCGAACGCAAGACCGCGCAGGCGCTACGCCCGGCCCTCCGGCGAAGCAAGCGCCGCGCCCGACGCGCCCCACGGACGTCGGTGGTGCTCGTAGATCGACGCGCGTTCGACGCGAGCGAGAAACGCGGAGCGCAGCGCGTCGTTCACGTCGCTTGCTGCGCCTCCGGGCGCGGCTCCGCTCCGTCGATAGACAGCGTGCGCCGTCTCGGAGCCCGCTGGAGGCGGGGACTCCGAGACTCATGCTCATGGGGACGATCGGACGTCAACGCGAGAACGATGTCGATGGACACGGGGTTCCACGCCCGCGCGGCGGCAGTTCGACGTGGTTCAGCGCGAGGCGGATCGGGAACTTGATTGCGCGAGGTTCGCTCGCGGTCGACCGGCGTGTCTGTTGTGCTGGGGCTGCTCTTTGATGTCGAGCAGACCGTGGCGGCGCCAGCCGGTGGTTAGAAGCCAGGTCGAGGCGGTCGCAACGGTCGCGACCGATGGAGCCGAGGGGATCGAAGCGATTGACGGTCCCGTCTTCCATCCATCGAACACGAGCGCGCTCGAGCACAGGTCAATCGACTGCTGCGGCACGACACCGTGCTTCTTGCCGTTCTGCAGTACGTAGCGCAGCGCATTGCGAGCCTGCGTCGGCGTCGAGATCACCTCGTCGTGATAGCGCTCGGGGAACACCTTGCCACGACGGCTCCAGAGCTTGTTCAACGCGCGCGCGAGTGGACTGAGAAGCGCGTTCATGCCGCGCGCGACGCACTCGCGATCCTCGGCTTCGACGAGGAGGTGCAGATGGTCCCGTTGAATCGAGTAGTGGACGATTCGCATTCCATGGCGATCGCTGCTCGCGCTGAGCGTTGCGAGCACGACCTTCAACGCGCTGCCTCTGCGCAGCGATGGCAGACCATCGGCGAGGCGCACGGTGATCAGCAGGGGCTGGCCGCGCTTCTTCGCCGAGCGCTGACGATGCGGCATACCGGGCTCCGCGTTCTTCGGCTTCCGTCCCGCACCCTTCCGCTTGCCGCCATGCTGACGGAAGTCGAACTCGAGCTGTTGATCCTTGCGGCGCATGTGGAGTCCTCTGCCTCGTTGCGCGTCGCCTTCCCCGCTGTCGTTC
>JAEUHW010000408.1 GCA_016793245.1 Planctomycetota bacterium
GATCCGTAGGACCGGAAGATGTTGTTCCAGCAGCGGATCGTGCCGCGGTAGGTGTCGCGGTTCAGCTTGAGAGCCTCCGCGGAACCGAGGATCTCGTTGTTGAGGAAGCGCAGGTCCTCCTGGGAGCTGCTGAGATCGAGCTCTACGCCGATGCTCTCGAAGCTGGGCAAGATCGAGTTCCGCTCGATGCGGCAGTTCCATCCGTTGGGAGTGCCGTGGACGACCGTGTTGGCTTTGACTTGGATCCCGATCTCGAAGCTCTGGATCTCGTTGCGCTCGATCACGAGCTTGGCGAGGGTGGCCGCGATGAAGATGCCGGCTCCTTCCCCGAGGCCGTCGAGCCGGTTATCGGCGATGGTGACGAGCGGAGCGCCGGGAATCCACGGAACGAGCTTCGGACGCAGATCGATCCCTGTCCCAGCGTCCGCCCACTGGCTTACGACGTTGCCTACGATATCGACGGTGGCGTGCGGCAAGGCGCTCAGCGTCATCTTTGCCGAGACGTAGTTCTCGGCGATCGTCATAGGCTGCGATCCGATGGCCGCGACCTTGAGGAACGTGGTCCCGTTCCGCAGGATCGAGCACGGGGCTTCGAGCGCGCCGATCGAATCGAATTCGATCCAACCGTTCGGAACGGCATTGCGCTCGATCCGCGTGGTGCCGGAACCACGAATCTCGAAGATCCCTAACTCCGTGGTATTGGAGAGAACTTCCAAGCGGCCCTGCGCGGTGATGGCGCAGGACCCGAAGAGGCGGTTCCGCTCATAGAGGATCGAGCTCGCGCTCAGCTCCGAGTGCATCCAGCCGAAGTCGTTGTCCACGATGGAGACCGACGCTGCGGTGCAGCTTTCCAGATGGACGTCCCAGAGGCGGCTACTTCGCAGCACGAGCGGTCGCGTCGGCGCCGAGAGACCGCGCAAGTGCAGCGACCCGCCCACGCTGTCCTCCACCGATACCGACAGCACGTCCTCGGTGGTCGAGATCGACGAGCTGCGGCAATCGACCGTCACGTCGCTCAGGTTGCAGCTTCGAAGCGTCAACGCGCAGCTGCCTCGGCGCGTCTGGCCCACCACCTCGGCGAGGATCATGCGCAGCTCGCCCCCGAAAGCGCAGTTCTCGAAGACGAGATCGACCGACTCCTCGACGCCCTGGACCTCGACGGAGATCGCGGGGACCCCGAGGAAGCGGAGGTTCCGTTCGTAGCCGCGCAGGCTCTGCTCGCGAGGCGCGGGTCCCACGATCTCCAGGCAGGGCAGGTACTCCGCATCGAGGACCGCGCCTTGCTGCGCATCCCATGCTTCGAGCGAGATGCCCGCGGGCAGGCGGAGCGGGAAGACCTCGCCGGGGCTCGAGAGATTCGCCGTTCCGCGCACGAGCACGCGATGGCGCGACGAGGGAGCCACCGTCGCCAGGGCATGAGTCAGCGTGCGCCAGGGCGCGACCTGGCTCCCGGAGGAAGCGTCGTTGCCGGCGTCGAGATCGACGTAGTAGTCGTCGGCTTCGGCTACTTGGGAGCAGAGGAAGACTGCGAAGACGAAGCTGCGGAGGAAGGACATAGCGGCCTCGGCGGAGAGCAGATCCGTGGACTGGGACGCTCTCATCCCAATCGCGGCGCCGCGTGTGGACCATGCGCCGATCGGCCCAGGGCACAAGAAGTAAGTAGAGCGCACTCGACGCGCTTGCTTCACGGAGGCAAGGGACCTTGCCAGGCGGAAGGGTGCAAAGCGAAGGCCGAGATGCAGCGTCGATCATCCTCGGCCGGCTCCGTTCCGAAGAGCGCGAGGAACGGCTCCGTCCAGCCGGAGCCTGCGGGCGAGCTCGCGCGCCGCACCTCGAGATGCTCGCCGCCGTCCGGTGCCGCGCACGGGCGGAAGTCCACGGGCCAGGCGTCGCGATCCAAGGCGAGCGCCTCCAGCTCCTTCCACTCGTCGTTGCTCAGCGTGAAGGTAGGGATCCCCGCGCGTGCTCGCGTGCTCTCGGCGAGTCGTGCCGCAGCGCGTTCTGGAAACACGCGCAGCGCAAATCCGATCACGTCCACGGTGCCGACGAAGCGCGCTTCGGGGAGCTCGAGACGCTCGCCGCTCGGCCAGAACACCTCGAGCTCGACGCCCGGCAGCCAGCCGTGCGGCGGCGGTGTGCGCTCGTCCGCCGCGAGTTGGGACGGCGCGATCGAGAAGAGCTCGTGCGCGCGCCACACCACGGGATCCTCGCCGTGACGCAGCACGCTCGTCCGACCTCCGCTCCAGGTGACGCGCGGCGCGTGACGCCAGCCGTCCCAGCCATGTCGCTGCGCGGGATCGAAGAGCTCGAGGCGTCGGCGCGCGATCCGTCGCACGCCGACCTCGATGCGACGCAGCGTTGGCCAGAGAGGCAGGCTCCCGCGCAAGGGCTCCGCATCGAGACCGTCGAGCAGGACCTCGCCGCGAAGCGCGTCCGCCGTGACGTGCAGACCGAAGCCCGAGGGAAGGGTCGGCGGCGCGGCGAACCAACGCCCGAAGCAGAGATCGCCGACGCGCAGCTCCTCGAGCTGATAGCGCGCGTGCCGCCGATCCGGCGCGCGGAGCGGCACGGCGAACGACACCGTGTCACTCTTCGAGCGCAGCTCGCGACGTTCGATGTGGAACTCCTCGCGCTGCACGCTGAGCCAGTCGCGCGAGCCGATGCGGAACGCCGAGCCCCAGAGATGGAGCTGCCAAGTCCTGCGCACATCCCAGGCGCGCCGTGGGCGATAGGTGCACTCGAGCAGCCCCGCGCCGTCGGCGAGCCGCTCACCGCGGAGCTCGACGTGGAGCTCGGCGTGGGGGAGCTTCTGCTTCAGGGAGTGGAGGGAGGTCATGGGATCTTGTCTACGCGAGACGGCGAAGCCCGCATCGATCAAGAAGGGGTCAGACCCCTATGTGATCGGCAGGAATCAGCACGCGATCCAGAGGCATCGAAGGCACGCCATGTCGTATCCTCGCGACTCCCTTACGAGCCGCCCCATGATGACACGTCGCATCGCTCTTCGCGCCGTCGCTCTGGCCACTCTGTTTGCGCTCGGGAGTCTCGCGACCTCGGCGCCGGCGCAGCAGACGAGACCGCTCCGTGTCTTCGTGCTCGCCGGGCAATCGAACATGCAGGGACACGCGCACGCGCGCACCGTGCCGAGCCTCGAGCTGAGCCCGAGCACCGCACCGCTCTTGGCGAAGATCCTCGCCGCGGATGGCTCGCCGCGAGTGTACGAGCCGGTCCGCGTCGCTTCGCTCGGCTCCGCCGAGGAAGAACGCGTAGGCGCCCTTTCGATCGGATTCGGCGCGGACGAGCGCGGACCGAAGCTCGGGCCCGAGCTCGGTTTCGGCATCGCGATGCACGAGCGCCTCGCGGGCCCGATCCTGCTGATCAAGACCGCTTGGGGCGGGAAGAGCCTGCA
>JAEUHW010000429.1 GCA_016793245.1 Planctomycetota bacterium
GCGTCGGCGGCTCCGGTCCCTGGGATGCGCGCGCCGCTGGCACTCACCGAGGTCGAGCGGCTCGCGGCGGCCTACGGAGCTCATGTCGCGCTGCTCCGCGGCGCCGATGCCAGCGCGCCGCGCGTGAGCGCCGCTCTCGCGAAGGAGCGCTGCTCGCTCGCGCACTTCGCCGTGCACGGCGTCGTCGATCCGCTCTTCCCTTCGAGCTCCGGGCTCGCGCTCGAAGATGGCTTCCTCTGGCCCGAGGACGTGCTCGCGCTGCGGCGCGTGCCGCCGCTCGTCGTGCTGAACGCGTGCTCCAGCGGCGGCGGCGAGCGCTCGAGCGCCGAAGGGGTGATCGGCGTCGCGCGCGCGTTCGTGCAGCGCGGCGCGAGCAGCGTCGTCGCGACGCTGTGGGACGTCGATGATGCCGCGGCGCTCGTCTTCGCCGAGCACTTCCACGAACGCGTGCGCGCGGGCGATGCGCCGAGCTTCGCGCTGCTGGAGGCGCAGCGCGCGGTGCGGGTGCGCTATCCCGACCCGAGCGCTTGGGGAGCGTTCACGCTGCTCGGCGACGGGGCGCGGAGCACCGCCGCGCACCGCGACGAAGCGGCCCGAGCAAGTCGTTCCTGGATCGCCGCGCTCGCGTGCGCGCTCTTGGCTCTCGGGCTGGCGCTCGCTTGGCGCGCGCGCCGTCCCTCGCGTCGCGCTTGAAGCGCGCCCCGGACGCGCACTCCCGCCCGCGCGTTCCCAAATCGTCTCAACGGCGTCAGCCGTTGAACCAGCCAACATGCTAGCGGGGCTGGGGCGCAGCCCCGCTAGTGGAACGCGCGAGCTCGAAGCTCAGCGAGTCCCCGGCGGCGTTCCCGGCGGCGGGCCGTTCCGCCGCGTGCGGCGCGTGTTCGAAGCCTCGCGGCAGGAAGTCGTGTACTCCGTCTCCCAAACGACCTGCTCGTGCTTCTGCGGGCAGGAGGTCGTGCCGTTGCCGTTCTGCTGACCGCCGCGGTCGAGCGCGCCGCTGATCCAGAACACCGCGGCCGAGCGCTCGAAGGGCGGATCGAAGGTCGAGACCAGCAGCGCCAAGCGCTCGTTCTCGCTCCACCAGCGGCGCTGCAGCGGGAAGCTCTCGAGGTTAGGCTGCGCAGGCAGCGCGGGGCCGGCCCAGGTGCGCAGCGGCACGGGGTCGAAGCCTTGCGGCGTCTGGCGGAAGAGGCGGTACATCATCATCGCCTGCCCGGGTCGATAGCTCGGGTTCGGGCGGTACTCGAAGGTCACGGTCACCGCGCCGAAGGGCGGACCGCCGGCGCGCAGCGTCGCGTACGGCACGTCGATCGAGAGCAGCTCGGGTGCCGCGTTGCGGCTGCGATTGGTGAGGCGCAGCACTTGCGAAGCCGTGGGCTGCAGCAGCAGCGCGTCTTCGTCCCCGTCGAGATCGAGATCGCCGAGGACGAGCTTGCCCTTCGGGTTCGTGCGCAGCCAGGTCGAGCCGGTCGGGTACTCGCGATCGTTCAGGTAGCCGTGGAAGCGCCGGCCATTGGTCGCTCCGCTCAGGCGACCGCCGCGCTCGGTGCGCCACGCCACGACGCACGCGCGCGCTTCGAGCGAGAGCAGCCAATCGCTCGCCCCGTCGCCGTCGAGGTCGCAGAGGGCGAAGTCGGTGAGCGCCGGTGCTGAGCCGTTCGCGCCCGAGATCCACCGCGCGAAGGTAGTGTCGAACGCGAGATCGTGCGACGGGAAGCGCGCGGAGCCGGAGAAGAACGCGCGCACCTCGTGCGGACCGCGGATCGCGACGTCGAGCACGCCGTTCGCATCGAGGTCGCCGAGCGCGATCTGCTGGATCGGGAACGGCTGCACGGGCGAGCTCGGGTTCGGGACCAGCGTGCCGGCGGCGTTCTGGATCCACACCTGGAAGCTCTGCGGGTCGGCGAGCACGAGATCGCAGTCGCC
>JAEUHW010000445.1 GCA_016793245.1 Planctomycetota bacterium
GCCGATGCTGCGCGCGCACAGCGTGCCGCTGCGCGTCTCGAAGCGCAGCGCGCGGCGCGGGTCGCAACGGCCCGTCGCGAAGAGCACGTGGGCCGAGGCGAGCGTCGCATGGCCGCAGAGATCGACTTCGGCCACCGGGGTAAACCAGCGCAGGCGCCATCGCTCGCCCTCGGCGTCGAGCGCCTCCAGGAACGCGGTCTCGCTGTGCTTCATCTCCGCGGCGAGTGCCACACGCCAAGCGTCGTCGGCCTCTTGTTCGAGCAGGCAGACCGCCGCGGGGTTTCCGGAGAAGGGGCGCTTCGCGAAGGCATCGACGATCCAGATCTCGGGGTCCATGGACCTCCTTCTTCGGCCGGGTAAGCCACCGATTGCTTTGCGGAGGATGCCGGCGCCTGGCCCCCGACTCCAGCGCTCGTCCTTTCGGCCCGCAGTTGAGCGCGGCTCCGCCGAGGCGTACCCTGGTCGCCATCGTGCCTTCGTCACGCGTGTCCAGGACCGATTCGAACCGCGCCGCAGAGCTCGGCGGGGTGCTCGTGCAGACTCTCGAGGCCTTCCAGGAGGCGGTCGAGCATCTGCGCTGGGAGCCGCTGATCGCGGTCGACACGGAGGCCGATGCCTTCTTCAGCTATCGCGAGAAGGTCTGCCTGATCCAGTTCTCCACGCGCGAGCGCGACTTCCTCGTCGATCCGCTGGCTCCGCTGCCGTTCCAGGAGCTCGCGCCGATCTTCGCCAATCCGCTGCAGACGAAGATCTTCCACGACGCCGAGTTCGACGTGCTGATCCTGAAGCGCGACTTCGGCTTCGTCTTCCGCTCGATCTTCGACACGCGCCTCGCGTGCTCGCTCCTCGGCCACGAGCGTCCCGGGCTCGCGAACGTCCTCGCCGAGCGCTACGGCGTGAAGCTCGACAAGAGCCTGCAGCGTTCGAACTGGTGCTTGCGGCCTCTAAGCGAAGAGCAGCTCCGCTATGCGCGCGAGGACACGGCGCACCTGATCCGCCTGTACGAGGAAGTGCACGAGGAGCTCGAGCAGAGCGGCCGCATGCAAGTCGAGGAGGCGGAGTGTCGGCGGCTGGAAGCCCTCGAGCCGCGGTCCCGGATCTTCGATCCCGCGGGCTGGACCAAGATCCAGGGCGCGCGTCATCTCGATCCCCGCGGCCGGCGCTTGATGCACGAGCTCTTCGCCTGGCGCGAGCGCACGGCCGAGGCCGCCGATGCTGCGCCGTTCCGCATCGCGCCGAACGAGCTCTTGCTCGCGATCGCCCGGCAGGTCGCGGAGGGAGCGCGGCCGCAGGACGCCTTGGGCCGCTTGCGCGGACGGCTCGTGCATGAGCACGGCGCCGCGATCTTCGAGACCCTGCGCGCCGCGCTCGCCGCCGGACCGCTCGAGGCGCTTCCCGAGCGCCAGCCCGCGCGCTCGGGGCCAGGGCGTCTCGACGAGCGCCAGCAAGCGCGCTACGACGCCCTGAAGCACTGGCGGAAGGAGCGCGCGATCGCCATGCACATGGATGCGGCCTACGTGCTGCCGCGGCGCGCGCTGGAGTTCCTCGCGGTCGAGCCGGCGCGCGATCTCTCCGAGCTCGCTCGCGTCCCCGAGATCGATACGTGGCGCGTCGAGAAGCTCGGGGAGGAGATGCTGGCCGTCCTCGCGAGCTGCGCTGTCGGCGCCTCGAGCCGCGCGGAGTCCCCGGCTCCGCGCGAAGGAGCGCGGACGAAGGGGCGCAAGAAGTCCGCGGCGGCTCCGAAGAAGAGGGCGAGCGCTACACGGCGGACCGGAGTAGGGTCGGGCATGGGCGACAATCCGGATGCCGATCCGCTCGAGCTCCCGGTGCAGGCGACGGCGAGCCGATCTTCGCGTCAGCGCGCCCCTGCTTCCTGAGCTTGTTCCCGAGCTTGTGCCCCTGGGGCCGCTCGCGCATCATTCTCCGCAGCTCCGGTTCCCTCCGAGCTGCTGTTCCCATCCGAGCCGAGGATCCCGCCGCGCTGCCCGCGGAGCGGGAACTCCAGGAGTACGAATCTCATGCGTCACCTCATCTCTTCGTTCGCGGTCGCCGTGCTGAGCTTCGGCCTCTCGGCGCAAGAACCCGCGCCGGTCGCGAAGCCCGCGCCGATCCAGGTTCAAGTCCAGAAGCAGTGCCCCGCGACCGGACAGGTCGGTTCGCAGTGCCCCGGAGCACAGGCCGAGGCGACCTGCACCGTTCAAGTGCAGGGCGTGCAGGTGAAGCTCGCGCAGGATGCCTGCCCGGCGACGAAGGCCGCGGCCGCGAAGACCGGCGCTTGCGCTTCGAGCTGCCAGGAAGGCGCCGCGGTGAAGACCACCGTTGCGAAGACCGGCGAGTGCGCGACGAGCTGCCAGGAAGCTGCCGCGGTGAAGACGACGGCGGCGGCGAAGGCGCAGGAGTGCACCTCGGTGTGCTCGGGCGAGAAGGCGACGGCTGCGAAGACGGGCTGCTGCCAGGAAGGCGCCGCGGTGAAGACCACGGTTGCGAAGACCGGCGAGTGCGCGACGAGCTGCCAGGAAGCCGCCGCGGTGAAGACGACGGCGACGGCGAAGGCGCAGGAGTGCACCTCGGTGTGCTCGGGGGAGAAGGCGACGGCTGCGAAGACGAGCTGCTGCCAGGAAGGCGCCGCGGTGAAGACCGCGACGGCGAAGACCGGCGAGTGCGCGACGAGCTGCCAGGAAGCCGCTGCGGTGAAGACGACGGCGACGGCGAAGGCGCAGGAATGCACCTCGGCGTGCTCGGGCGAGAAGGCGACGGCCGCGAAGACGGGCTGCTGCCAGGAAGGCGCCGCGGTGAAGACCGCCGAGAAGAAGAGCGAGTGCTGCTCGGAGGGCGCTGCGGTGAAGACGGGTGCCAAGACCGAAGAGTGCAGCGGCTCCTGCTCGGGTGAGAAGGCCGCGAGCTCCAGCTGCTGCCAGGACTCGAAGGCGCTCCTCACCTCGGTGAAGGCGAAGAAGGTCGTCATCGAGATCTGATCGCGCGCAGCGCTGCACGCGCGTTCCTCTCTCGAGGCGTGCGCGATCGAATGGGGCCGCTTCCTCGTCGGGGGGCGGCCTTCGCGCTTCCTGCGCGGCACGAGCGCTGGAAGAGGAGTCGGCGAGGGGACGAGGAGTACGAGAACACGTGAGCGAAGGCGGGCTCGCTGAATCGAAGGACCGCGAGATCCTGGAGCGCTTGATCCAGGATCTCGAGCTCGCGCAGCCGCATGCGGGCGCGAACGACGCCGCGGTGATCCGCGCGCAAACCGAAGAGGCCTTGGAGCTCCTACGGCTGCGTCTGCGGAAGGACCTGCACGAAGGACGGCCCGATCCGCTGATCGCCGTCGTCTGCGGCGGCACCAACGTCGGCAAGTCCACCGTGTTCAACGGCCTCTGCGGCTTGGCGCTCGCGAAGCCGACGGCGCTCGCGCGCGGTACGAAGCTGCCGATGGTCTTCGGCTCGGCCGAGCATCGAGAGCTCGTCGTCAGCGAGCGCTTCCTCGCAGGCTATGCGCGTGCGCCGCTCGGCGATCCCGACGAGCTGAATCGCGATCTCGGCGCCGCCTCGCGCTCGTTCCGCTTTCGGCTCGAGAGCTCCGCGCTCTCGCCGGATCTCCTGCTCTGCGATTCGACCGACGTCGATTCCGACCGCGAGTCGAACCTGCGCATCGCGCACGATCTCCTGCTGGTCTCCGACGCGGTGATCTTCGTCGTGAGCCCGACCAAGTACCGCGACGCCGCGGTGGTGGCCGCGATGCGCCGCGCGGTCGAGCTCGGGCGCCGGCTCTGGGTCGTCTGGAACCCGTGGGACGAAGCGCAGGCCGACGCGCTCGCCGACTTCGAGAAGCAAGTGCTCGGCGGCGATCTCGGCGCCGTCGAGCCGAGCTCGATTCGCGTGCACAAGCTGTGCGGCGTCCCGGGCGGGAGACCCGACGCTGTCGGAGTCGAGCTCGCGCCGCTGCGCGCCGAGCTCGGCCAGCAAGCCGGCGAGCGCGCCGCGTTGCGCGTGCGCGGTTTGCGCGAGGCCGCTGCTCGCGTCGGCCAGATCGCGCGCGGGGTCGCGCAGCGCCTGCGCGACGAGCAGGCGGTGATCCAGGCGCTGCGGGAAGCACAGGACCGCGGGCGGGTCCTGGCTCTCGAGGAGTACGCGAGCGCCGTGCGCGCCGTGCTGCCTCGCACGGTGGAGGAGCCGTTCCGCGTGGTCTGGGAGAAGACGCGCGTGCCGTTCCTCGATCCCATGATGGACCACGCCTGGGGGCTCTTGCGGAAGGGGCTCTGGCTCCTCGGCTTCCAAGCACCGAAGAACGTCGCCGTGCGCACGGAGTCCCTGGACGAGCGCGATCGAGCGGATCTGCGAACGCTGCTGCAACGGCTGGTCGATCACGTCGACCGCTCGCTCGTGCATGTGCGCGATGCGCGCTATCTCTCGGTCATCCAGGACCTGCGGAAGAAGCTCGTCGAGCGCGGCATCGACGCCGATCTCGGCGGACTCGCGGCCTTCGCGACGCGCGCGCGGCGCGAGTGGATCGACGTGCGCGTCGCCGACACGTTGCAGAGCTTGCAGGAGCAACCCGCGCGCTACCGCGCGATCATCGCGCTGCGCACGCTGCTGACCTTGGTGCCGACGATCCTGATCATGTGGTGGATCAACGCCTTCGCCGCGATCATCTTCGTGGTGCCCGCGGTGCACGGGGCGATGTCCCACTTGCTGCGCCGCGTCTTGCTCGGCGCCTACGTCGCGCGCCATCGCGGGGCGTTGGAGAAGGCCTGGGTCGCGGCCGTCGGCGGCGAGCTGGAGGCGGGCTGGATGGCGCAGGCGCGCTCCGCGCTCCCGAAGGGGCCGGATCCACTCACCATCGAGCGTTTGGAAGCGCTGAACCAAGAGCTGCGTTCCCGCGTGGAGAAGCGCGCGACCGCTTGGCTCCATCCCGCCGTTCCCGCCGCAGCGAGTGCTCCGTGAGCGAGGTCCTCGATCGCTTCGACGCCGCCCTGAGCGCGCTCGATACGCTGCTCGAGCGCGCGGGCGACGCTCCTCTGCGCGCGCTCGGTTCGCACTTGGAAGCGCTGCGCAGCGAGCGCGCGCGACTCGCGCGAGCCCGTGAGGCGCTCGCCGAGCCGCTGGTGATCCTGCTCCTCGGCGGCACCGGCGTCGGCAAGTCGGCGCTGATCAATGCCCTCGCGGGAGAGTCGATCGCGCGCTCGACGGCGATTCGTCCCACGACCGATCGGCTCACGGTCTACCAACACGAGGATGCGTCCCTCACGCGCCTGAAGGAGCTCTCTCCCGAGCTGCTCTCGCGCGTCGTGCATCGCCGAGAGGAGCTCCGCGACAAGGTGCTGATCGACGCGCCCGATTTCGACTCCGTGGTCGAGGCGAACCGCGCGCTCCTGGAGCGCGTGCTCGCCGAGGCGGAGTTCGTGCTGGTCGTGGTCGATCGCGAGAAGTACGTGAATCGCTCGCTGCACGAGCTGCTGCGCGCACGTCGCGAGGGGCGCGGCTTCGCGTTCGTCTTCAACAAGATCGACCATCCCTTCCACAGCGACGAGACCGTCGCGGACTTCCGCGCGTTCGTCGCCGCCGAAGGGTTCCAAGAGGCACCCGTCTATCCGCTCGCCGCGGCGCGCGCCGCCGAAGACCCCGCGCGCTGGGGCTTGCTCGCGCTGCGCGGCTTCCTCGAGGACGAGCTCGATTCCGCGCGCATCGAGCGCTTCAAGCTCCAAGCGCTCCAGGGGAACGTCGCGGCGCTGCTCGGCGAGCTACGCGAAGCGCTGCCGGAGGCGCTCGCTGCGGGCCTCGATGGCTGGGTGAAGGAAGGCGAGAAGGGCGTCCTGGCGCTGGAAGAGGAGTGCCTCTCCATCTTCCGCGAGCTGCTCGCCGAGAACGGGCCGCTCGGCGCCGTCGTCTCGACTTATCTCCGCGGCATCGTGAAGGGCCCCGCCGGCATCGGTGTCCGCGCGGTGGAGAAGCTCTCGGGCTGGGTCGGCACGCGCGCGGCGGCGCACGACGTCGATGCGCTGAAGCTCGAGCTCCGCGTCGCCGCCGAGCACGTCGATCCCGCGGTGCTCGCGACGCGCCTCGACCATCTGCATCGTTCGATCATCCGCGGCGGCAGCGCGCTCGGCCTCGACGATGCCTGGCTCGAGCGCCGCCTCGCGCAGCAGCGCCCCGACGCCCTCGGACGCGAGCTCATGCGCTCCGTCGCCGGCGACTTGCTCGAGGTCTTCGAGCAGAGCGTCGCGGAGTGCCGCGACGCCGGGGCCGGCCGCTGGCTCTGGATGCTGAACCTCCCGCTCTTCCTCGCCTTCGGCTACGCGCTGGTCGAGCTCGTGCGGAACCTCTTCGTCTACGGCACCGGCATCGGCTACCTCTTCTTCGTCTTCTTCCTCCTCACGATCTCGCTCGTGCCGACGGTGTGGATCGGCCTCTCGTGGGTGCGCTTCCGCCGCCTCCGCGCGATCGGCCGCGCGCGCGACCGCATCCGCTCCGCAGCCCGCCGCGCGCTCGAACCCGGCGTGCTGCAACCGCTCGCGGCGCTCGCCGACGAGATCCGCGCACTGGTCGATCAGGCGCGCAGCGTCGAGCGTGAGCTCGCTTCGCTCGGGGAGAGGTCGAAGAAGAGGCGGGGTTGAGGCGCGCTACCGCGTGCCGACCGTGATCCGCAGGCCGTTCGACAGCCCATCGAGGCAGCCCGACGGGAGCTGGAGCGATGCGACTTGGAGGTAGGCGCTCGCGCCCAGAATCGTGGCGTCGTTCGGAATCGGGGTCGACCACGTCGTCGAGCCGAGAGGTGCGCTGAGCAGAGAGAAGATGTCCGGTACGACCCGCAGCGTGCAATTGCTGCGGCAGAGTAGGGGCGTGATCTGCGGATCGCTGATTCCGATCAGCAGCAACGGCAGGGGATTCACGGTGCCGATCCCGTTGATCCGGAAGCTCACGTTCGAGCCGATCCACGGCCCCGAGCCGGCGATGCGAGAGATCGCTGGAGTACCGAAGACCCCCGAGCAACCAGGACCCGTGTCCGCGATGCGTCCGTTCGCGAGCGGAGCGAACACCCAGGTGTCCGCAGGTTGCCCCGGACCGTTGTGCTCGCCACCGAAGAGGAGCGATTCGCCGCGGATCGGATCGTAAACGAAGATCCCGCTCTGGCGAGCCGAGGGGGTACTTGCGGTGGCAAGAGAGCGCTGGCTCCACTCGTTGCCGTCCCACTCCCAGACGTCGCCCAGGTCCAACACCCCGTTGTGACCACCGAACAGCACCGCTCGTTCGCGGCCTTCATCCCACACGAGGTCGTGCGATCTCCTCGCGCTGGGAGACAGTGTTGGATTGCGCCGCAGCCAGCTTGCACCATCCCACTCCCAGGTGTCCGCATAGTGCGTGCCCCCGTTCTGACCACCGAAGAGGACGACGCGGCGACGCAGCGGGTCGTAGCACATGGCGGAGTTGAATCGCGCCGCGGGACGAGACGCCTGCGCGACGCTCACGTCGTTCCATGAGGTGCCATCCCACTCCCAGGTATCGTTCATCGCGGTTGAGTTGACGCCGCCGTAGAGAACGGTAACGCGGCGATGACGGTCGTACGCCAGCACGTGCGCGAGGCGACCGGGAGGAGACTGGGCCGGCGCGAGCTGCTGCCAATTGGTACCGTCCCAGCGCCACGTCTCCGCGGGGTACGAGATCGAAGGCCAAGTCTGACCGCTGAACAGAATCGTGCTGCCGCCGCGTTCTTCAGCCATGGCGGGCGCGTACTTTCCTTGTATCCCGACCGAAACCGCGAGCTGCGACCAGGAGCGCGTCGCGCCGTCCCACGCCCAGGTTTCGTCCGTAGCTCCGTGTGGCGAGTACTGCTGTCCGCCATACATCACGATCCTGCTCGTGATGGGATCGAAGGACGCTGCGGAGAGGCTGCGCCCGCTCGGCGAGCCAACCGCCGGAGTGACGTCGGTCCATTGGACCTGAGCACGCGCGTTCTCGGAAAACGGTGCCAGGATGCTCCCCAGCACTGCAAGGGTACGCACGCTGCCGAAGATGGCCGGCCTGGCGGAGCGCGGAAGCGCGGGGCCGAACACGGCGTGCGCTCGTTCGCAGAGGCCGGCGAAGAAGTTCTGGACGGAGGGCGGAAGCACGCTCAACGCGTTTCGATCGGAGGCGGACAGCATCGGGATCTCCAGTGGAAGGGTCGACATCGGCCACGTGTGCCGTTCGAGCCTCGGAGAGGAGTGCACCGATCTCCGCGTGGAAGCTGTCCGGATTTCTTTGCGCAGTAGCTCTCGGTAGCCGCTCAGGCGGCGCAGGCGCGACGAGTTCTCCACGGCAAGCCAGCCGCGGCGAATCTCCAGGATCCGCGAATCCCGGGGCAGCGATGCCCACCAATCCTCCGCGACGACGATCAGCAGGTCGGCCAACGACGCGAGGCGAGCTCGTTCCTCGGCGAGCGAGAGCAGATGATCGAGCGCCTCCTCGAGGCGGCCCACGGCGTGGAGCGAGCGCACGAACACGAGCTGCGCATGCCGTTGCGCAACGACGTCGCGATGCCAGATCACCTGGTCGAAGAGCCTGATCGCGTCTTCGACCTTGCCATCCAGAGCTAGCAATTCTCCGCGGATCCAGTGTTCGGCTTGATCATCGCAACCGGAGTTCCGAGCCGCTTCGAGGAATCCGGAGGCGACGGGCCGATCGCCGATGCGCACCGCGCAGTCGGCGATGGCGAGTGCCAGGAAACCCTCCTCCGACCATGCATCGTATGCGCGCAGCAGGCGCGGAAGCGCCTTCTCGGGCTGGTCCTGCGCCAGCATCATCTGCCCCATGGCCGCTTCGAGGAACGGACGCTCGATACGCGGTGCGAGGTCGAGGCGGTTCCAGGCATCGTGGCAGCGGCGCGCATCGCCCAGGAGAAAGGCATGGAGTCCCTGAAGCAACGGATCGGATGCGAAATCTTCCGGTAGTCGGTGGGAGAGCAGATCCGAAATGCGATCGCTCTCGAGCTCGCCTTCGGGCATGAGTCGCAGAGCCTCTCCCGCGAGCTGCACGACGCGGCGCTCGCGTCGGAGGTCTTGGCGATCGGGCATCCAGTCGAGTGCACGATCGTAGTGCGCCAAGGCGTTCGATATGCGCGGCGGTACTCCCTTTCGGGAGTAGCCGCGTCCTTCCGCGGCGCGCGCGCTGCGCTCCGTGTGATACGGTTCCAGGAGGGCGCGTTGCGCACTTCGCCATTCGCTGATGCCGCGCTCCTGTGCTGACGCGGTGCCCCAGAGCCTCCACGTGAGCAACATCGTTGCGCCCAGCGAGAGCAGAGCCGCGGCCGAAGCGATCGAGATCGTGCCGCGATGTCGCTGCGCCCATCGCCAGCTCCGACGTAGCAGACCCAAGGGGCGCGCCGAGATGGGGCGGAGCTGCAGCAGGCAGCTCAAGTCTTCGGCCAGGGCCTCCGCACTCTGGTAGCGGTCGGCGATACGCGGCTCCAGGCACTTGGCGAGGATGGTCTCGAGGTCGTGTGAGACGCCGCGCTTGGTGAGGGGCTCGCGGCGCCGAGCTTCGATGCTCGCGTGCAGCTCGATGGCCGAGCTTCCCGAGTAGGGCAGTGTTCCCGCCAGCGCCTGATGCAGGGTTGCGCCGAGGGCGTAGACATCGGACGCGGGGACCAGAGACCGCAGGTCGCCTCGCAACTGCTCGGGAGGCGCGAAGCTCAGCGTTCCAAGCATCTGCCCGCTACGGGTGAGCTCGTGTTCGCCGTCGCTGACGAGCCCGAAGTCGGATAGCAGCGCGGTGCCGTCCGGACGCATCAGGATGTTGCTCGGCTTCACGTCGCGATGGAGGAGACCGAAGGCATGTAGAGCCGACAACGCGCGCGCAATGGCGATGCCGACGCGACAGACCTCGACGATGGCGTCGCGCGACCGCAGATTCGTTCCCGCGATCGATGCCTTGCGCTGTAGGGCCTCCGCGAAGCTCCCACCCTCGATCAGCTCCATCGCGTAGGCGCAGTGCTCGCTCGTCTCCACGACATCGAAGACGCGCACGACGTGCTCGTGCTGCAGCCGCGCGAGGCTGCGAGCTTCGGCGAGGAAGCGTCGGCGGGAAGTCGGGCTCGAGCTCAGGGGCTCGGGCAAGATCTTCAGCGCCACGCGTCGTTCGAGCCCGATCTGCTCCGCCTCGTAGACGATCCCCATGGCGCCGCGGCCGAGCTCTCGGAGGAGGCGATATCCGGGCACCTGCGGGGTGGCCCGGGGGCGCAGGACCGCGGCAGGTCGAGCAGTGGCGATCAAGTCCTCGATCTCCTGGCGCAACTCGGGGCGCTCTTGGATCAAGGACTCGGCGGGTAGCTCCACTCCATTGGCCCAGGCCTCCAGGAGTCGTTCGAGCGCTCGGTCTAGGAAGACCTGGGCATCGTTCTCCGGTGAGAGTGATCGTGTGGACACGGTATCTCCCAGAGGAAGGCACGCCCCCGAGCGTGGAACTATCCCGGAAACAACCCGTCGGGGCCCAAGTGGCGCAGTCGCCGAAGTTCGCGCGCATAGATCTCGAAGCCCTTGCGGAAGCGATATCGGATCCCCTCGACGCTCAGCTCCGAGCCCAGACGCGCCGCGATCTCCTCGAAGCTCTGATCCTGGAAGAGATGGTAGGCGACGATTTCGCGACACTCCTCGGGAACCGACTCCAGCGCGCGCTGCAAGAGCATCGCGATCTCGCGATCGGCTTCTGCGCGGCCGGGCGAGGTGGTGCAGATGGGGCCGGCATAATCTCCATCGCGCGAATCGGAGCCGATCCGCTTCTCCAACGCGGAGAACTCGATGGCCTGCCCGCGCTTCTCGGCCCCTTCACGATCGGCGACGTCGCAGATCCGCCGACGCGCGATCTCGAGCAGCCAGCGGCGGAAGGAGCGGTCTCCGCGGTACTCGAAGCTCGGCCAGGACGACCACGCCTGCAGCAGGGTCTCTTGCCACAAGTCCTCGGGCTCGTATCGCTGTAGCAGTCGTCGGCTCATCATGCTGCGGATCGCGACGATCATCGATGGCGCGTTACATCTCTCGATCAGTCGATTCCATTCGGGTCCGAGCGGAGCGCTGCTCGGTCTCTCGACGGCGGTAGGAGTCTGCATGGCGTTCGCTGGGCGCTGAGCAAGTGCAGCAGGGATGGGGCGACCAAGATCACACGATACCTGACAGTACCGTCAAGGTGCGGCCTTCGCAGTAGTGAGCTCCACGGGCCGACGCCTTGCGATGGCTCGAGATCCCGGCTCATCCACGGAGCGCGATACGGAGAGGCGAGGAAAGACTCGGAAGATCGCCTGCCCGCCTCAATCCTGGCGATCAGCACCTTCGCGTCGCGCCGTGGGGCGCGTCGCGCGGAGCAGCAGCGCTCTGCTGCGTTCGAGTCGCGTGCTCTCGGTAGCATCGACGGGGCCAAGCCTTGCCACGCCGCGCACGAGGCGCCGGCTCTCGAGAGCAAGCGAGTCTCGTCAAGCCTCGCCGCAACATGACCGCGGACGCGTCCGGCGCCAATGGGCCGCGGGGAAACGCGAGCCGAGCGGGTTCTCAGCGGCTCTCCATGCGGGTTCGATCGCTACTCGCCAGGCGCTGATCGAAGCTCCAGCGCCCCGCGCCGTTCACGAAGAGCCAGCCCAGAAGCACGAGGAAGGTGAGCGGCACCACCTGCGTGAAGCCCGGCTCGCCCGAGAGTTGGAGGTACTCGAGCAACGTGCTGCGATCGGCCGTCGCGAGCGCGACGATCATCGTCGCGGAGAGCAACGCGGCGAAGGTGCGCGTGCGCAGACCGAGGACGAGCAAGGCGCCGCCGACGAGCTCGAGCAGGCCGATGCCTACGGCGTGCGAGCCGGGCAGCGGGATGCCGAGCGAGGCGAAGAAATCGCTCGTGCGCTCGAGGTTCCGGAGCTTGCCGAGGCCGGTGAGTACGAAGGCGTGGCCGAGGATGGCACGAGTGGCGAAGGCGGCGAGCGGAGCGAGGCGGACGGCGAGCTGCTCTTGGAGGCGATCGATGCGTGCGAGCAGGGAGAGGGCGTGCATGGGGATTCTCTTGGGTCAGGGAAGGCGAGGTTCGTCGAGGAGGCGCGCGCTCAGCTCGACGTAGGGTCGAGGGCGGCGAGCACGAAGGCGTCGCGCGAGGCGTGCTCGCGCAGCAGGGCGAAGAGTCGCTCTCCGATCTGCTCCGCCGACGCGTGCGCAGGTAGCGCGCGTACGGCGTGTTCCAGCGCGTGCGCGAGTTGCCGGCCGCGGCGGAGTGATTGGAGGAAGCGCGCGGCGCCGGGATCGAGGAGCCGTGCTTCGCGGTGTCCCGCTCGCCAGCGCAGAGCCAACGCCATCGCGCGCCGACGCGGCGGGCGCAGAGGATCGAGTTGGCCGCGGCGCAGCGTGGCACGGAGGTCGTAGCGCGTGAGCAGCAGCGCATGCTCCGGCGAGAGCGCGAGGCGGAGCTCGCCCCAGCGCTCGGGCGGCAGGGCGCGCAGCACGTCGACCTCGAGGGCCGGTGCTCGCCGCGCGGTGCGCGCGCGTTCGAGGCGCAGCTCGGCGCGCGCGAGGTCTTGGAGCAGCTCGCGGGGCCAACGCGTTGGCAGCAGCTCATCCGGGCAGGCGAGCGCATCGCCGAGGAAGCGCGGCACGGCGCGGCCGAGATCCGCGAGCGTCCACGAGCGCGACGGGCAGTGCTCGAGATAGCGCGCGACGAAGCGCGCGAAGCCACCCGCTTCGAAGCTGTCTCTCAGGATCGGCAGGTCGTCGCCCAGCGCTTCT
>JAEUHW010000447.1 GCA_016793245.1 Planctomycetota bacterium
GTGCCTCGGTGGCGCTGCAGGGCTTCGCGCTCGAGATCGGCTTCGAGAGCGGCATCGTCGCTTCGAATGCGCTGCGGGTGACGCCGGGGTTTTGAGCCGCACGAGCTCTCGAGCCACTCTCATGGAACACGATCGACCGTCCAAGCCCTCGCGTCTCATTCAAGTGAAGGCCGTCCCGCGAACCCCCCCGAACCCGAACCTGATCCGCGAAGTTGGCCCCATCGTGTTGCCGCGAGACATCGAGTCTGGGCGCTTGCCGAAGAGGTACTTTCGCGGGTGGCTTGGGCCCTTCTGGCCGAACGAGCCGGAGCGTCCGGCCTCGCCTGAAGGGGAGCGCCACGAATCGTAGGACTAGAAGCGCCGGCTTCGGCCGGCTCATGCAGGGAGCTCGAGCATTCCAGAACGCCACGCTCCGCTCTCTTCGCGCGATCCTCGAGCGATCAACTCCTGCCCAAAACCTCGTTCGTCAGTCGATCATCTGGAGACTGCGGCGCCACTCCGGCGCGGCGTTGCTGGACGCGCTCTACGCGTAGCTGCGGAAGCTCGCCAGCGAGTCGATCCCACGCTGAGCCCGACGACTTCGATGCACGAGTCGTACGCGACGCTCGCGGTCGAACTGCGGGCTCAGCCTCTCGAGAGCACCGCGCGCAGCGCGGCACCACCGCGTAGCTGCGTCCCACCGAGCGCATCCGTGGCGTAGAGCACTCCAGCGCGCAGCGTCAGTGCGCTGCCGCTCGCTCGATCGATCACGAGATCGTCGATCGCCGCGGCCTGCGGATCGAGAGGCGCCCCCGTGCCGCTCGCTGCATCGAAGCGCCAGAGCACGCGGTTCGTCGTGAGAGCTCCAACCGCGGCGTAGACCGTGGTGCCGGTGCGCGCGAGCAGGCGCGCCGGAGCTCCGAGCGCGACCGCGCGGCGATAGCCCGCGGTCGGATCGGCGGGCCGAGCGAAGACGAGCTCGTTGCCGCTCGCGAGCACGGCTTCGGTGCCGCCGAGTGCCAAGCTCGGTCCATCGACGGGATCGGCGACGAGGCGGCTCGTGCCTGCCTGCAGGTCGAGCGCGAGCAGCGTGTCGCGCTGGATGCGCGCATCGTTCACGGAGACCAGGAGCTGCGGCGCGCCCTCGAGCGTGCCGAGGTCGTTCAGCGCGAGTGAACTGCCGAGGCCGAAGGGCTGGCCCGGCGTGCCCGTGTTGGTGAGGTTCACGAGCTGCTGCGGGGAGCCGGTCGGCGTGTAGTAGAAGTCGAGCGCCTGCTCGTCCAAGCCGGCGATCACGAGCGCGCCGCCGAAGTAGGGGAGCTGGCCCACGCCGCCGACGTCGATCGAGTCGATGAAGGTCTGCGTGCTCGTGAGATGGAAGAGGACCGGCGAGGAGACGCCGCGCAGGAAGCCCTCGGGCTCGGGAGTCGAGTTGTTGACGTAGCTCACGAGCGAGCCGTCGAGATTGAGCGCGATCTCCAAGCGTCGGCCGAGGTTGGTGTAGCCGACTTCGCTGTAGTCCGCGGGCGACTGCGTGACGTTCACCGCGGAGCCGTCGTCGCGCAGCGCGTAGATGTCCTTCGAGCGCCGCCCGAGTCCGGCACCGAAGGCGAAGACGCGCCCGTCGCCGGAGACCGCGATCTCCTCGTCGAACGCGACCGGCGTGCCGCCACCGGTCGGTGGCAACGTGTAGCGCTGGGCCACGGAGCTGCCGTCGAGTGCGGCGCGATACGGGCCGAGGGCATCGTCGACGAAGACGAGCACCGCGCTGCCGAAGATCATGGCACCCGGCTCGACTAGTGCGGCGCTGGGAGGCGTGACTTCGCGCAGCGCTTCGGCGCTGCCGGAGAGGTTCTCGCCGTCGTAGCGGAAGACGTGGATGCGCGTGCGACCTTCGTTCACGACGAACGCCACGTACGGGCCGAAGCTGGACGCCGCGACGAGGAGATCGATGGGCTCGTGACCGGGATTGCCCGTCGAGTTCTCGGCGAGGATCTCGACGCGGCCGTCGGGTGCGAGGTGCGCGAGGCCGAAGGTCGTCGTGCCCGCGCGCTGATAGCGCACGAGGCGGCCGCCGCCGGGGAGGCGCAAGGTGTCCACTCCAGCCAAGCGCTCCACGCGCGCGCGATCGTCGCGATAGGCGTGGTTCTCGGTGGCGGAAGTGAGCGCGAGATCGCGGAGCTGCAGGTCGCGCAGCGCGGGTAGCTCCGTGCCCGGGCGGCCGCTCGCGAAGAGGCGCACGAGATGCGTGCTGCCGTTCCCTGCGTCTTGCGCGGCGACGAGCTCTGGTCCGGCGGAGCCGAGCGTCATCGAGCGCGCGTCGGAGAACGCGAGCGGCACGGGCGCGATGCGCGGGTCGATCGAGACGAGCTGCGCGTAGATCGTGGCACCGCGCCACGCCGGCTCGACCAAGAGCGGTAGAGCGAAGTTCCCTTGCGCGTTCACGGGGAGCGGACCGAAGGACGTGAAGCCCGTGGGGCCCAAGCCGAGCACCGCGCCGCGAAGTCCCAAGCCATCGAGCGGGATCGAAGCGGTATCGGCGGAGAGCAGCAGGTAGACCAACGGTGCGGTGGAGGCCGTGACATCGAGATCGCTGCCGCGGATCCAAGCCAGTGCACCAGGAGCCGCGCCTTCGAGCGCGAGCCGCGGTTCGCGTCCGTTGGCTTGCAGCGAGCCGCGTCCGAGGTCTTGAGCGCGCGTCTCCGCCGCGAATGCCACGGCAGCGGCGCAGGCCAGGGTAGAGAGAGTGCGGCTCATGACAATCCGTGCTCGCGGAGCTTGTTGAAGACAGAGGAACGAGAGATGCCGAGGAGCTCTGCCGCGCGACCGCGGTGTCCGTCGACTTGCTTCAGGGCTTCTTGCAGCGCGAGGCGCTCCAAGTCCTCGAGGCGCAGGCTCGGGAGCCCGCCGCTGCCGAGGCGCACGTCGCCGCGCACCTCGCCCGGGAGATCCTCGAGCTCGATGCGCTCGCCGCGCTTCAGCACGACGGCCGAACGGAGGACGCCCTCGAGCTCGCGCACGTTCCCCGGCCAAGCATAGCGCTTCAGAGCGTCGAGGGCGGTCGGGGCGAGCGAAGCGCGCGCATCGGCGCGCGCGAGCAGGGCATCGACGAGCAGCGGGATGTCTTCGCGGCGCTCGCGGAGCGGCGGCACCAGCAGCTCGGCCACGCGGATCCGGTAGTAGAGATCCTCGCGGAACTTGCCTTCGCGGACGAGGCTCTCCAGATCCCGGTGCGTCGCGGTCACCAAGCGCACATCGACGGCCACTTCGCGATCCGCGCCGACCGGGCGCACGCGCCCTTCCTGCAGGACGCGCAGCAAGCGAGTCTGCAGCTCGAAGGGCATGTCGCCGATCTCGTCGAGGAAAAGAGTTCCACCGTGGGCCATGCGCAAGAGACCCGGCTTGTCGCGATGGGCTCCGGTGAAGGCGCCCTTCTCGTGACCGAAGAGCTCGCTCTCCAGGAGCTCACCGGGCAACGCGGAGCAGTTCTCGGAGACGAACGGACCCTCGCGGCGCGGGGAGAGCTCGTGCAGGCGGCGCGCGACGAGCTCCTTGCCCGTGCCGGTTTCGCCGCGAACGAGCGCCGGCAGCTCGCTCACCGCGATCCGC